>CAZBLQ010000199.1:0-2179 GCA_964492635.1 uncultured Oleiharenicola sp.
TAACACGGATGGATTTATGATGCCTGTCATCCTGAGCGCAGCGAAGGATCCAGTGTGATACACGACAGCGAACATCCTGCTGGATTCTTCTCCCGCCACGGCGGGATCAGAATGACAAAATGAGGGTTTGGTTTGGTTATCCGTGTTCATCCGTGAAATCCGTGGTTAAAATGCTTACTCGAACTTCAGCTTCGGGTTGAGCCACACCTGCACGACATCCGCGACGAGGTTGAGGATGACGATCAGGCCCGCGTACAGTATGACCGTGCCGAGCACGAGGGTGTAGTCGCGGTTGAAGGCGCTGTTGACGAACTCGCGACCGAGACCGGGGATCTGGAAAATGGTTTCGATGACGAACGAACCGGTCAGAATGCCCGCGATGGCGGGGCCGAGAAACGACACGACCGGCAGCAGCCCGCCACGCAAGGCGTGCTTCAGGACGATGCGCGTTTCCGACGCTCCCTTGGCGCGGGCTGTCCGGATGTAATCCTGGTTCAACACCTCCAGCATGCCGCCGCGGGTGAGTCGCATGAGGTAGGCGGCATAGACAAAGCCCAGCGTCAGTGCCGGCAGGATGCGGTCCGATGCAGTATACCAGCCTGAGGCGTTGACCCAGCCGAGCCGGATGGCGAAAAAGAGCACGAGCAATGGCCCCATGACGAACGTCGGCACGCAGATGCCGAGCATGCCGACGGAGCTGGCGAGATAATCCAGCCAGGTATTGCGCCGGACGGCGGCCAGCACGCCGAGAGTCAGTCCAACCACGAGGGCGATCACGAGCGAGAGAGCACCCAGCTCAAGCGACACCGGCAGCTTGTCGGCGATGATCTCGTTGACGGTGCGGTTGGAATATTTGAACGACGGGCCGAGGTCACCGTGCGCGATTTTCCCGAGGTAGCCCAGATATTGCCGCCAGAGCGGCTGGTCGAGACCGTAGTGGGCCTCGAGGTTTTTCAGGATTTCCGGCGGGATCGCCTTCTCGGCGGTGAACGGCCCGCCCGGCACGAAGCGCACCATGAAGAACGTCGCCGTGATGATGACGAAGAGGACCGGGATGATCTGCAGCAGGCGGCGGACAGTGTAGCGGAGCATGGCGGATGGAATCAGAAGACAGAAGACAGAAGACAGAAGACCCGCCTTCGCGCAAGGCTACGGCGAGGCAAGCAGACGACAGAGGCCAGACGGAAAACTGGTGGTTGCCAATTTGCACATTGGCGACCGGCGTCGATATGGAAATCGACGCCCACCCAAGGCATACCACAAGTCGCGCTTACTTGTTTCCCAACCACATGTCCTGATACGGATGCATGTCCATCAGGTTCGACTCAAAACCATGCACCGCCGGATGCACCAAGTGAAGGTTGGGCCGATGGTAAAGCGGGAGGATGGGCAGATCGCGCATCAACTGCGACTCCGCTTGCGAGAAAATCGCGTAGCGCTGCACCGGATCAGCGGTGCCGGCGGCGGCGGAAAGGAGACGATCGTAGCCGGGATTGATATAGCTCGGATCATTGTGACCGCTGGTCGCGAGAAAAACATCGAGAAACGACATCGGATCGAGGTAGTCGCCAATCCACCCGCTGAACGCGAGGGTGAGACGGTGCCCGTGCAGATTGTCCACAAAGACGCGCCGCTCCTGGCCGAGCAGAGCGATCTCAAGGCCGAGATGCTTGCGCCACATTTGCTGCAGCGCCTCGCACACGATTACGCCGACCCCATCGTTGGGATAGGCGATTTCAAGTTTCGGGAAGTTCCGGCCATCCGGGTAACCGGCGACGGCGAGCAACCGCCGCGCCTCGGTGGGTTCGAAACGCAACCGCGGTTCGCCCCGGTAGATGTAGCCTGATGCATCGTCTGGCAGCAGGGAGTTGGCGGGCTGGGAGCCGTCGTGCAGCACCTGGCCACCCAGCGCCACCCGGTCGATGGCGAGCGAAAGCGCCTGGCGCACAAGCGGATTGTCCAGCGGCTGTTTCTGAAGGTTGAGCTGAACCATGTCCGTCTCGAATACCGGGTTCACTCGCAACGGGCCGCCTGTCTGAGCACGATAGGTTTCGATTTTGGTACGGGGCAGCTCGGCGGTGAGATGCAGTTGGCCGTCGCGGAAGGCGCGTTCCTCGGTTTCCCGGCTGTCGATGAAGTGAAAATCAATCTCCTGCAGCCGGACGCGGGGCGCGTCCCA
>CAZBLQ010000199.1:2279-4855 GCA_964492635.1 uncultured Oleiharenicola sp.
TCGTCCGGCCGGTGTTAAAATCCTCCGCGCCCCGGACGGGGAAAAACATGTAGGCAAACTCCCCGGCAAACGCGGGCGAAAGGATGCGGTGGGCGCTGAAGACAAAATCTTCGGCGGTGACGGGCTCGCCGTTGCTCCAGCGGGCGTTGGCGCGCAGGTGAAAGGTGTAGGCGAGTCCGTCGGGTGAAACTTCCCAGTTTTCAGCCACACCGGGGACGGGATGCAGGTCCTTCGGATCGTAGTTCGTCAGGCCCTCGCCCAAGGCCATGGAGATGGCGGCGGCCTGGTTGGTCGACACGATCTGTGGGTCGAGATCATTGGGGTCGGCCCCGACACCTTGGTGGAGAATCTGCAGCCGGTTGCCCAGTTCGACCGGCGTCTCGCGGCGTCCGCAGCCGGCCGCCAGCAGGATACTGAGGACAGAAATCAGAGGGCAGAAGACAGGTTTTCGCCAGGCTCCGGCGCGACAAGCAGAAGTCAGAAGACAGAGCCTCGATCGTGGCATGGGCACGGCGACCACAGAAGCGTGCGTCCAGCCGTTGGCAAAAGAAAATCCGGAGGGTGGGCGTCGGTCTCCGTATCGACGCCAATTGCCGCTGTCGAAATCGGCGACCACCCGCGATCAGCTCCGGAAGAGAAACCAGAGGCCGAGTGCGATAACTGGCAGACCCGAGTAGCGGCCGCCTTGCTCGCCCAGCGGCGCGAGTTTCTCAAGCAAAACGAAAACCGTGAGCGCGGCGATCCACCAGAGGTTCATCACGCCGCCGACAAAGAGGAGCAGCATGAGCGCCCAGCAGCAGCCGAGGCAGTAGAGCCCGTGCTTCCAGCCGAGTTGAAAGCCGCCGGCCACGCCCGGTTGCCAGTGTTCCGTGAGAAACTCGGCGGGAGACCGGCAGGACTTGAGGCAGGCATGCTTGAATGGCGTGAACTGGTAGAGTCCGGCGACGATCAGCAGCGCGCCGCCAAAACGGCGGTCCTGCGCGTCCATCATCGGCGAAAGCAGCAGCCAGCGGTCGAGCAGGCGCTGCAGCACCGTGGCCGCCAGACTGAACACCGTCCAGACGAGGAGGTAGCCGCCCGCGAACGCATAGACATGCGCCGGCGCCCGCGCGCCCTCCGGGCTCCGGCGCACCACCGCCGCGTAAATCAACAGCGCTGGGGCGGCGGACGGCAGCATCATGCCGGCCATCATCACCACCCACATCGCGAAGAGCAGGGCCAGGTGGGTGAAATCCCACGTGCCCGCCATCATCCAGGCGGACGAGCCGGTCATCGACCCATACATGTCCACCGCCATGGGCACGATCCAAGCCCAGCAAAGGACGATCACCACGGCGAGCGCGCCGCCGACCAGCCAGCGGTCGCGTCGCAGCAGCGACTCGAGCGGCGTGCGTGTTTCCACGAGCGAGGGGAATCGATTTAACGGACGACGCCGTGCGTGCCCCAGTGAATCTTCGCGAGATGGGCGTGCGTGCCGTCGTGGTCCAAGTCGATGGGCCCGGAGGCGGTCTTGGCCTTGCCGCTGCCAAATTCCGCCTCGGTGAACTCGAAGCCCGTCGGCAATGTGACGCGCACCCGATGCGGGGCTTTCGTCACCGGATTACTGATCGGCACCGCGGTGCTTTCGATGACACCCGGTACCGTGACCCGCGCGGAACAGGCTTTCAGGTCAATCGCGAGATCGATCGGCTTGAAGAGCGTCGGCAGAAGTTTCGTCACCGTCGTCGAAAAGACCTGCCAGATGAGTTTGCCCGGCTCGGTTTCCTTGCCTTGGGAGATGGCCTCGAGGGCGGCGCGCTGCTGAGGACTGGCGCGCTCGTCGACGATGGATTGAAAGGTGCCGTTGCCAAGGTGGATCGCCGAAGGCCACATGCCCATGATGCCCCAGCGCAGGCCGTCCAGAATCACGTCTCCGAAACGTCCCTTCTCAATCTGGACAAAAGTGTGGGCACGACAGTTGCCCTTGGACGGTGGGCCGTTGAACTGACACGAGCATCCCCAGTTGCAGTTGCAACTGCCGAACTCCAATCCCTGCATCGACCATTCAACGAGGTTCATAAATCTCCTTTGGTTGTCGGGTGACCTGAGGCAGGCGCAAAGGCGTGGAGGGCGCGCTGCCGGTCATTCGAAGTTGGCCAGTCTGACTAATTCGTCGATTGAGAGGGTCAATGCCCAAACCACCCAAGTCGGTCGTACGGGGCAGAAGTCCGGTTGATCAGTAAATTACCTTATGGTGCGCCCGGTTTTTGGGAGGTAAGTTGAGGTGGACATTGGTGAGCATAACGGCGAACCGCCTTTCGATTAGGGATGCCCTTGCTGCTGCAGGTGGGCGTCGGTCTCCGCACCGACGCCACAGTCGTCGATATGGAACAGCCTTCGCCAAGACTACGGCTCGCCAAGAATCGACGACCATCTTGAAGACAATTGCTAGCGGGGCGCCAAGGGAGAATCTCGACCGGCGCCAGTCGTCGATATGGAAATCGACGACCACCTACGAAAAGCTCACTTCTTCAGCATCGCGTCGCGGCGGGCCTTGAACTCGTTGCCGGGTTTCCACTCGGGCCAGGTGTCGCCGT
>CAZBLQ010000200.1:0-4848 GCA_964492635.1 uncultured Oleiharenicola sp.
GCAACCTATCCGCTGAGGAAATGGTGTTGCGCTTCTGGCAATGGCTGGTCGCCGGCAACTATGTGGGGCACGGCGAAACCTACCTCGATCCTCACGACATCATTTGGTGGGCCAAAGGCGGCGTGTTGCACGGCCAGAGTCCCGCCCGCCTCGCGTTCCTGCGGAAAATCATGGAGGAAGGACCGGCCGACGGCATCGAGCCGATCTACCAATGGCAGGTTTCGGGCATCGCTGGGAAGGTCGGCCAGTATTACCTTGTGTATTTCGGCCGGGAGCCGGTGCGGGAGTGGAAGTTCGAACTCTATAAGGCCGAGCTGAACGACGGGCTGGCGTTTCAAGTCGAGGTGATCGACACTTGGAACATGACCGTGACGCCGGTCGAGGGCGTGTTCGTGACGAAGAAAAAAGACAATTACGTTTTCGAAGACCGGGACCATCGCGTGGTCGCGCTGCCCGGCCGCCCCTATATGGCTTTGCGTGTCCAGCGCGTGAAGTGAACTCAACTCAACCACGGTACTCCCCTGAATCATGATCAACCTCCGCTCTGTCTCCCTAGTGTTCCTCGCCTTTCTGGGCGCCATGTGCTGTAGCGCCACCGCCTCTGCGGCGGCGGACAAGCCCCGCGTCTTCGTGCTGACCGACATCTCGAATGAACCCGACGACGAAGAGTCGCTCGTGCGTTTGCTCGTTTACTCGAATGAGTTCGACATCGAGGGTCTGGTCGCCACCACGTCGACTTGGTTGAAAAAAGGGACGCGCGAGGACCTGATCCGCCGGGATCTCGCCGCCTACGCCGAGGTCCGGCCGAATCTGCTCAAGCACGCGCCAGGATTTCCCTCCGTGAAGGCGTTGTTTGCGGCGACCTGCACCGGTCAGACCGCCTATGGAATGGCCTGCGTCGGCGAAGGCCAGAGCACGGCCGGTTCGAAACACCTCGCCGTCGTCGTTGATCGTCCGGACACCCGGCCGGTGTGGGTGACGGTCTGGGGCGGAGTGAACACGCTCGCGCAGACCTTGTGGGACGTGCGGGCCACGCGGAAGCCTGAGGAACTCGCGCGCTTCGTTGCCAAGCTGCGCGTCTATTCGGTCAGCGATCAAGACGACGCCGGGCCGTGGCTGCGCCGCGAGTTTCCCGGGCTTTCCTACATCGTCTCGCCATCGAGGCCGGACGGGAACGAGTATTTCCGCGCCACGTGGACCGGCATCTCGGGAGATCGATGGTACAAGAACTCTCCGTGGCACAAGTTCGACATGGTGGACAATCCATGGCTCGAGGAGCACGTCATCAAGAACCACGGTCCGCTCGGCGCGCTCTACCCGAAGCTTGCCTACATCATGGAAGGCGACACGCCGACGTTCCTCGGTCTCATCGACCACGGGCTCGGCTGGACGACGAGTCCGGCCTTCGGAGGGTGGAGCGGTCGCTACGTGCTTTACCAGCCGTTGAGCGAAACGCGACCCATCTGGACGAACAACAGCGACAGCCGCGATACTGTCACGGCCGACAACGGCAAAACCGAAACCACCGATCAGGCGACGATCTGGCGCTGGCGCGAGCACTACCAGAACGACTTTGCCGCGCGCATGGTCTGGTGCACCGCCGATAGCTTCGAGAAGGCGAATCACAATCCGCAGCCCGTCCTAAACGGCGATCGCACCAAGGATGTGCTCACGCTCCAAGCCAAGGCCGGCACCGAGGTCGCGCTCTCCGCCGAAGGCACCAGCGATCCCGACAAAAACGCCGTGAGTGTTTCGTGGTGGATCTATGCCGAAGCCGGCACCGTCAACGGCGCAACGCTGACGACGGCGGAGGGTCTGACGACGACCGTCCGCCTACCGGCGGTCACCAAGCCCGGCAAATTGCACGTAATCCTGCAGGTCGAGGACGACGGCAACCCGCACCTCTTCGCCTACCGCCGCGCCGTGTTGGAAGTGACCCCATGAGACGGTTTCCCGTCGCGGTGCTGGCGCTGCTCACGGTCAGCTGGATCGCGTCCGCACCCCGAGATCAAATCGAAGAGCGCATCCGCACCGTGCCGGAGGCAAACCGTGAACGGGCGTTCATCAACGCCGCGAAGACGGAGGCCATGAACCAGACGGTGCGGCCTGTTGGTAAAAGCGTTCGTCCGTAGTTGCAGGGGATTCCTGGGCGCCCGCCGCTTTTTTGTTCACATTGCGGTGCCCTCTCGTGGACAATCCAGCCCGTGGATATCCGTTCGACCGTGCGGGGAGTTTCGAATCGAGCGATCCGCTGCTCAATCAACTGTGGGATGTGTGTGCGCGCAGTTTGGAAATCATGGGCCGGCGAAGGGGCCGGAGCGTTACCGCCCACGCAGACCAACGAACACTCAATTACCGCCACCAAGGCAATATCCCTCCCGAGTACTCCCTACTGGAAATCATAGGGTTTGGTGTACTCGGCGGGCATACGCAGGGCTACTTTGGGTGGAACCAGACGCTTGCAACCTTCTCATCCGATTGCATCAGGAGTCTCCATTCCGTCGATCCGTGCTCGAAGTTCACCTCATAAATGTCGGCGCCACCCGGCCCGACCCCCTTGAAGGCAACGGATTTCACCGCACCAAACTGAGCAATCATGGCGGTGAGTTGCGGCAACTGCTGGCGAGTAATATGGGCGAGGCCCGAACTCATCTTCTCGTATTTCGGCTGGCCCAACCGGAGCTCATCGATGTCGCGGCGCAGTGCCGCTTCCGTTCTGGGATCTTGGATTTGGCCCTTGAATCGTTTGATGGCTGCCGCGGTAGCATCGGCGATCTCCTTCATTTCTGTCTCGATCTGCTTGAACTCGGCTTCGCTTAACCGGCTCGCCGCCTGGTCGCTACCGTATTGGTGCAAGATCAATTGGCTTGGTACTCCTTCGGCGTCGGGCTTCGCGAATTCAAATTTCGCGTCCACCACCTTCGCAAAGAACATCGACTCGGATTCCGGGAAAACAGGGACTGCCTCTTGGTCCCCCAACCTTGTCAAGAGCTGGCTCCCGTCCAGGGTGACCAACATGGGCGCACCCCACGGCATTCGGTATGCACCTACATAGCGCGCCAGGATCTTCGGATCATTCACTTTGCTGCTGGCGTATTCCGCCGGCTGAAAATCCGGCCATCCGTATTCGTGCGCGATCGTACGAAGAATTTCGCCTGCCAATTCCCCACCGCGATCACTGTTCGTCATGATGACCGCGCCATCGCCGTTGTAGTAAGCTACAAGGTTGCACTGAAAACCTTCGTTGGCCCCGCCATGGGTGAAGTAAGGATGTCCGGCGCCGCCGCCAGTTGCCACCCCGAGCCCCCACTTATTCTGTCCGGGAGTAAGCATTTCCCTCGCCATTTCCGCCGAAAGGACGGCTTTGGATTTTCCGGCGAGGGCCTGCTGAACCTCCATCGCATAGCGGGCAAGATCGGAAGGCGTCGTCCACAGGCCGGCAGGAGCCATTTCCGGATAAACGTGCGGCCCGCCTGGCACCGGCTGGCGATCCGGATGGTACGGCATCGCCGCTTCGGCCATCCGGTTCTGAGGAAGTGGCTGCTCGTACGTGCTGCGGGTCATCCCGATCGGCGCAAGCACGAGGTCATGCATCAGCTTCGGGAACGGTTGGCCGGTCACATCCTCCAGCAGAACCTGAGTGATGACAAACCCGCCCCCGGAATACCGCCAGTTACTTCCCGGTATCGTGTCCACCGCGATTGCCGGAGTGTTAGCCGGCTTCTCCCCATTCAGCACCTGCACCACGCTGGGAAGTGCAGCATCGGAAGCATAGCCAGGAAATCCATGCACCGTGATCCCAGCCGTATGGGTTAACAACTCCCGTAGCGTAACCTTGGTCTTCACGGTAAACTCATTCTCCGGCACTTTCCAGGTTTTGAGGTACTGATTCACGTCCGTGTCGAGGTTGAGCTTTCCGGATTCGGCGAGGTGCAATACGGCCAGGGCGGTCACTGGCTTGCTGATAGACGCCGCTTGGAACAACGTTTCCGGGGTGACCGCGGGACCTCCCAGTCGGGTTTCACCGAACCCGCGCGCCCATTCGATCTTTCCACCATGGATCACGGCGACGCTCACTCCCGGCACCTGCAGCGTTGCCATGCGGTCGACCAGCTTGGTGGTGGCCGGCGGCTCCCCTTTGACGAGTACCGGCGGCAGAATGGCATTTTGAATATGCTGGATTCGCTGTTCGATTTCTGCGGATGACTGAGCGGTTAATATCCCCGCCCCGATTGTGGAGAAAATGACGCCGGCAAAGCACAGGTGGTGGCGAACCAAGCGGGAGAACGAAATAGGAGCACACTTCTTGAGTGGATTTGTACGACTGATAGGAAACTGGATTTTCATGGGAGGGGTTTATTTTCGGTACAAATCGTGAGTATGGGCTGGGAACGCACGCCATTCCTGCGAATCACGCGTCCGCTTACGAGCGTGAAAATCCCGGTTAAACAAGCCCTGTTCGTTTCGCGGGAGGACATTCCTCGATTCATTCAGAACCCGGAGCAAACACCGCTCCTGGTTATTTCCGGATTGAGAATACAACATGCAGATGTCTCATAGGCGAGAACCCGGTCGACCCGAAATTGCCACCAGTCCCGATTTCCTTTTTGGCCAATAGTCGGTCAACGTATCCCCTGCTGCAATTGCAGTAGTCGAAGGCCCGCCAATTCCGCCAACACCAAGGGGCGCTTTGAACCGGCCGCCACCGCTTCCTCCAGAGCCTTCATCGCCGCCTCGTTATCTCCCATCTCAACTCTCAGGAGTGTTAATCACTCCAGCGCATTGCTTGGATTTATTTCTTTCATCTCGTTGATTTACTGCGGAATCAAACCCGGGCTGGGATCGAAC
>CAZBLQ010000201.1:0-4818 GCA_964492635.1 uncultured Oleiharenicola sp.
TGGCCTGGCGGATCCACCACGTGGCGTAGGTGGAGAACTTGTAGCCGCGGCGGTATTCGAATTTTTCGACGGCCTTCATCAGGCCCATGTTGCCCTCCTGGATGAGATCGAGGAAGGAGAGGCCGCGGTTGGTGTATTTCTTGGCGATGGAGATGACGAGACGGAGGTTGGCCTCGACCATCTCGGTCTTGGCCTGGTGCGCCTCGCGGATGAAACCGCGCGCGGTTTTCAGCGTGTCCATCAGCGCCTGCGGCGTGATGCGCATCTCGACCTCCAGGTGCTTGAGCTTGAGGTTGACCGCGCGGACGTCGATCGCGACGTCCTTCTTGGATTTCGGATGCTTGGCCCGGTGCAGGTCGTGGAAGCATTTCTCGACCTCGTGAATCTTCGGCCGGAGTTCGAGCAGAAAGTCCTCGTAGACCTTCAGCTTGAAGAAATATTTGACGTAGCTGGCGCGAAGCACGTTGTCGCGCTTCTTGAACCGGATCATGGCGTTCTTGCGCGCCTTCTCGTCGCGGGCCTTCAGGGCGTCGGACCACGCCTCGGTGGCGATGGCATCGTTGCTCCGGGTGGTCTCGACGAGTTTCTGCAGGTTCTTGAAATAGGCTTCGCGGCTCTCGATCTTCTTGTCGATGACAAGGCGGTCGAAGCGCTCGGTGCGGAGGAGCAGTTTCTCGCCGAGGTCGGCGAGGTGTTTGCCGACGGGTCCGAGGGCGAAGAGCGCGGCCAGTGCGTTGATCTCGGCGGTCTCGATGCGCTTGGAGATTTCGACTTCCTGCTCGCGGGTCAGCAGCGGGACCTGGCCCATCTGCTTGAGGTACATGCGGACCGGGTCGTCGAGGATGTCGTTGTTCGACGTGCGCGACTCCTCCTCCTCGGCCTCCTCCTGGCGCTGCTTGTAATTGTCGACCTCGTCGGGATCGAGGATGTCGATCTCGAGGTTCTGCAGGATGGAAATGACGTTCTCGATGTCCTCGGGATTGTCGACGGATTCGGGCAGGGCCTCGTTGATGTCGGCGTAAGTGAGGTAGCCCTGTTCCTTGGACAGACGGATCAGGTAGCGGATTTTCTCATTCAGATCGCCGGAAAGATTCTCCAGGGCCTTTTCCTTGAATTCCTTGGCGGCGTCGGCGGTCGCGGCGAGCGGCGCGCTGTTTTTGGTGGGCTCGGGATGCTTGCCGTTGGCCTCCGCCTTCACGGGCTCGGAATTTTTCGCTGCGGGGATCGGGACGTGTTTGTCCTGCGTCTTGTCCTTGGACTCGACGGCAGGTGATTTCGCGGGCGTTTTTTCTTTGGCAGGCTTGGCGGGCTTGGAGGTGCTCGGCATAACGTAAATGATATTCCCGTGAAGGGTTACAGTTGATCAGCGCGCGGCGCTTGCGCGTCAATTCCCGAGCGTCAGCTTCGGTGGATTGAGGAGCTGGCGGGTAATTTCGGCGCGCTTTTTCAAGAGAGATGACAGGTCAGTGTCAATGTCCGTGCCTTTTGTGGCTATTTCAAGTTCTATTTGACGCAATGCGGGCTCGAGAAAGCGGCGCTGCAAAGAGCGCAATCCCTCGCTGGCCATCTTGATCAAATCATCGTCGCCGGCCGTCTCGAAGAGGAGGGAAGCGACCAGGGTCTTTTCCTCCTGCGTCTCAAGGAGTTGGTCGATCTGGCTGGTGCCGACCCAGCCGTTGTGCGCCGCCTCGGCCAGGATGCGGTCCAACAGCCGCCCTGCGGTATGCGATTGATCAATCCATTCGTGCGGCAACTGGCTGGCCAGTGCGTGCAGCACCGATTCGTGGTGCAAGCAGAGATAAAGCAGGTGGGCTTCGGGGCCTTTGCCATTTGATTCGGCGCCGGGGGTTGCCCCGGGAGTGAGGCCGGGGTTGGGAGCGGGCAACCGGCGGCCGCTTTGCCGGGTCAGGTAGACGGCGAAATCCTTTTCCAGCACATCCGGGGTCAGGCGCAATTTCCCCACGGCGGGCGCGATCTCGGAAAGGAGTTGCTGACGGAGGAGGCCTGACTCGGCTGCGGCGACGACTTCATAAACCTGCTGGATGGCCCGGGAGGTTTGCTCCGGCGAGGCGGAAGCCGAATTCGGCAGGATATAATGCGCCATGAACTGCATGGCCGAAAGAGAATGCTTGCGCACCTCCTCGTAGGCGGCGAGCCCGCGCTCCAGGAAAAGCAAATCGGGATCCATCTTCTCCGCGCCGGCCAGCATGAGGAAGCGCACCTCCAGTCCGGCCTTCAACGCCAGCGGCAGGAAGCGCAGCGCGGCCTTCTGCCCGGCCGCGTCGCTGTCGAAGAAACACTCCACCCCGGGATGGTATCGGCGCAACAGCGCAAGCTGGCCTTCCGTGATCGACGTACCTTGGGGTGCGATGGCGGTCTTGAGCCCGACGCTCCAGCAGCGCAGCGCGTCGAGCTGTCCTTCGACGAGCACGAAGGGATGACCCTCGCCCGCGTGGCTGCGGGCACGGTCCAGGTTGAACAGCAGGTTGCCCTTCGTGAAGATCGGCGTCTCGGGCGAGTTGACGTATTTGGCCTCGCGCGCCGGATCGTCCGCCGGGGTCAGCTCAAGCTGCCGGGCGGTGAACGCCACGACGCGTCCCTGGTGGTCGCGGATGGGGATCATCAGCCGTCCGCGGAAACGCGGCCGCAGCGCCCCGAGCGTGAGCACGGCGCCGTCGCGCGTGAAAAACAGCCCGCTTTGCCGCAGGGCGTCCTCGGAAAATTTCCGCTTCAGCAGCGCGGCGGCGAGCCCTGTGTCCTC
Organism: uncultured Oleiharenicola sp.; assembly: GCA_964492635.1. Taxonomy (GTDB): domain Bacteria; phylum Verrucomicrobiota; class Verrucomicrobiia; order Opitutales; family Opitutaceae; genus Lacunisphaera. The sequence goes on from CAZBLQ010000201.1 coordinate 2,762, forward strand.
GGGCGGCGCGAAGCCGATCTTGAAATCATCCGCCAGCTCAAGGGTGAAACGCCGGTTCTGCGCCCAGTAATCGCGGATGAAATCCCCGTGCGGCGTTTTTGCCAGAAAGGCCTGCCGGTAATATTCCGCCGCAAGATCGTGCATCTCGAAGATTTCCTGCCGCAGCGAACGGGTCTCGCGCGACGGGCCGCCGGAGCCCTCCTCATATTCGAGCGTGATGGCAAAGCGCTGGGCGATGGCCTCCACCGCCTCGGTGAATTGCAGGCCCTCGGTTTCCATGACAAAGTTGATGACATCTCCCGCCTTGCCGCAGCCGAAGCACTTGTAAAACCCCTTGTCGGTCGAGACATTGAACGACGGGGTTTTTTCGGCGTGGAAGGGGCACAGGCCCTTGAAGCGTGCGCCTCCGGCTTTTTTCAGCGCCACGACGCGCACGACGACGTCGTGGATGTTCACGCGGTTTTTCAGGTCGCGAAGGCTGGTGGCTTTGATGACGGGCACGGGGGCACTAGCTGTAGCGGCGGTGTGTGACCCGCGCCGAGCCTAAAATGGGCTTCGGGAATGTGGGAGGGGCTTTACGCCCCGACCCTGCGGGAGCGGTCATCCGCCCGTCGGGGCATAAAGCCCTTCCCACCACAATTGAACATGCACCGGATCATCTGGAATCTTCGCGGTCAGATTAAACTTTTAACCGCCACTGCTGTCTGTCAACTTGCGCACCCGTCCGATCGGACGTCCCGTGTGCCACCTTCCATGCGTTTCCTCCTGCCGAAAATAACCCTAGTCCTTGCCCTTGCTTTTGGCGCCTCGGCCTTCGCGGCCCCCAAATCCGCGCCGAGCTCGCCCGTCTGGGAACACCGGCTGGTGGATTTCAGCGATGCTGATTACCGCTACGCCGTCGAGCAGCTCTTCCAGGACTTCGAACGCACCTCGGGCCGCAAACTGGTGCCCGGTCCCAAAAAGAAGGTCGGGTTGAAAATTTACGCCGACTCCGGCCCGGGCCTGGCCACCCCGTTCGGGCTGGTGCGCGGAATCATTGTCGCCCTCGAGAAACGCGGTTTTACGAGCGAGAACATCTTCCTCGTCGGGCTGAATCCGCTGCGCCTGCGCCTCACCGGCTTCCTGCCCTCGCTGTCCACCGGGACCGTGCCTTTTCCCGGCCATCCGGTCTATGTGCTGGAGTCGGGCAAATTCTACGATCCCGCCTGGTTCTACGACAGCCCGCTGCCTTCGCGCTTCGATCCGGTCACCAACGATCGCGCCGTCGAGGCCGCGGCCGGCGGCAAGGCCACCACCACCACCGAGGAGGACCGCAAAAGCTTCCTCGCCACCCCGTTGTTCCTCGACGCGGATTTTTGGATCAACCTGCCGGTTTATACCGACCACCCCGTGCTCGGCATCAACGGCGCGCTGGTCAACGCCACGCTCTGGAACGCCAGTAACACCTTTCGCTTTTTCAAGAGCCCCGCCACCGCACCCGCCGCGGTCGCCGAAATGTCCGCCATCCCCGAGCTGCGCGAAGGCTGGGTGCTCAACCTCACCAGTCTGCAGCTTTACCAGTTCATCGGCGGCCCCTATTTCAATTCGCTCTACACCGTCTCGGAGCCCCGGCTGCTGATGAGTGCCGACCCCGTGATGCTGGACGCCGTCATGCTCCTGCGCCTCAACGCCGCACGCAAGAAGACCGGTTTTGAGCCCATCTCCGAGGACGATGCCCGGCTGCTGGATTTTGCCCAGCAACTCGGCGTGGGCTCGAACGATCCTGCGCACGCCCAGTGGCAGCATCTGGGCAGTGGCCAGCCGTGAGCGGGCGGAACTCAAAAATCCCGATGGTTTGGGTTTTTGGGCGACAGCGCCGGCAGGGACGGACCGCTGGGCCGTCCGCGAACGTCCTTTCGGCGCGTCCGGCGTTTGTTCATGGGCCGTTGAGGGCAGCGGCCCCTACCGGTGGCGGACCAAGGTGGGGTTGACTGGGGTAGGAGCGCTTGCCCCCAAGCGCACGGTGATTCCTCACCCCAGCGCGGTCCGCAGCGCCCGGGCTTCGGCCGCCAGTTCGC
>CAZBLQ010000202.1:0-4742 GCA_964492635.1 uncultured Oleiharenicola sp.
AGTGCTAATCTCCAAGCAACGCTGAATCATTCCACGCTGGTTCACCCGCTCCGCCTGAACCAGCCATGCAGGACCTCAAGCTCGCCCTCCGTCTTCTCACCAAATCCCCCGGCTTCACCGCCGTCGTGGTGTTTTCCCTCGCCCTCGGCATCGGCGCCAACACCACTGTTCTCTGTTGGATCCGCCACATCCTCCAGGAACCGCTCCCCGGCGTAGTCGATCAGCCGCGCATAACCGCCCTGGTTTCCAACGAGGGCGGCGGCAACCTGTCCCTCCTCGACCTGCGCGACTTCGACACTCTGCACGACGTCTTCGCCGGCGTCGCCGGCTCGCAGATCACTCCGGCCTCGCTGACCATCGGCAAAAGCGCCGAGTGGATTTACGGGCAGGTGGCCACCGCCAATTTTTTTGAGTTGCTGGGAGTCAAACCGATCCTTGGTCGCACCTTTCTCCCTGACGAAGATCGCAAACCAGGTGGCAATGCGGTGCTGGTGATAAGCGAGAATCTCTGGCGCCGCCGCTTCGGCGCCGATCCCGCCGTCATCGGCCGCACCGTCGACCTCAACCGCCACTTCTTCACCGTGATCGGCGTCGTCCCGGCCGAATTCCATGGCACGATGACCGGCCTGGCCTGCGAGTTCTGGGCGCCGCTCTCAATGGTCTCGGAGGTCGCAAGCTGGCCCGCCCGCGACTATATCGAGTCCCGCAATTCCCGCCCGTTTCACAACGTCGCCCGCCTGCAGCCCGGTGTCACGATCACGCAGGCGCAGGCCGCGGTCGCCACCCTCGACCGCCATCTCGCCACCACCTATCCGAACACCAACCGCAACGTGCACCACCGCGTTTTGCGCTACGCCGAGTGCCCGTACGGTGCGCAGACCCTGCTCGGGCCGGTCTTGAAGCTGCTTCTGGCGGTCAGCCTCGGCGTGCTGCTCATCGTGGCGGCCAACGTGGCTAATCTGCTGCTCGCGCGGGCCGTCTCCCGGCAGAAGGAGATTGCCATCCGCCTGGCCGCGGGCGCGAGCCGCTGGCGCCTGCTCCGCCAGCTGTTGACCGAGAGCGTGGTGCTCGCGCTGCTCGGCGGCATTGCCGGCACGCTGCTGGCGAGCTGGAGCGTGGCCGGGATCGTCAGCTTCGTCCCGTCGATGCGCGAACCTCTGGCACTGGGCTATGGCCTCGATCTCCCGACGCTCGGCCTCACCCTCGGATTGACGCTCGCCACCGGATTTGTCTTCGGTCTCGTGCCGGCGCTGCAAACCGCCCATCCGCATCTCTATGAAACCCTGAAGGAAGGCGGCCGCAGTTCGTCGGGCGGCGCGCGGCAGCACCGTCTGCGCAGCGCCCTGGTGATCGCCGAGGTGGCGCTCGCTCTCGTCCTTCTGGTCAGCGCCAGCCTTTGCCTGCAGGGCCTGCGGCGGGCCCGGCAGATTGATTTCGGTTTCCAGCCCGATCATGTCCTCATCGCCGGGCTCCAGATTGGCATGAACGGCTACACCGAGCAGACCGGAAAAGTGTTTTATCGCCAGCTTCAACAGCGCCTCGCAGCGCTACCAGTCGTCGAGGAGGCGGCCTTCGCCAGCTGGTTCCCGCTCGGCCTTTCCGGCTGCAAGGGACACGGTGTGGATGTCGAGGGCTACGACCGACCGCCGGGCGAAAACCCCACCTACGAATACGCCGTCATCTCACCACGCTATTTTGCCGTGATGGGCATCCCGCTCGTCAGCGGCCGGGATTTCACCGACACCGACGACGCCGGCACCGTGAACGTGGTCATCGTCAACGAGCACTTCGCCCGGAAATTCTGGGCCGGCCAGGATCCGATTGGCCGGAAGTTCCGCACAGCCGGGCAGGCCCGGACGATCATCGCCGTGGCCAAGGCTGGAAAATACCGGCAGTTGAACGAGAGTCCCGAGGCGTTTTTCTACCTGCCTTACCGGCAGTATGTGCCCGACCTCGACCTGAGCATTTGTGTGAGGACCAAAGGCGACCCGATGTCCTCGGCCGCCATCGTTCGCCAAACGGTGCGCGAGCTTGATCCCGGCGTGGACGTGTGGGGCACCATGCCACTGACCGGACACATTCAGGGTGCGCTCTTCGCCCAGCGGATCGCCTCCAACTTGCTCACCTGGCTCGGGGCAGCCGCCCTGGTGCTTGCCGCCATGGGCGTCTACGCCGTCATGGCCTATGCGGTCAGCCAGCGTACGCAGGAATTCGGCGTCCGCCTGGCCCTCGGGGCAAGTCCCGGCTCAATCCTGCTCATGGTGCTCAAGCACGGCCTGACCCTGGCGGCGGGCGGCGTGGGCTGCGGCCTCGTGTTCGCCGTGCTGTGCACGCGGCTGCTCACAAGCTTCCTCTACGGTGTCAGCCCGTTCGACCTGCTCACTTTCACCGGCGTGCCGCTGGTTCTGTGTCTCGTGGCCACTGTCGCCTGCTGGCTGCCCGCCCGACGGGCCACCCGGGTCGATCCCATGGTGACACTCCGCGCGGAGTGAGCCATACGTGAAAAGCCTTATGCCCTATACCCCACAAGCGGACCGAAACCTCTGATCAAGCCTATAGCATACCACTTACCGCTTACAGCTCTTTCTCCCATGAACGACCTCAAGCTCGCCTTCCGTTTCCTCGCGAAATCCCCCGGTTTCACCGCCGTGACAGTGCTCACGCTCGCCCTCGGCCTCTCGGTCAACGCCGTGCTCTTTACGATCGGGAACGATCTGTTCCTCCGGCCGCTCCCGGCACAGGACCCTGACCGTCTCGTCATCGTCGCCCAGAAGTCACCCGTTATCGACTACCAGATTCCCTTCTCCTACGCCGACGTCGAGGACTTCCGCCGCTTCGTCGAAACGGATGCCGCCGCCGTACCCGACCTCGCGCGGGTCTTTTCCGGCCTCATGGCCTACAAGGAGGAATCCGTCCACCTCAGCCGTACCGGTGTGGCGACCGAGCGCACCTGGGTCCACGCCGTCACCGACAACTACTTCTCGGTGCTCGGAGTGCAACCCCAGTTCGGCCGCTTCTTCCTTCCGGGCGAGGCCCGCACTCCCGGAGCCGATCCGATCATGATCCTCACCGACGCGACCTGGCGCAGCCGCTTTCACGCCGACCCGGCAATCATCGGCCAGACGATCAAGCTTAACGGCGTACCGATGACGGTGGTCGGGATCGCGCCACCCGGTTTCTTCGGCGCGTCGTGGGGCACGGCGTTGAGCGGATTCGTCCCGGCGCCGATGCTCCCGCGCCTCCTGCCCGGCGGCGAGTATTACGCGCTGAAGCGCGGCAACACCTGCGCCTTCCTGATGGGCCGGCTCAAGCCCGGTGCCACGGTCGCGCAGGCCCAAGCCGCCATGGAAGTCGCCTTCGCCAGAGTGATGAAGGACAATCCTGGAAGCTACCTGCCCAATTCGCATGCCGTCGTAATGCGCGAAAGCCAGAGCCGGCCCACGCCCTACATCGCGCACCACGCCCCCAAAATTATGGCGGCGCTCGGCGCCCTGGCGCTGCTCGTCCTGGCCGTCGCAATCGCGAACGTGACCAACCTGCTCTATGCCCGGGCCCTCTTTCGCGAACGGGAGCTGGCGATCCGCTCCGCCGTGGGCGCCAGCCGCTGGCGTCTGATCCGCGGTCTCCTCACCGAGAGCGCCGTCCTGGCCGGGCTGGCCGGGATACTCGGCGGCCTCGCCTCGCTGTGGTTGACGCCGCTCCTCGTCGCCCTGCTGCCGATTTCGGACACCGCCGCCCCCGCCGCCGCCGTCACCATGGATTGGAGACCGTTCGTAGGCACCGGCATTGGCGCACTGCTCGTGGGCCTGATTTCCGGCCTCGTTCCCGCTCTGAAGGCCAGCGGCGCCGCGCCGTTCGCCTTCATCAAGGGAACTTCGCCGTCCCCCGCCGGCCAGAGGCATCGGTTGCGCAGCCTGCTGGTGGTCGGGCAGGTCGCGGTATCGTGCATGGTGCTGGTCGGCGCCTCGCTGGCGCTGCGCAGTCTCGTTCTGCTGGCGCACGCCGATCTCGGCTATCGGCCGGAGCACCTGCTCACCGCCTCGTTCGATCTCGGGCTGCAAAACTACTCGCCCGACCAGGGCCGCCGGTTCCACGCTCAAATTCTGGAGAAAGTGCGGGCGCTGCCCGGGGTGGAGCTCGCCAGCCTCGCCACCAACGCCCCTTTGGATACGCACATCGTCCAGAACGGCGGCATCACCGCTGCCGGCGAGCCCGTGGACAAGAACGCCCCCAGCCCGCCCGTCTGCTGCGTGCAGGCCGACTCCGCCTATCTCGCGACGCTCGGGCTGCGGGTGGAAGCGGGGCGCGATTTCAGCACCCACGATGACTTCGGCACTCCTCTCGTCGCCATCGTCAACCGCGCGCTCGCCAACCAACTCTGGCCTGACCGCGACCCGGTCGGCCGGCGCATTTCCATCCAGGGCAATGAGGCCGAGGTGATCGGTATCGTCGGCAAAACCCGTTTTTACAATCTCCGGGACGATTCGCCGCCGCTGCTCTTCGCCTGCCTGGCGCAGAACTACCGGGGCAACGCCACGCTCGTCGTCCGCTCTGACGGCCCCACCGCACCGTTGACCGACGCCATCATCCGGATCGTGCGGCAACTCGATCCCGATCTCCCCCTCTTCGGTATCCGCACGATGGAACAACAGATCGCCGAGAGTCCCGCCGGCCTGATGCCCTACCGTTTCGGCGCCATCCTCGCCGGCGCGCAGCGCGTCATCGCACTCCTGTTGGCCGGC
>CAZBLQ010000203.1:0-4616 GCA_964492635.1 uncultured Oleiharenicola sp.
CGCAGTCTCCGGCCTGTTCCCTATCAACTATCTCAACGCCCGCTTGGATCAGGCCCGTCACGAAGTCGAGGACGCCTCCAACTCGCTGGAGATCATCATCAACAAGTCCGAAAGCGCCGCCTCCCACTAAGAGCCGTTGCCTTTCCCCGACTTTAACCTTTAAACACTTACTGTCATGCACGGTGGTGGTGGTGGCACAGGCCCTAACGGAATCAAAAGAGCGCGCATTGAGATCATCCCTCTCATTGACGTGATCTTCTTCCTGCTCGCAACTTTCGTTCTGTTCACCCTTTCCCTCAACAAATCGAACGGCATCAGCGTCCAACTGCCCGTTTCCGAAACCAGCGTGCCCCGTGACCCCGCCGGCACCGCCACCATCAGCGTAACCGACGAAGGGACGATCGCCTGGAACAAGGACTTGGTGACACTCGACGATTTCCTCCTGCGCCTCCAGCAGTTTCATGCCCAGGAGCCAGACGGCCGCATCCTCATAAACGGTGACGAGCGAGCGTTCTTTGCCCAGGCTGTCTACGTCTTCGACGAGGCGCGCAAGGCAGGTTTCAAGCAGGTCTTTATTGAGACCCGCATCCATTGATGCACGTCCGGTCTAATAAAACCAGCAGCCCGCGCGTATAACCAGATAACCGCCACACCATGGAAGGCATCAAAGTCAAAATTCCGGTTCGCAAAAAGGCACGCATTGAGATCATCCCGCTCATTGACGTAATCTTCTTCCTGCTCGCCACCTTCGTCCTCTTCACCCTTTCCCTCAACCGCATCCAGTCCGTCCCGGTCGATCTGCCGATTGCGGCTCCGCCGACCGCTGAAAAACCACCGGAAAGCGTTACGATTCAAGTTTCAGGTGATGGAGCCATTTTCTGGAACCGTGAGCTGATCGATATGAACGAGGTGCCCTCCCGCATCGCTTATTACAAGACCCAGACCGAAGATCCGCGCATCCTGATCGCGGGCGACGAAAAGGCCCGTTTCGGCCTTACCGTCGCCGTGCTGGACCAGGTGCGCAAGGCCGGCATCCTCAAATTCTCCGTTGAAACCCGCACCCGCCCGACGGGCAAATAAACGGACCGACCATGAACAGAGATCTCATCATTGGCCTCGTGGTTTCGGTTACTTTGCATTGCGCGTTTCTCCTCGGTTTCAACCGCAAGGTTGTGCATGAGCACAAGGCAGCCGAAGCCAAGGAGGCCTTAGTCCAGTTTGAAATGCCGCCGCTCGAAGAGGAAAAACCCGAGAAGGTGGAGGAACTCAATGACGAGCCCATTCAAAATCAGGTGGCTCCGCCCAGTCTCGTGGACATGCCCACCGTGGTCCCGGTCAATGCCTTCACCCAACCCCTGACTCCCCCGCCGCCTCCGGGACTCACGCCGAGCAAGGGCGCCATCACCATTCCGGTTAATAAGCCTGGCGCTAATTTCGGCGCGGGTATCAGGGACCTGTTCAACGTGGGGGATCTTGACCAGAAGCCGGTCGCCCGGATCCAACCCGGACCGGTGTACCCCTACGAAATGCAGCGGGCCGGCATCAGTGGCGAAGTCTTGGTTGAATTCATCATCAATTATAATGGTGACGTGGTCGATGCCCGGGTGATCCGTTCCTCCCACCGTGAGTTCGAGGTCCCAGCGGTCCAGGCGGTTTACAAATGGAAGTTCAAACCCGGTCGCAAAGGCGGCCGGGCGGTCAACACCCGCGCCTCCCAACCACTTGAGTTCAAACTCGACGACAAATAATCACTGACTGGCCTGCCATGTTGACTCCATTTCTCAAGCCCACTCGCACCCTGTTCGCCCTCTTCGGCGCGGCTCTGCTGATGGCAACAACCCTGGCCCAACAGCCTACGACTCCAGTCCGCGACTACTCACCCAACGATGAAACCGGTGACGCGCTCGCGAAATACCGGCTGGCGCTCGATGCCAAACCACCCAATTATGAGGGAGCCTTGGCGATTCTAGACGCCCAGATCGCCAAGACCGCGGCCGGCAGCTACGACCTCGCCCTTCTTTATCAGATCAAAGCCCAGACGCTCCTGCAAAAGGGTGATTTTAGCAGCTCCATCGACCCGATCGAACGCGGTCTCGCTCTATCTGACTCGAAAACTCCGACATATTTTGATGAGCGGGTCACGCACGACCTGATTTATTTCCTCGCTCAACTCTATGTCCAGGAGGCGATGCAATCCAAAAACCCCACCGTGATCACCAGGGACTACGATCAGGCGGAAAAATACATGGCCCGGTGGGCCAAGACCACGAAGAAACCCACGGTGGAAAATCAGTTGTTCTACGCCCAGTTGCTCTACAGCCGGGCCGTCCAGAATCCCGACCATACCGATCTCGACCTGATCAAGCGCACCATGGAGCAGGTCGATAAGGGCCTGCTGCTGTCCTCCCGCCCCAAAGAGGCACTGTACATGTTCAAGTTTGCCTGCCTTCAGCAGCTCAACCGCAATGCCGAGGCGGTGGAAATACTGGAACTGTTGATCACCATAAAACCGGATTCAGCCACTTTCTGGCAGCAGCTTGCCGCGCTCTATGTGAGTATCGACCAGCCCACCCGGGCCATTCTGGCCTTCGAGCGCGCCCAGGCAAAGGGGCATTTGAACACCCCCAAGGACAAGTACAACCTCATCGGCCTTTACTTTAACATCGGGCAGTATGAAAAGGCCGCCGAATTGCTTGATACCGCGCTCAAGACCGGCGCCATCGAAAATGAAATCAAGAACTGGGAGCTGCTGGCCCTGTCCTACCAGCAGTTGGAACGTCCGCTCAAGGGCATCGAAGCCCTGAAGGATGCCGCCAAAGCCTTCCCCAAGTCCGGCCAGATTGAGCTGATGATTGCCCAAGCCTATCATGCCTTGGAAAAGCCCGACGAGGCGTTTCCCCATGCCCAGGCTGCGGTGGCCAAGGGAGACCTGACTAAGCCCTCCCAAGCTTACATCTTTCTGGCCTATGTCGCCTACGAGCTGAAGAAATACGACGTGGCCATGGAAGCCGCCAAAAAGGCCGCGGAATATCCTGAAGGCGCCAAGGACGGACAAAACATGGTCCGGGCCATTGAGGACATCCTAAAGGATCGTGAAGCCAAGAAAAACAAAATGTGATCCCACCCCTTTAACATACAGCATCAGCCCATGAAAAAAGCCTATTTTATTTTCCCTTTCCTCGGTGTTTTAATTTTCTCCGGGTTCTATCTGAATTTCACTCGGACCTACGAGGAAAAGATTGCCATAGCCAAATCGAAGGCTGATGAAGAGAAGAAAGCCAAGGCCCTGCAGGAGATCAAGAACCGCGAAAAAGCCATTAATGACGCCGTTGTGGCGCAGGAGAAAAACAAGAAGAAGCGCGAGGAGAAAGAACGCGCGGAAGAGGCAAAAAAAACCGCCCGCCAGGACGCCGAGGACCGCCGCCAGCACTTCTATGACGACCGGAACAAACTCCGTGATCAGGTTGCGCGTCTCAAGAAGGACCTGGAGGAGGTCAAGGCTGCCACCGCCAAGATTGTAGAGGAAAAGAAGCATTATTCCGACGAGGATGCCTTTCTCCGGACTTATGTGAAGCAGGCGGAATCCAACGTGAAATACTACTACGACCTGCTGGACAAGATCGCCGATGCAGAGAAAAAAGCGGCTGAAGCGGCCGCTGCCGCGGCCGCCGCCGCCAAGAAAGGTTAACCACCCTATTTCCGCCCCACATGAACAAGTCATACTTTATCGTTCCCGCCGTTCTGCTCGCCGTGTTCGCCTTCTTTTACAACGGCTCCATCAAGGAAATGAAGGCCAAGGAAGAGACCCACCAGCAGGAAGTCGCCCGCATCAAAGCCGAGGAGAAAAAAAAGAAGGATGAGATCGAAGCCAAGTCCACGGCTGAAGCGCAAAAACGCCAGGATGAACGCGAGGCGGCTGATCGCGCCAAGGAGGAGAAGAAGGTGCGCGAATACGAGGACGCAATGAAGGCCCTCAGGGATGAAACGGCCAAATATTCCACTGAAGCCGATAAGCTGGCCAAGGAAGCAGCTGATCTTGAAATCCAGCTCTCCCAGGGGCGCACCCAAAGGGAAACCCTCAATCGTGAGACCTTCGACCTGGCCAAGCAGGTCGAACAAACCAAGATCAACCGACGCAACGCGGAGATTGAGATTCAGCGCGTGATTGAAATCGTGGGGAAGAAACTGAACGACAGTTCCATCGCGGTGCCACCCCCTCCGCCGCCCTTGGTCGTCAAGTAGAACCCTTCGGTATTTCCCAAACCGCGCTTCTCAAAAGAGCGCGGTTTTTTTGCGGCTGGTTTTATCAGCAGAGCCCATGCCCTTCAGGACAGTGCCTCATACCAGTTATCTATTGCTTTTGGACTGTAGGGCCGGCGCTTGCGCCGCGCCATTAGCTGGGCCGGCATGCCGCAAGCGGCAGCCCTACAAAGTCTCGAAGCGGACAGTAAAGGTATCACATCTTTTGTCAGGCAGCCTCAATACGGCTTGGCCCGGGGGAGCCACAAAAAAGCCGCCCGACTCGGGCAGTCGGGCGGCGGAAGTGACCGGTCGGTGCCGGGCTTACTTGGTCGGGACGGTCTGGATCGTCTTGATGATCCGGCCGGCGACCAGGT
>CAZBLQ010000204.1:0-4525 GCA_964492635.1 uncultured Oleiharenicola sp.
CGGGAAAAAGCTCCCTCTGATCTCTGATTTCTGACATCTGACGTCTGTATGCGTTTTATCTCCACCCGCGGCCAGACTAGGCCCCACACTTTTTCGGAAGCCGTGGCGGTCGGACTCGCGCCGGATGGCGGGCTTTTTCTGCCGGAGCTACTGCCCGACATCACCCCGCGATTTGCCGCCTGGCGCAACCTCAGCTACGCGGATCTCTGCATCGATTTCCTGGAGATTTTTGCGACTGACATTCCGGAGGAAGTCCTGGCGCCGCTGGTGCGCCGTTCCTATGCGCATTTTACGCATCCCGAGATCGCCCCGCTCACCAAGCTCGACGACACCACCTACGTGCTGGAGCTGTTTCATGGGCCGACGCTGGCGTTCAAGGACTTTGCCCTGCAACTGCTCGGCAATCTGTACGAGCACCAGTGCAAGCTCAGCGGCCGGAGCATCAACGTGCTTGGCGCCACCTCGGGCGACACCGGTGCTGCCGCCATCCACGGCTTGCTGGGCAAGCCATCGACCGCCGTGTTCATCCTGTATCCCGACGGCCGGGTGGCCCCGCTCCAGGAGCGGCAGATGACCTGCACCGGGGCAGGGAATGTCTTCGCCCTCGCCATCGAGGGCAGTTTCGATGACGCCCAGCGGGCGCTGAAAAACATTTTCGGCGACCATGAATTCAGCCAGCGACACGGCCTGTCAGCGGTAAATTCGATCAATCTGGCGAGGGTGCTGGCCCAATGTGTCTACTATCTCTACGCCTGGTTGAAGCTGCCGGTGGCGGAACGGGGCCGGGTCGAGTTCGTGGTGCCGACGGGAAATTTTGGCAATGTGTTTGCCGGCTGGCTGCTGGCGGAAATGGGCGTGCCGATCATGGGGTTCAAGGTGGCGACCAACCAGAACGACATCCTGCACCGGCTTTTTCTGACCGGCGAATACCGGCGGGACGTGGTGCGGCCGAGCTTCGCCCCGTCCATGGACATCCAGATGGCGTCGAATTTCGAGCGGTTCCTGTATTATGAGCTGGAGTGCGATCCGGAGAAGGTACGCACGGTCATGGCGCAAATCCAGGCCACCGGCACCTACCGTTTCGAAAATTTCGACAAGTCCACGTTCAGTTCCTCCAGCGCAACCGATGCGGAAATATCCGGTATCATCCGTCGCGTGCATGAGCGTTACGGATATATTGTCGATCCGCACACGGCCTGTGCCTTCAAGGATCTGAACCCTGAGCGCATCAGCGTGGTGCTGGCCACGGCCCATCCGGCGAAATTCCCCGACGCCATCCGGGCGGCCATCAACCAGGAACCGGTGCATCCCTCGCTGGAAGCGTTGAAGCCGCGGCCGGTGGTGAAGTACCTTCTGCCGGCCGACGAGGCGGCTATTAAAGTGTTCATCGAGCAGCGCGCGGTGTGAAGCGATGGGTGGACTGTTGCCCCTAAGCGTTAGCTGCGATGCTGACGACTGCGTATGGCGTTCTTGTTCGCAGAGGAGAGTGTGTTTTTATTATAGGGCTGCCGCTTGCTGGCAGGCCACGGCCGGCGACAAGCACCGGCCCAACAGGGTCGGAACGGAATCAGCAGAATGGGCTTCGTCCCCAGACCAACAGGTTATGGAATAATTGGAAAAATCCGCTCGCACCTGTCGGCTAATAGTCCATATTAGATTCACTGTGCCCTTCCGTCTCCCTTCCTCCCGCATCAATTGGACCAACAGCTCATTCCTGATTGGAACCGCCATCGTCACCTGCACCGCTGTGCCGGTTTATCTCTGGAACTGTGGCGTCGACACTTTCCAGGTCTCGCTGTTCCTCACCTTTTTCATCGCGACCGGCCTGAGCATCACTCTCGGCTATCACCGCCTATTCTCCCATGTCGCGTTTCAGGCGAGATGGCCCGTGCGGCTGGTCACCCTCATTTTCGGCGCGGCCGCGTTTGAGAACAGCGCCATGCATTGGGTCTCCGACCATCGCCGGCACCACAAGCACGTCGACCACGAGGAGGATCCTTATGATATTTCCCAGGGATTCTGGTATGCGCACATGGGCTGGATTCTCTTCAAACTCGATGCCGAGCCGCCGCTCGACAATATCCAGGATCTGCGCAAGGACCGACTCTTCATGCTGCAGGATCGCTATTACACGCTGATCGCGGTGGGCGTCGGACTGGTGCTGCCTGCGATTCTGGGCTTCATGCACTCCGGCTGGCTGGGGGCGTTGGGCGGCTTTTTGCTCGCCGGGGTGGCCCGCGTAACGGCGGTGCAGCATATGACCTTTTTCATCAACTCGCTCTGCCACACCATCGGCAGCCAGCCGTATTCCGACCGGTGCAGCGCCCGGGACAGCTGGATCATGGCCCTCTTCACCTTCGGGGAAGGCTACCATAATTATCACCACGAGTTTCAGCACGACTACCGCAACGCGGTCAAATGGTGGCAGTGGGATCCGACCAAATGGACCATCTGGACGCTGTCGAAGCTCGGCTTGGTGCGCGGATTGCGCCGCGTGCCGGAGGAAAAGGTTCTCCTTTCCCAGCTCGCCGACACCCGCCGCCGGTTGAATGAAAAACTGGCCTGCCAGAAAACCGCGCGCAACGTCCGGTTGCACCAGCTCCTGCAAGCCTCGGATGCCAAGCTCCATCAGCTCGGCGAACGCTGGACGGCGCTGAAGGCCGAATATGCTTTGAAAGCCGATGCGCTGAAGAGCGAATACACCGAACGGGCAATGTTGCAGTATGCCGAAGCCCGCGCGGCGCTCGCCGAGATGCGGCGCGAAGTACATCAGGCGCTCGAATTGCTTGAGCACGCCCACGCGATGGCGTGAGTGATGGGGCAGGACCGGACCGACTGGCGAGCATGGCACCATTACTTGAGTGTGGCTCTGCCACACCCCGCCCTGACGGGCACCCCTCTTCAGAGGGGATTTTTCCTAGCGCCGTTTGAAGTCCCCTCTATCAAGAGGGGTGGCGCGCAGCGCCGGGGTGTGTTGGTTGTTCTTAACGGAGTAGTGCTAGCAACCCGCGGGACTGCTAGTCCCGCCTCCATCGAGCTTGGATATCCCCCTACAGCAGCGGCGCGATCAGCCGGGCGATTTCCTCGCCGATCACGGGGAAGATCCGGTGCTGCTTGCGCGCTTCCGGCATCGGTTTCGACTGGGCGAAGACTTCGTGCATCCACACCGACATCGCGGCGGCTTCAGCCGGGGAGTAGGTGACGGCGCCAATCTCAAAATTCACGAACAGGCTGCGCAGATCCATGTTGGCCGAGCCGAACAGGCCGGTGCGCTTGTCGACGAGCAGCAACTTGGCGTGGCTCATACCCGGCTGGTAGAGCAGGATTTTTGCCCCGGCGGCCTGGAGTTCGCGCAAGAAATGCCGCCGGGCGAGATCGGTGACGGGGTGGTTGGAGCGGGCGGGCACAACGATGCGCACATCAGCTCCGCTGCGCGCCTTCAGCAGGAGGGAGCGGAACAATACCTCGTCGGGAATGAAGTACGGGGTGACAATCCAGACGCTATGCTCGGCGCCCTGTACGAGGGAGAGAATCCCCTCGTAAAGCGGATCGCCCACGACGTCGGGCCCGCTGGCGACGATTTGCATTTCGCCCCGCCCCGCCGGGGCGGCGGTCTCCGCCGGCAACTCCTTGTGCAGTTGGTCCATGGACTGGCCGCGGGCGAAGGCCCAGTCGGCAATAAAGATTTCATTCAGCAAGCCAACCGCCGGGCCCGCGATCACCGCTCCGAAATCGCGCCAGCGGCGCTTGAGGTGGGTCGGACCCATGTACTCCTTGGCGAGGTTGTGGCCGCCCATAATGGCGGTCTGGTGGTCGAAGACTGCAATCTTGCGGTGATTGCGCAGGTTGGCGGACCCGCGGGTCTGTAGCGGCAGCACGGGCATGAATTTGGCGACCTCGCCACCGGCCTCGCGGATCGGATCGACGAAACCGCCGCTGCTGATGAAACAACCAAGCGAGTCGAGCAGCAGGCGGACTTTGACCCCTTCCTTGGCGCGCTGGGCGAGCAGCTTGACCAGGCGCTTGCCCACGGCGTCGCGGGCGAGGATGAAAGTCATCAGATGGATGGTGTGCTTCGCCGACTTGATCTGGTGTTCCAGTTCGGCAAACGCATCTTCCCCGGTCGTGAGCAGCCTGACCTTGTTGCCCCCGATGGGCGGGCACGCGCCGTTGAGGGTGAGGATGCGGGCAGTGGAGCTGGTGGCGGCGCTGGAAGACGGGGCGCCGGGCACGATGGGGCAGAGCCGGGTCTTGCCCGCCACCAGGCTCTTGATCTTGCGACCGCCAAACATCAGGTAGAGCGGCACGCCGACATACGGGACAAAGGCGATGGCCAGCAACCAGGCGAAGGTGTTGCCCGGCTGTTTCCGCTGGCTCATGAGCCGGGCGATGGCGAAGAAAGCCAGCAGAAAGCCCGCGACGGTGAGCAAATGCGGCAGCAGGCCGTTGACGATGGGATGCGCCCTTATCGCATCATAGACTCTGTGCAGGGTATCCATCAGTGCCTAACAGACCCGACGACGGG
>CAZBLQ010000205.1:0-4366 GCA_964492635.1 uncultured Oleiharenicola sp.
AAGCTTCTATTTCGTTTCAGGCGCGCCCGCCAGCACGCGGTGCGCGACATTGCTCAGTCCCTCGTAGGCAAAAGGCTTCTGGAGAAAACCACCCATTCCTTTGCCGGAAAATCGCGAGATCACTTCCTGTTCGTTGAACCCGCTCATCAGCACCACCGGGACATCCTCCCGGATCTGTCGCAACTCCGCGAACGCCTGCTCGCCGTCAAGATGCGGCATGGTCAGGTCCATCAGCACCAGGGTAAACCGGTCCGGCTCCGCGCGGAAAATTTCCACGGCTTCGCGGCCATCCACCGCCAGCGCCACTTCGAAGCCCAGCTTCCGCAGCATCAAGGCCGTGGTGCTGCGGACGGACTCCTCATCGTCAGCCACCAGGACACAGCCATGGCCCCGCCACGCCGGCTTCGCCACGCTTTCCGCCGCGATCAGCTCAGAATCGCCGGTCGCGCAGGGAAAGAGCAGCTTGAACGTCGTGCCCTGGCCCGGCTCCGAATGAATCTTGAGTGCGCCCTTGTGCCCGCGCATGATGCCGAGCACGGCGGCCAGCCCGAGGCCGCGGCCCGCGAACTTGGTGGTGAAGAACGGATCGAAGATCTTCGCCTGCGTCTCGGGGCTCATCCCGCAGCCGGAGTCGGCCACCTCGAGAAAAACATACGTGCCTTCCGGCAATTCGGGGGCGAGGAGCGTGCCGCCCAGATAGTCCCGGTCCACCCGGGCCAGTCCGGTGCTGAGGCTGATGACCCCGCTCTTCTCGCCGATCGCCTCGGAGGCATTGATCACCAGGTTCATGATCACCTGCCGGAGCTGCGTCGCGTCGGCTTCGATCGCGGGCAGGGCCGGATAGAGATTGAAACGCAGCACGGCTTTTTTGCTGATGGAAATTTGCAGCAGGTGTGTGGTCTCCTCGACGAGGCCGTTGAGGGAGAGATTCTGCACTACGAAGCGCCCCTTGCCCGAGTAGGCGAGCATCTGCTTGCAGAGATCAGCCGCCCGCAGGGAGGCCTGTCTGATGGTCTCCAGGTTGTCGTGCACGGGAGAGCCGGCGGGCAGATCAAGGCTCGCGAGGGTGGCATTGCCGAGGATGCCGGTGAGAATGTTGTTGAAGTCGTGCGCGATGCCGCCGGCCAGCACGCCGAGGCTCTCGAGTTTCTGGGTCTCCAGGAGCTTGCGCTCGAGCTGCTGGCGTTCCGCCTCCGCCTGCTTGCGGGCGGTGATGTCTTGAATCGTGCCGAGCATCTTCCGGGGGCGCCCCTCGGCATCGAATTCCAGGCGGCCGATGCCGTGGACCCAGCGCACCGTCTGATTGTCGCGGCGGACGATGCGGTATTCCTTGTTGAATGCCTGGCGCCGGCCCAGAACCTCATTCTTAAAATAGTCCGCCATCATGGCGCGATCAGCACGATGGATCATGGCCTCCCATCCTGCCACCGAGTGTTCGTAGGTTTCATCGATCCCAAACACCAGATCCAGCACGGCCGAACTGCTCCACAACCCGGTGGAAACATCCAGGACATAACTGCCCAGGCCCGCGATGATCTGCGATTCCCTCAGCACAGTTTCACTCTCCCGCAACGCCGTCTCCGCCCGCTTTTGCTCGGTGATGTCGCGCACGATGGAGATGACTTTGTCCCCGGTGGAAGGGACGACGCGGGCCTCGAACTGCTTTTCCTCGCCACCCATTCGAAGCGAGTAATGCACCTCTTGCACCGCGCCCAAGGCATGGGCGTCGGCAAAGACCTTCATAAACAGATCCGCAATGGGCTTGGGCATGACTTCCCCGACCTTCCGGTGCAGGAAGGTCTCCGGGGGGGTGAAGAGCAGACCCGGATCGGGTGCGTGGACGGCCAGATACTCACCATCACGCCGGTTCGTAAAAATAAAATCCGGGATGGCATTGAGGAGTGCCCGGTTCTGGGCCTCGCTCGCGTGCAGCGACTCTTCCACCTGCTTGCGCGCGGTGATATCCTGGATCAAACCATCATACGCCACCAAGCAGCCATGCTCATCTCGATGAGGGACAAAGGTGTTTCTCACCCAGCGCACCGTCCCGTTCTTGTGAACGATGTGATGTTCGATGGGCGGAGGGTCTTCGCCGGCCAGAATCCGCCGCGCCTGTTCCTCCACCTTGGACCGGTCCGCTGCCGCCACCATGCGGAGCCACAGGTAGGGATCGTGGGCAAACTCGTTCGTCTGGTAGCCGGTGACAGCCAGGCAACCCGGGCCGTGGGTGGTTTCCGCGGCGCGTCCGTCCACCACGCGCACCGTGTAAATATAGTCGGTGATCGCCTCTGTGATCCGCTGGTATCGTTCCTCGCTTTCCAGCAGGGCCTCCTCTGTCCGCTTGCGCCCGGTGATGTCGGTGGAGATGCCCAGCAAACCCCAGATGGACTTGTTCCCGGGGCCAGCGTAGATCGGGCTCTTGGTTTCCCAATAGACACGCCGCCCGACCCGCGCATCAGTCACATCGATTTCCTCCGTCGTTTGCTCGCCCCGGAACACTCGCGAGTCAATTTCCTGCAGCCGCTGCACAGTGCCGGGCGGGAAAAAACGGGTGTCGTCGGAACCAACCAGTTCTGTGGCTGAACAACCAAAGAGCTCCAAAGTCGCCCGGTTGGCATAAACGTACCGGGACCGGGAATCCTTCATGTAGATGTACGCGGAAACCTGATCCAGCGCCTGGCGGAAGCGCTGTGCGTCGATCAAGGCATCCCGCAGCGCCGCCTCCGCCTGCTTGCGTTCGGTAAGATCAATATCAAAGCAAAATAATTCGGTGGCACCCCCGGGCCATTGCACAATTGAATGACTGGAAAAGACCGACACCCGCGAACCATCCTTGCCCATGAGCGAGAGTTCGGCTGCAGGAATGGGCTGGCCGGTTTCTGCCATTTGCCGGATGGCCTGACTGACGCCGACCCGCATTTCGGGAGGAATGATGAGGTCGAGCAAACTGCGACCGATGGCCTCCGACGCGGTGTAACCATAGAGTCGCTCCGACGCCTGGTTCCAAAACGTGGTGAGGCCATCCATCCCGTAGCCCTGCACGGCAATGGCGGGATTATTCTGCAGCAGATTACGGTAGCCCTCTTCACTCTCGCGCAGCACGGCCTTCGCTTGCTCACGCGCTCCGGGGATGGCAGCGAGCACTTGCGGCGCGGGCGCCGTGATTTTTTTCCGCGGTTTTATCACGGGCTACCGGTCCGGCGCAACAGGGTTGGCTGCCTGCCCGGCTGGGCAGGCGCGAATGTTCCGCCGCTGCCCGGCGGGCAAAAACCCTGACCGAACGAGGCGAGACACGAGAGCGCCTCGCGTCACAAGGACCGGGCGCGAAATCCGCCGATAGCTGGATGGGGTGATCATGTTCGATTCGCTGGAGCGCACCGGGAAGCAAGGGGGATCCGCAAAAGAATGCCGATTGTGCGCGGAATGGGCAGGTGCAGGCTGTGCATTAACAGGCATTCATCGCGCATTACTTGTGAAAACTGGCCAGCCTTGGGGTAAAATTTGTGGTCCGGCAGCCATAGGAGGTTTTTTGGCCGACGATTGGGAGGACAGTATTTGAGGCGAGCCGGTGCCGCTATCACCCAAAGCGGGCAGTCCCGACTTCACCGAAGCAACATGCCGGGATGTTTTGGCCGGTTGGCGTACGGTTAAACACTCGATCCCGCCGGCACATTGAAGGTTATCGGCTGTTCCACGCGGGTATTCACTTTCCGGCCGCTCTTCATGCCGGGGCGGAATTTCCATTTTTGCAGCGCCTCGATGGCGGCCCGTTCGAAACCGCGGTTCGTGGAGGAAACGATGTAGGGCAGGATCACGTTGCCCTGGCTGTCCACGATGAAGCCGACGCGGACCCGTCCATCGATCCCCGCCCGTTTCAACTCAAAGGGGTAGTCGGGTTGGGTTTGCACGATGGGTTCCGGCACCCGGTCCAGTTCGGAGGGGTTGAACAGGTTCTTGATGTTGCTGCTGTCCGGTCGCCCGTGCTGGATATTGACCGGAATGGAAACCAGCTTGCCCGCCTGGCTATCGGCTTTCAGCGGAACAGTCGGATCAAGCTGCTGGATGAAATTGGATTCGACCGGAATTTGCAGCAGAACATCCGCCAGCATCGGCACGCTGACCGCGGGCGCGGGGGCGGGATCGTCGTCATTGAGCTCCTTGGGCTCATCCTCTTTCGGATCATCGAGGACGGGCATCATCTGCATTTGCTCAACCGGCCCGTCTGCGACCTTGGTTTTTTGCGCGATGACATGCCGGTTGAAACCCAGGAGTACGAAGGCATGCAGGCCGACCGAGACCACAACGCCCAGCCATACTGCTCCGGCGGAACGTGGCACACCATGATAACGGAGTGTGCTGGCACGTG
>CAZBLQ010000206.1:0-4290 GCA_964492635.1 uncultured Oleiharenicola sp.
CAACTGGAGGAGCTGGCCTCTCCGAAGGCGCGGCGCGCGCTCCGTTCCGCCGCAAAATAGCTTTCGCCCGGGCGGCGGGACGGGTGGGGTGCCCCGCGGTCGGGGGTGCGCCCGGTCGGATCCGGAGCTGCGCGGGCGAGACCCGGCCCGATCCGGGCACTGCCGCGGGATTACAGAAAAGATACGCCGACGCGATTGGGTGGGCGGCGCGGCGCGTTCACGTTGTTCGCACCAAACCGCCGCGCCTGTTGTCCACCGCCATGTCCACGCCGCCCATGCCTCTTCTGCCCGCTGCCCTGGCCGGGGACTCGATCGAGAGTCTGCAGGCCCTGCACGGGCGCCAGCGGCCGTGGGTCTACTGGCTCAGCCTCGGTGCGGTCACGGCGGCGATCGCGGCATTGCCGTGGGTTCACGTTGATCTCACCGTGCGTTCCGCCGGCATTGTTCGCCCGGCCGCGGAGCGCGCGGAATTAAGGTCCGCCGTCGGCGGGCGAATTGCCCGCGTGTTCGCCCGGGACAATGATCCTGTCGTCGCTGGCCAGCTGTTGCTGGAATTGAACACCCGCGACGTCGGGGAACGACTCGCGCACAACCGCGAGCTTCAGCACGAAAAGGCCGGCGTGATTGCCGACCTGGTTGAGCTCACCACGCGACTTGCTCCCGCGGACTTGGCGGGCAATGCCGTCGTGGATCGGCAAGCGGTGCACGTGAACCTGGGGACGCCGCTCGTGACGCGCCGTCACGCCCAATTCGCGGCGCAATGGGAAGCCCTTCACCTGGCCCACAGCCGGGCCGCGCTCCAGCATGAGCGGGCGGCGGCACTTGCGACCCGGGGCCTGGTGACCGACCAGGAACGCGACGAAGCCGACTATGCGCGCCGCCGCGCCGCCACGGATCTGCAGCTGTTCGTCCGGCAGGCGCTCGCGGGCTGGCAGTCAGAGTTGCGCGACGAGCAGGCGGGCTTGGGCCAGCTGGTGTCGGACCAGAAGCGCCTTGAGGAGGAGCGCGCCCTTTCGGCGATCCGGGCGCCGGCCACCGGTGCCCTGCAAGGCTTCAGCGGACTGGATGCAACTGGTTATGTCGCCGCGGGCCAGTCATTGGGCTACATTTCACCCGACGACCCGCTGCTCGTGGAAACCTATGTTTTGCCGAAAGACATCGGCTTGCTCCATCGCGGCCTGAAGGCCCGGCTGCAGATTGACGCGTTTCCCTACCCACAATGGGGCTTGCTCGATGGGATGATCGAAAGCATTGCCGCCGACGCCGTCAGCAATGGATCGCAGGCCGTCTACAAAGTCCTGGTGCGACCGGCGGCTCGCGCGCTCCGGCTTCCCGGTGGGACGACGGGAGCGCTGCGCAAGGGCATGACGCTCACCGCGCGCTTCGTCGTCGCGCGCCGGAGCCTGCTGCAGGTTTTGTTTGAGGACGCGACCCGCTGGCTCGATCCCCAGGGCCATCCCTCGCCGTCCTGAGGGGCCACACTTTTCCGGCAATTCCGCCGGGATGCAAAGAAAGGAATAACATGAAGCAACTAGCTGACAGCGACCTGATCAAATTGGTCGCCGGCGGGAGTTATGACGGAGATCTGCCGGTCAATGTTCCACGGCTGAGCGACGCCTATATGGCGGAGATTCTGGCCCTGCTTGCGCCCGCGCGCACGGTGCATCACTCGGACTAATTAGAAATGAAGGAGACCAAAAACCCATGAATACACTCACACATGAGGAAGAGGTGCGGATCGAAGGCGGCGTTTTCCCCTTTATTCCTTTTCTTCTCTGGTTCGGCGGCATGGCCACCGGCGTGGTCGTCAGCGGCGTGGTCGGTAACGTCCTTAATAACTGGGGAGACTTCAAACAGGGCGTGGTGGAGGGCTTTAACAGCACGGTAAATTCGAACTGAGAAACCAACATTATGAATACATTGACTACACTTGAGGAGAGTGACCTGACCTCAATTCGGGGCGGGACTTCGACTGCCAACAATCGCGACAATCTCGCCACGGATGTGGGCCAGTTTGTCGGGGGATTCTATGGATCCTTTTTCGCCCACCCGATCCTCACGAACCTGCCGATTTTCGGGCCCTTGTTCTCGAACGGGTATGGTTTGCTTGCAGCCATGAATTGAAAAACGCGTCGTGCCTGGCGGGACAAGTCACGCCAGGCACGGCCTCTTTCCCAGCATGAAGTCTCCGAAGAATGGTCCGTCGCTGTTTTGGACCGGCTTTTTCTCCGTGGTGTTATTCGCCATTGCCTCGGCTATCTTTGACCACTGGAGGGAAGTGAAGGCGGCCATTGCAAAACTGTTTGGCGGCTAGGCTTTGATCGCCTGCGACCCTGAGGGCAAGCCGATGACAGCCGTGAAGGCGGACTGCGCGAAGCGCGGGTCCGCTGGCGGAGCCTTGACCGGTTCATCGCGCGGCTAGTCTGCGTGCGGGTTGCGGCCCGAACGACTTCACTGTGACCGGCGAAGTCATGGAAGGTCGCGCGGCAAAGGTGCCATCGCAGGATGCCCGACGCGACCGCAACCGTAGCCGGCAGTGGATTGAATTTGTCCGCGTAATTGGACGAATGGGCCGGTACCACCGCCGCACCGGCACATCGTCGGCCGCTCGAGCGCGCATCCCGATGCCCGGTGCGCGGGGAAAGCGACGGCAGGGGAGGAACCCGGCTCCGCCGGGCCAATGCGATGTTTCGTCAGCGTGATTTCACCGAATGTGGCGCGGTCTGCCTCGCCTATGTGGCGGCGCACCAGGGGAAGGTTGTGGCCATCGCGCAGCTTCGCCGTCTGGCCGGCACGGATCAGCGCGGAACGACGGTGCTCGGATTGCTGGACGCGGCCAAGCAGCTTGGATTTAGCGCCAAGGGCGTGAAGGGCCCGGCCGCGGCGCTGCCAACCGTGCCGTTGCCGGCGATCGCGCACTGCCTGATCGAGCAGCGGCTGCTGCACTATGTCGTATTGGTGGAATGGACGCCGAAATTCGCCCGGGTGATGGATCCCGTGGTGGGCCGGGTGGAGAAGTGGCCGCACGAGCGGTTCACGGCCGTCTGGACGGGAGTCTTGATTCTCCTCGCGCCCGGTGGGCAGTTTCAGCCCGGCGACCACACCGTCGCACCGAGTCGCCGGCTTTGGCGCCTGCTGCAGCCGCACCGCGCGGTGCTCGTCCAGGCCCTGGTCGGGGCGGTGCTTTCCACGCTGCTCGCGCTGGCAACCTCGGTTTACGTCCAGCAGGTCGTGGACACCGTCATTCCCGACGGCAACCGCCAGCTCCTCAATTTGCTGGGCGTGGCCATGCTCGCCATTCTTGGCTTCAAGCTCGTCCTCGGGGTCTGCCAGTCCCTGCTCTCATTGCGCACGGCCCAGGAAATCGACGCCTCGCTCATCCTGGCGTACTACCGCCACTTGCTGCGCCTGCCGCAGCCGTTCTTCGACACCATGCGCGTTGGGGAAATCATCTCGCGGGTCGCCGACGCGGTGAAGATCCGGAATTTCCTGAACACCGCCCTGCTCAACCTCGTGCTCAATCCCCTCATCCTGTGCTTTGCGCTCGCGGTGATGTTTTTCTATTCGTGGAAACTCGCGCTGCTTTCGCTCGCGCTCGTTCCGTGCCACGCCGCGCTCTACTGGTTCATCAATCTTCGCAACCGCGAGTTTCAGCGTGAGCTCATGGAGCGCGGCGCGGACTTCGACTCGCAGCTCGTCTCGTCGCTCCAGGCCCAGTCCGCCATTCGCCGCTTCCAAGTGGAGGAATTGGAAAACTTCAAAACCGAGACCCGGCTCGTCCGCTTGCTGAAGACGAGTTGGCGGGCGTCGCTGGCCGCGCTGGGCACCAACACCGCCGGCACCTTCATCACGTCGGCCTACATGATCGGCCTGCTCTGGCTGGGCGGAGGCCTGGTGCTCGAGGCCGGCCTGACCCCGGGCGAACTGATGTCGTGCTACACGCTCGCCGGTTATCTCACGGGACCCCTCACATCGTTGCTGCAGCTCAACGGTTCGATCCAGGAAACCCTCATCGCCACCGAGCGCCTCTTCGAAATCATGGACCTGGAACTCGAGCCGGACCAGGGGACCATCGGCTTTGGCCCGGAACAATCCCAAGACATCCGCCTCGAGGGGGTATGCTTCAGGCATGCCGGGCGCCTCGGCACGTTGCAGGACATTTCCCTCACCTTGGCCGCGCGCACGATCACGGTCGTCGCCGGTGGGTCCGGCTGCGGGAAGAGCACCCTGCTGGCGCTGCTCCAACGGCTGTACGCGCCGGAGCAGGGGCGGATCTTCGTCGGGGAGATT
>CAZBLQ010000207.1:0-4164 GCA_964492635.1 uncultured Oleiharenicola sp.
CCCTTGCCCACCGGCACCTTCAACGGTCCACCCGTATCCTCCACCGCCATGCCGCGGGCGAGGCCCTGAGTGGGCGTGAGTGCAATCCCACGCACGTGGCGCGCATCTTGTTGGGCCAGCACTTCGATGACGACTTGCTTATCCGCCCCCGCACGCAGCACTGAGTAGATCGGCGGTAAATGCCCATCGAACCGGATGTCCACGACGCTGCCGCGCACAGAGACGACCACACCGGATTTTGCCGGGGAAAAGTTACCCTCGGGCGACGCCAGTGGTCTATCTTCGGTAAGAATTTTCATTCGTGTCGCGCGCGACCGATTCCGTTACGCCTCGCCCAACCACTTCAGCGCCTCCGCGGAGTCGGCGTGGTCAAAATACCGGACTGTCGCCAAGGTAAACGGCTTGCAGAACGTCGCCACGTGATGCTGCCACTTTTTTTCCCCGACCATGGCGAGACGCTTCATGTCCGCGAAGTGTTTGAGATCGAATTTGATGTCCGCCCAAAATGCAGCTGCGTCCCAACCCCGGATGCCGGTCATGTCGAACAACACGCGCAGCTTCCCGTGCAGTAGGACCAATCGTTCAAACGCAGGCACAAAGCTCGCATAGTCTGCCTTGGCGATTTTCCCGCTGACGTGGACAATGAGTATCTTCCCGCCGTTTTCCTCTTTGAGTTGAATGGGCATCGGGGGCTCGTTTGTTTGGTTTTTGGGCATGACCTCGCTGGTCCGCAAAAATCACGCGGGAGCCGGCCAGCCGTTTCAGAACGATCTACATTAGTCGGCCGGCCGGGGGGAGAATATGGGGTATTAACCTCCAAAAGTCGGAGATGGCCGGCACAATTGCCGGGAAACGCGTTAGCTGAGTTGTCCATGCAGACGGACCCATGGCTTATGCCAGCTCAGCGACGTTTGTTGCGCCCCACTTCCAATTCCGGATTTCCGGCAGGTCCTGGCCGTGCTCGTCGATGTAGTGCTTATGCTCGATAAGTTTGTCCTGAACCATCTGTTTCAGGTAGGCCCCCTTGGAACCCAGATGCGGCAGGCGGTCGACCACGTCCTGCACCAGGTGAAAGCGGTCCAGGTCGTTTTGCACCCGCATGTCAAAGGCCGTCGTGATCGTGCCTTCCTCCTTGTAGCCCCGGACGTGGAGATTCCGGTTGGTCCGGTGGTAGGTCAGCCGGTGCACCAGCCACGGGTAGCCATGGAAGCCAAAGATGATGTGCTTGTCGCGGGTGAAGAGCGAATCGTAGTCGGTTTCGCTCAGCCCATGCGGGTGTTCGGTGGCGGGCTGCAGTTTCATCAGGTCGACCACGTTGATGACCCGGATTTTCAGGGCGGGCAGGTGTTCGCGCAGGATGGAAACCGCCGCCAGGATTTCCAGCGTGGGCGTGTCGCCGCAGCAGGCCATCACGACGTCCGGTTCGCTGCCCTGATCGTTGCTGGCCCATTGCCAGATGCCGATGCCCTCGGTGCAGTGGACGACCGCCGCGTCCATCGTGAGCCATTGGGGCAACGCGTGTTTGCCCGCCACCACCACGTTGACGTAATGCCGGCTGCGGAGGCAGTGATCGAACACCGACAGCAGGCAGTTGGCATCGGGCGGCAGGTAAACGCGCACGATGTCAGACTTCTTGTTGATGACGTGGTCGAGAAAGCCGGGATCCTGATGGGTAAAGCCGTTGTGGTCCTGCTGCCAGACGTGCGAGGCGAGCAGATAGTTCAACGACGCGATCTTGCGGCGCCAGGGCAGTTCCAATGTGACCTTCAGCCATTTCGCATGCTGGCTGAACATCGAATCGACAATGCGGATGAACGCCTCATAGCTGTTGAACAGTCCGTGCCGGCCGGTGAGCAGATAGCCCTCCAGCCAGCCTTCGCACTGATGTTCGCTAAGCATCGAGTCCACCACGCGTCCGGCGGGGGCCAGGAACTCGTCATTCGGCTGCTTGCGGGCGTCCCATTGGCGGTTGGTGACTTCAAAGACCGCGCCCAGGAGATTCGAGAGGGTCTCATCGGGGCCGAAGACGCGGAAGTTGCGGTGATCCTGATTCAACCTGGCCACGTCGCGCAGGAACTTGCCGAGCACGAGTGTATCCTGACCGTCCACGGCACCCGGCGAAGTCACCATCACCGCGTGATCCCGAAAGTCCGGCATGTGCAGATCGCGCAAAAGGAGGCCGCCGTTGGCATGCGGATTGGAGCCCATCCGCCGGTCGCCCTTCGGCGCGAGTTCGGCCAGTTCGGGCCGGAGCCGCCCGGTCTCATCGAACAGTTCCTCGGCCCGGTAGCTTTTCATCCAGCTTTCGAGTTGTTGGACATGCTCAGGGTGAGTGGAATCCACCAGCAACGGCACCTGGTGCGCCCGGAAGGTTCCCTCCACGGGCAATCCGTCGACGATCTTGGGCCCCGTCCACCCCTTCGGCGACTTGAGGACGATCATGGGCCAGCGCGGACGCATGAAATTGCCGAATTCGCGGGCATCCTTTTGAATCCGTTTTATCTCTTCAACCGCGGCATCAAGCGCGGTCGCCATCGCCTCGTGCATCAGCGCGGGCTCATCGCCCTCGACGAGAATCGGGGTCCAGCCGCAGCCCCGGATGAATTGTTCCAGTTCCTCCGGCTCGATGCGTGCCAGCACGGTCGGGTTGCTGATCTTGTAACCGTTGAGATGGAGGATGGGCAGCACGGCCCCGTCGGTGATCGGGTCGAGCAGCTTGTTGGACTGCCACGAGGTCGCCAACGGGCCCGTCTCGGCCTCGCCGTCGCCGACCACGCAGGCGACGATGAGCCCGGGGTTGTCGAACACCGCCCCGAAGGCGTGGCTGAGCGAATACCCCAGCTCCCCACCCTCGTGAATCGAGCCCGGCGTGGTCGGCGCCACATGGCTGGAAATCCCGCCGGGGAACGAGAACTGCTTGAAGAGCTTTTTCAACCCGGCCTCGTCCCGGGTGACGTTCGGGTAGATTTCGCTCCAGGTGCCTTCGAGATAGACATTGCCTACAATAGCCGGGCCGCCGTGTCCGGGACCGGCGACGTAGAACATGTCCAGGTCGTATTTATTGATGACCCGGTTCAGGTGCACATAGATGAAATTCTGCCCCGGAGTCGTGCCCCAGTGTCCGACCACCAGCGGCTTCACGTCGGCGAGTTTCAGCGGCCGTTTAAGCAGTGGATTGTCGTAAAGGTAAATCTGACCGACGGAGAGGTAATTGGCGGCGCGCCAATAGGCATCCATCCGTTGCAGCAATTCCGGTACCAAGGTGTCTGTTTTCATGCGGAGCGTAGATTTCGGCGCTCCACCGGGCGCGGATTCATTTCTTGGACAACTTGCTAATCACGACGACCAGCAGGCCCACGATCACGAGGCCGAGCACGGTCCAGAGCCATATGCCTCCACCATTCATCCATCCGTCAGTATGGTTCATCATAAAGTATTTTGTGCTGCGACCGGCCTGTCCTAGCGAACCTCAGATCAGAGAAGTCCGCGCATCGGTATTGTCCGCCGTGGGCGCGGATTCAAGGCGCTCCCGGCCGCGGCGGAGGCTTGCGATCTCGCGTTTCGCCACGGCCGGTGAACTGACGAGTGGGCTTTGCACGCGGGGCTTGTTGTCCGTGAAGGGGACGCTTCCGCGGTTCTTGGAGGATTTTTGCGTTGTCATATTTCTTATAGTTATCGGTTGGGGCACTCTTCCCTTGTTTCACCTGCTATGGGCTCCAGTGACGGGTTTTCACAGACGGTAGGGTTTGTATAGGGCGATAGAGGGGGACGGTTGCACAGCCGCGCTTGGTCAGATGCATCGGACGAGCACCTCGCCCGACTTGGCGGCCCACCTGACAAGCCGCAACGAAATTGGAAGTCGTCGGGTAAAAGGTATTCTACTTTGCGACCAGTTCATCGACCCAGTAACCCGGGCGATTGTAGTGGGCGTGCAGAATCGTCTCGTAATCTCGGTCCAAAACCGAGTCATCCAGGAAGCCCGGCGAGTGCTTGATCGTTTCCCGGGAGAGACCGGTGAAGACCTTCGACTCACTCCAGCTCACGCGCTCGATCCATTGCGGCGAGATCAGAACTTTCTTCCCCTTCCACCAGTTTCGGGTGTCCACGATCAGATAGCGGATGGCCCAGGTCTCGGGATCGATGATAAAATCCTCCACGTGGCCG
>CAZBLQ010000208.1:0-4161 GCA_964492635.1 uncultured Oleiharenicola sp.
TAACGCCCCGGCCCGGATTGACCAGTCGGGATGCGGCTGGACCCGCCCGGGCGGCAGGCGCCGCTTCAAACTTGTGAACCGGCGAAGACTGGGTTGCCTGTTTCCATGACCTACCTGGAGGAACTGGAGGGTGTGATTGTGAAGCTCCACGGCTGCGAAGCCACTCCGGTTGAAACCGTGCAGGTGGAAGAAATGTTCCAAGGCAAGTCCGTCTGGGTCGGCGAAGTCGAAGTCTTTGCCCTCACCGGCTGCACCCGGGCGAACCGCTGTTACGCCTGGGGCCTGCCCGATGAGCGCGGTGTGTTGGAGATCGCCACCGTGCTGGAAATTCCCCCGGTCGATTCGGCCGCCATGGCCGTGCGGGTGGCGATCGCTTCCGGCGCACGCCAGATGTGACCGTCCGAGCCGGGACGTCAGACGCCATTTGATTTTACCCCCTAGCATCATGAAAAAACTCCTCCTCATTCCCCTGCTTTGTCTGGCAACCGCCTGCGCGTGGTCCCAGGAAAACGCGGCACCGGTCCGTCTCGCGATCGTCGGATTGGTCCACGACCATGTCGGCGGGTTCATTCCCGACCTGCTCGGACGCCGGGATGTCCAGTTGGTGGGCATAGTGGAGCCCGACCAGAAACTGGCGGCCCAGATCGCGGAGCGCTTCCACCTGGCGGCAAATCTGTTCTTCCCCACCCTGGAGGCGTTGCGGGCCAGGACGAACGTGCAGGCCGTCGCCACCTTTACTTCAACCTTCGATCACCGCCGGGTCGTGGAGATGTGCGCGCCGCTGGGCATTCATGTGATGATGGAAAAGCCCATGGCGGTGAGCCTGGACGACGCGCGGGCGATGGCCGCCGCCGCCCAAAAGGGCCGCATCAAGGTCGTCGTGAATTACGAGACCACCTGGTATCCGAGCACACAAAGCGCCTACGATCTGGTGCACCGGCAGCATGCGATCGGCGACCTGCGCAAGATCGTCGTCCACGACGGCCATGGCGGGCCGGCCCCATTTTGCTCGCCCTTTTTCCTGGCGTGGCTGACCGACCCCGTCCTGAACGGCGGCGGTGTCGTGATGGATTTTGGCTGTTATGGCGCCGACCTGGTCACCTGGCTGATGGAAGGAAAGCGCCCGACTTCGGTTTTCGCCGTGTTGCAACACTTCCAGCCCGATGTTTATCCCAAAGTGGATGATGAGGCGACCATCGTGGTCACCTACCCGCGGGCGCAGGCGATCATCCAGGCCTCCTGGAACTGGCCTTACAACCGGAAGGACATGGATCTTTATGGCCAGAACGGGACCCTGCGGCTGCCCGACCGGAATACGCTGTTACTCCACAAAGGCGATGCACCCGAAAGCCGCGCACCAACGCCGGCCCTGCCGACTCCCTATGCCGATTCGCTTTCCTACTTTGCGGCCGTCGTTCGCGGGCAAATCCAGCCGTCCGGGCTGTCCTCGCTCGAGGTAAACCTGATTGTCTGCGAGATTCTTGATGCCGCGAAAGAGTCGGCCCGGACCGGAAAACGGATCGATTTCGTGAATGATCCGGCCCGATAAAATATTCGCCGGATGAGCCGGCGGGTTAGACTGAACCAGAATAGGGGTTGGCCCAGAACCGGCTCTGCCGCGCAGCCCAAAGATCTTTGATGGCGGACGCGGTGCCCCTGCGACCTCAGTCCATCCTCAACGATAGGATTGAAAGCACCGGAATGCCTTCTAGGTTTACCACATGAAAAAACGCCCAGGCCCGGCCATCAACCCCACTGCGTTCTCCAGCGCCGGCCAGTTTACCAGCCCGCCTTTCTCCGTCGCAATCGAGAGCGCGGAACTTCGCCGGCGGATGCTGGAGGAGAAATTGCATCCGGCGGACGCGAAAACCGGCAAGGCGGCCGCCAGCCCGCGGAAGAAGAAACCGTGAAGTAGCCCCGGGCTGCTTGCAGCGAACTCGCCGGCCCCTGGTTCAAATGGTGGCTTGACAGGAACCGATATGTAATTAACCGATTGGTTAATTACCTAGCCTTTCTTCCACGCGAAATGGTAACCGACCAGCTCAGCGCCACGTTTGCGGCCCTCGCCGATCCGACCCGGCGGGCGATTCTTGCCCGGCTTACCCGGGGCGAGACCTCGGTCAACGAGCTGGCCGAGCCGCACGACATGAGCCTGCCGGCCGTCTCCAAGCACTTGAAGGTGCTCGAGCGCAGCGGGCTGATCGTGCGCAGCCGGGAGGCGCAGTGGCGCCCCTGCCGGCTCAAGGCCCAGCCGATGAAGGAGGCGGTGGACTGGCTGGAGCGCTACCGGCGCCACTGGGAGGAAAGCCTTGACCGCCTCGACGAGTATTTGCGGGAGCTGCAAAAAAAAACGCCCGGAACCCGGGGAAAAAGACACCAAGTGTCCGCCCGGCGTCCGGCTATTCGTTGATACAGGCATAAACCTTTCACCCAACCGTCATTCCACGCCCCATGAGCTCCAAAGCCAATCCTGCCGCTGACAGCACCTCCGCCCGTGAAATCGTCATCTCCCGCATTGTCGACGCCCCGCGCGAACTCGTGTGGCAGGCTTGGACCGATCCGCAGCATGTCGTCCGCTGGTGGGGACCACGCGGCTTCAGCACCACCATCACGAAGATGGATTTCCGCATCGGTGGCGTGTGGGAGCACGTCATGCGCGGGCCCGACGGCGTGAACTACCCGAACAAGAGCACGTTCAAGGAGATCGTGCCGCTGGAGCGCATCGTTTATTCGCATGGCGGTGGACGCGAGAACGGGCCCGGAGCCTCCTTTACGGCAACGTGGACCTTCGAGACGGTGGAAGGAGGCAGGACGAAGCTGACCGGCCGCATGCTGTTCCCCACGGCCGAGGCGCGCGACTTTGTGGTCAAGGAATTCGGCGCCATTGAGGGAGGGAAACAGACCCTCGAGCGCCTGTCCGAACATCTTCCGGCGATGCAAATGCGCGAGTTCGTCTTGTCGCGGGAGTTTGCGGCTCCGCGCGACCTCGTGTGGAAAGTCTGGACTGACATGGCGCACCTGAAGCAATGGTTCGGTCCGAAGGGTTTCACCATGCCGGCTTGCTCGATGGATTTGCGGCCTGGCGGCGAATTTTGCTACTGCATGAAATCGGCCGACAGGCATGAGATGTGGGGCAAATGGACTTTCCGTGAGATCTTGCCGCCGGAAAAGCTGGTCGTCATCGTTTCGTTTTCGGATGCGAACGGCGGCGTGACGCGTCACCCCATGAGCGCTACCTGGCCGCTGGAGACGCTTTCCACCACGACCTTCACCGAACGGGACGGAAAGACCACACTCACCCTCCGCTGGGTCGCAATCAACGCGACCGAAGAGGAGCGAAGCACTTTCGACTCCAGCCACGCCGGCATGACGCAGGGCTGGGGCGGAACCATGGACCAGCTCGCGGCCTACCTCGCACAGGCCTGAACGATTTTCCCTCATCTCTTTCACCAAGAAAAATCCATGCTCATCAAAATCCTCCTTGCCCTCGCGGTCGTGGTGATCGCTTTTGTTATTCTGGTGGCCGTGCAACCGGCCGACTTCCGCATCGCCCGGAGCACCACCATCGCGGCTCCGCCCGCCGCTGTATTTGCACAAGTGAACGATTTCCATGCCTGGCCGGAGTTTTCCCCTTGGGCCAAGCTCGATCCCGGCATGAAAACCAGCTATGCAGGCCCGCCGGCCGGAACCGGCGCGGGTTACTCCTGGGCCGGCAATCCCAAAGTCGGCGAAGGACGGATGACGATCACCGAGAGCCGCCCAAACGACCTGATCCGGATAAAGCTCGAATTCCTGAAACCGTTCAAAGCCACCAACACGGCGGAGTTCACCTTCAGGGCCGAGGGCAGTCAAACCGCCGTCACTTGGAGCATGTCCGGCGTCAACAGTTTCATGTTCAAGGCCGTCGGCCTCTTCATGAACATGGACAACATGATCGGCGGTGATTTCGAAAAAGGTCTCGCCAATCTGAAATCGGTCACCGAAGCCGCCAGAAAATAAGCTGCAACGAAGTTCCAATTCCATGCAAAAAACAACTCCCTTCCTCTGGTTCGACGGCCGCGTCGGCCAGGCCGTCAAATTCTATCGCTCGGTCTTCAAGCAATCGAAGACCGTGAGCGTGAGTCGAAACGGCAAAACCGTCCAGTCCGCCACCCTCCGCCT
>CAZBLQ010000209.1:0-4157 GCA_964492635.1 uncultured Oleiharenicola sp.
GAGAGCTTCATCTCCGCCGCCTCCTTCCAGGAGACGACGCGCGTCCTCACCGACGCTTCGACTCTCGGCAAGGTCGACCACCTGAAGGGCTTCAAGGAAAACGTCATCATGGGTCATTTGATCCCGGCCGGTACGGGCTGGCCGGGCTACAAGAAGCTCAAGGTCACGCTCCCGCTTGGCGGCGACATTCCGATGGATGAAGCGCCGAAAGCCACTGCCGAGGCGAGTTAATGCCCTTCTGAGAAAAATACTTCTAAGCCGCGGACGTGAGTCCGCGGCTTTTTCTTTGCGCGCATTACAAATAACACACGGGTGGGCGAAAAATTCGCCTTGTTTTTCGTTTTGAAAATGGGAATCTGGAATTCCTCCCGCCAAAAGATGCCGGTAGAGCCTAGCTCCCGGTGTCTTCTCGCCCGGCCCTCACCGGCCGGGCGTTCTTTTTGGGGAATCAGGAGCTGAGTGAGCAGGGGAGGGGCTGCAGGAGGGTAATGCTAACAAGTGGGACAAATCTGCGCTTTGGGACGGATGAAGGTGATTCAGGAGGCAGATACTGGTTTGTTAACAACTTTTCAGTAGATTTTTTGATTTAGCTCTTGAAGTGGTAGGAAGCGACCTGCTTTTCTAACCGTCCCATTCGTCACTTACAGCCTCCGCAGCCAAACTGTTGGGGCACCTGACGGCACGGTTTTGGCCGGATTTTCCACCGAAATTTGTGTTTCCATCTAAAGCGCGAAATAGTGCTTGCCGGAGGTTTCGTCTCCGGTAGGTTCCGCGCCTTTTCCTCTTTACCAACCTTCCATCCAACCACATGCCAACCATCAACCAACTCGTGCGTAAAGGACGTCGCAAAATCCAGGCGAAGTCCAAGGCTCCGGCGTTGCAGGGTAATCCCTTCCGGCGCGGAGTCTGTGTGCAGGTCATGACCCGCACGCCCAAGAAGCCGAACTCGGCCATCCGCAAGGTCGCCAAGGTCCGCCTCACGAACGGAGTGGAGGTCATTTCGTATATCCCGGATGAAGGTCATAATCTGCAGGAGCACTCGATTGTGCTCGTGCGCGGCGGCCGCGTGAAGGATTTGCCCGGCGTTCGTTACCATATCGTCCGCGGCACCCTCGACGCCACCGGCGTGGAGAAGCGTCGTCGTTCCCGTTCCAAATACGGCGTCAAGCGCCCGAAAGCCGCCAAAGCCTCCTAAACCCCGTTCTTTTTAAGCCGCCATGTCACGCCGCCGCAGAGCCACCCGTCGCATTACCATCCCGGATGTCCGTTACAACAGTCCGCTGGTGACGCATCTCATCAATGTCATCATGAAGAGCGGCAAACGCACGCTCGCCGAGCGCATTGTCTATGGCGCCTTCGAGCGCGTGAGTGAAAAGCTCCAGAAGGGCGACCCGGTTGATTTGTTGATGGGTGCGATGGAAAACGCCCGGCCGAAGCTTGAGGTGAAGAGCCGCCGCGTCGGTGGCGCCACCTATCAGGTGCCCGTGGAAATTTCGTTTGAACGCCAGGAGAGCCTGGCCCTCCGCTGGATCGTATCCGCCGCCACCGGCCGCAAGGGCACCCCGATGCGCGAGGCCATCGCCGCCGAGATCATCGACGCCTACAACAACACCGGCTCCGTCGTGAAGAAGAAGGAAGAGATGCACAAGATGGCCCAGGCCAACCGCGCCTTCGCCCATCTTCGTTGGTAAGGAATCCTGAGCATGTCCGTTGCTGCATCACCTAATATTACTGTCGTCACTGACAAGGCGAAGACCTCGCCCGTCAACTCGAAGGACCGTCCGTTCCCGCTCGAGTGGACCCGCAACATCGGCATCGCCGCGCACATCGACGCCGGCAAGACGACGACGACCGAGCGCATCCTCTTCTACTCCGGCGCCGTCCACAAGATGGGCGAGGTCCACGAGGGCACCACGGTGACCGACTGGATGGAGCAGGAGCGCGAGCGCGGCATCACGATCACCGCCGCCGCCATTTCCTGCGCTTGGAACGCCTCCTGGGGCCCCTGGAAGGGCATCAAGCAGCGTATTAACATCATCGACACCCCCGGACACGTGGACTTCACGGCCGAGGTGGAGCGCTCGCTCCGCGTGCTCGACGGCGCGGTCGCCGTGTTTGACGCGGTCGCCGGCGTGCAGCCGCAGTCGGAGACCGTCTGGCGCCAAGCCAACAAATATAAGGTTCCGCGCATTGCCTTCATCAACAAGATGGACCGTGTCGGTGCGGATTTCTTTCACTGCATTGAGGACATCCGCACCAAACTGAAGGCGAATGCCCACGCCCTCTACCTGCCGATTGGGGCCGAGGAGAATTTCGCCGGCCTGATCGATCTCGTGCAAAATGTCGCCTATAACTTCGACGACGACCCCAAGGATCCGTTGGGCATGAACCCGAAGACGATGCCGATCCCGGCGGACATGTTGGCGCAAACCAAGGAATATCGCGACAAGCTTATCGAGGCCGTCTCGGACTTTGACGACGTCATCGCCGAAAAATATCTCAACGGCGAGGAGATCTCGGTGACCGAGCTGATGCTTGGCGTCCGCAAGGCGACAATTTCCCTCCAGTTTACCGGCGTGTTCCCCGGCTCCGCCTTCAAGAAGAAGGGCGTGCAGCGTCTTCTCGATTGCGTCGTGAACTATCTTCCAAGCCCCATCGACGTCCCGCCCATGCAGGGTCAGGACAGCGACGGCAAGCCGGTCGAGGCGGTGGTCGACGACAAGGGCAAGATGGCCGGCCTCGCGTTCAAGCTCTGGACCGACCCGTTCGTCGGCAAACTCGTGTTTTTCCGTGTCTACACCGGCACGCTGCCGCGCGGCATGGCTGTCTACAATCCCCGCACCCGCCGCACCGAACGCGTCTCCCGCCTCGTGCTGATGCGCGCCATCGAGCGCGAGGATATCGACCTCGCTTACTCGGGTGACATCTGCGCCGTTGTCGGAGTTAAGGATGTCATCACGGGTGACACGCTCTGCGACGAGGATTTTGACATCCGCTTGGAACCGCCGTCCTTCCCGGAGCCGGTCATCGCGATGTCCATCGAGCCGAACTCGAAGGCCGACCAGGAGAAGATGGGCGTGGCCCTCCAGCGGCTCGTCGCCGAGGACCCGACACTTCGCGTCAAGACCGACCAGGACACCGGCCAGATCATTCTCGCCGGCATGGGCGAGCTTCACCTCGACATCATCCGTGATCGCATGAAGCGCGAGTTCAAGGTCGAGGCTACCGCCGGCAAGCCGCAGATCGCCTACCGTGAGACCGTGCTTTCGCACGCCGACGGCGAAGGCAAATTTATCCGCCAGTCCGGCGGCAAGGGCCAATACGGCCACGTCGTCATCAAGCTCGAGCCGAATGTTAAGGGCAAGGGTATCGAGATCATCAACGAGACCGTGGGCGGTTCGATCCCGAAGGAATTCATCAAGCCGTCGACCGACGGTCTGCTCGAGGGTGCCAACAACGGCGTCGTCGCGGGCTTCCCGGTCGTGGACGTTATCGTGCGCATCGTCGACGGCTCGTTTCACGAGGTGGACTCGTCCGAAATGGCCTTCAAAATGGCCGGCATCTTCGCGTTCAAGGATGCGATGAAGAAGGCCAATCCGATACTGCTCGAGCCCATCATGGGCGTCGAGGTCACCACGCCCGAGGAATATCAAGGCGACCTGATGGGCGACATCAACCGCCGCCGTGGTCAGATCCAGGGCATGGAGAACAAGGCCGGCGCGTGCATCATCACCGCGCATGTCCCGCTCGAACTGCTCTTTGGTTACGTCACCGATATTCGCTCCCTTTCCAAGGGCCGTGCCAGTGCGGCGATCACGCCGTCCCATTTCGCGCAGGTTCCGAACTCGCAGCTCGCCAAGATCGTCGAGAGCAACGCCAAGGGTCCGGCCCGCACCTGATTTAGTTTTCAACCCTCGTTCTTTATACCGCCATGAAAGGCCAACGCATTCGCATCAAACTCCAGGGCTACGACTACCGGGTCATCGACCAGTCGGCCCAGGAAATCGTGGAAACCGCCAAGCGCTCCGGCGCCCGCGTCTCGGGTCCCATCCCGCTGCCCACCCACATCGTGAAGCTTTCGGTCAACCGCTCCCCGCACGTCGACAAGAAGTCCATGGAGCAGTTCGAATCCCGCACGCACAAGCGCCTCATCGACA
>CAZBLQ010000210.1:0-4148 GCA_964492635.1 uncultured Oleiharenicola sp.
GGTGCCCTCACCCCGCGAGGCATTGGCGGACGAGGGCGTCCGCCCTCCACTGGATCCTTCACGGTGTTCAGGATGACAATTCATTTTGGCCACACCCTAGAATTTCTCGCGAACGACAGGCCCGGCCCGGCTGGTGTCCGGGATATTGCGGCTGGCCTGCACAGAGAAATCAGTGACATTGCGCAGGTCAAACAACGGGGCGTTGTCGGTGCCGCGCTGAAGGTTGAGGTGGTCGAACCAGGCGTCCTGTACGTCGTCGAGCACAATGGCGGGGCGGCCTTCGGGTTTCGCATAGTCCATCTTCACTTGGCTCAACACGATGCCGGTCACGTGGCGGAAGAAGAAAGCGTAGGACGGCATGGTGCCGAACATGCTGGGCTCAGGATAGGAGGCTTCCTCCTCGGGCGGCACCCGCACTCCCTGTTCCATCAGGCCGCCGCCTTGCTGCACGATGCGGACGTTGCTGATGTGGAGATCCTCAATGGGATGGCCGGGCAGGCCGCTGATGACGTTGCCGAGCGACCAATCGGCGTCTGAAACGACAAGATTGTCGATGCTGATGCGGCGGATGGTGCCGACGGGCGGATGGTCGGGGCCGCGGGCGCGGTTGCCGAGGCGGATGAAGATCGGCGAGTTCGGCACATGGCGCATGGTGATGTTCGAGATCGCGACGTCCTCGATGTGCGACCCGTCCACGCTCTCGATCGCGATGCCGCGCGAGCCGTCGAACACGCAGTTGGTGATCGCGATGTTCTTGAAGTCTCCGTTGGACTCGGTGCCCAGTTTGATGCGGCCCGTGCCGTAGGATTTGTAAGCGGGTTCGCTGCGTTTCCAGGTTGCGTCGAGCAGCGTGCCCTCGTCGAAACTCCCGGCGAGGAAGCAGTCGGAAATGGTGATGTTGTCGCAGTGGCGGATCTTGCCGAGGCCGTAGCTTGCCTTCAGGCAGATGCCGTCGTCCCACGGTGAGTTCACGCTGCACTTGGTGACGCGGACGTTCTGGCAGGCATCGATATCCATGCCGTCGCGGTTGGTGTCGATTTTGAGATTGTCGATGGTGAGGTTGTCGGTGCCGGTGGCGAGGATGCCGAAGTGGCCGCCATGCAGGATCGAGAAGTCGCGCAGGATGACATTGCGGCAGTCGCGCAGGGCGATGGCCTTGTTGGCGGCACCGGCTCCGCCGTCCTGATAGCGTTTCTCGCCCTTCGATTCGTCGGCGAAGCGGTTGAAACCCGGGTTGAGACCTTTGCCGTGGATCAGGCCGGGCCCGAGAATCGAAACATTCTCCAGTCCAATGCCCCAGATGAGGCTGTTGTGCCAGTGGCTGTGGCCGTAATCCTGATAGTGAAACTTGTCGCCCCACTCGTTGGGCTCCGGCGGATCGTATTGCGTGATTTTGTCGGCCACGGCCTCGATGGTGGCGCCCGCTGCAAGGTGGAGGGTGATATTGCTCTGCAGGTGAATGGACGCGGAAAGGTAGGTGCCCGGCGGGAAAAAGACGGTCCCGCCGCCGGCCGCAGATGCGGCGGCGATGGTCTGGTTAATCGCCGGGGAATCGAGGGTTTTGCCATCTCCGGTGGCGCCATACGCCCGCACGTCAAACACCCCGGCGGACGAGGGTGGCTCGCTGGCGGCAGTTGAGGAGATTACGCCGAGCCAGAGGGCAGCGGGAATGAGGAGGCCAAGGCGAAGACGTAAGGCGGAATTCATGTCGGGGTGGGGTCAAGGGTAAAGCGGTGACGAAAGTACGAACGCCACCGTTTGGCTACTGCATTATTTTCTAGGCTATTGGAAAACCCTATTTCAGCCAATCAGAGTGGGTGAATCAACTGTTCAAACTCACCGTTTCTGAAATGACAAGTAACCTATTAGGTTACTTGTCATTTTCTTGTCATCCGGATTTACAGGCTTTCTGGATTGCGCGAAAAAACGCCGGGTCGCTGGCCGGCGCGTTGGAGAAGCCGTCGCACAACTGCAGTCCGTCCCAAGGCGTTTGACTTTCGCCACCGGGACTTCCGATACTGCGGCGCTTTCCAACCCTGAAAAATTTTCTTCCCATGGCGATTCCTCCCCGCTCCTTTCGTATGCACCGACGCACTTTGGTTCCGATATCAGGAAGCTGGTTTCGGCTTGGATGGAGACGGGACTTTCAGTCCCGTGGTTTGCACGTAAAGATGCCAGCGCCCCGCGGGACTGATAGTCCCGCCTCCGTTTCTCAAATGCTCCGGGGATTTCGGGTGATTCTTGCCGCCGGCCTAGTGAGCGCGGCGATTGTGTCTTTGCCGGCGGCGGAAACCAGCGTAGCGCAACCCTCGGACGGTTATTTGCTGGTGGCCAACAAGGGCGATCAAACGCTTTCCCTTGTTGAAGCCACAGCCGAGCGTCAGGTCGCAACGGTTGCGGAAGACGGCAAAACCGGGCACGAGGTGGCCGCATCACCGGATGGACGACGGGCTTTCGTTCCGATTTACGGCGACTCCGGGGTGGGCAAGGCCGGCACGGATGGGCAGTTGATCCGCGTGATCGACCTGGCGAAACGTGCGGTGGTGGGCACGATCGACTTCGGCAAAGGAATTCGCCCGCATTGTCCGATCTTCGGACCGAAGAACGGTCTGCTTTATGTCACCACGGAATTGGAAAACTCCGTGACCATCATCGACCCCGCGACACTTAAAATTCTCGGCTCGATTCCCACCGGCCAGCCGCAATCGCACATGCTGGCAATCACCCGTGACGGTCGCCGCGGGTACACCGCCAACGTCAGTTCGGGCACCGTTTCGGTCCTGGATCTGGAGGCGAACAAACTGCTGACCACCATTCCCGTGGCCACCATGACCCAGCGCATCTCCATTTCCGTGGACGACCGCTGGGTGTTCACGGCGGACCAGACGAAGTTGCGTCTCATTGTGATCGATGCGGCTACCAATTCGGTCAGCACCTCGATTCCGCTGCCCGGCCTGGCTTACGGTACGGCCCCGACACCCGATGGCCGCTGGCTGGTGGTGGCGCTTCCGGCCATCAACAAGGTCGGGCTGGTTGATCTGGCGACGATGAAAATGGTGCACACGGTGGATGTGCCGAAAGCGCCTCAGGAAATCCTCGTCGATCCGGCCGGCACGGTGGCTTACGCGTCCTGCGATGCCAGCGGACAAATCGCGGTCATCGACATAAAGAACTGGCGCGTGGCAAAACTGATCCCGGTGGGACCGGTGGCCGACGGCATGGCTTGGGCAAAAGCGAACTGAACCCAACCGGCTCCGCTGCCTAGAGCAAGGTGGGGGACTCGGACGTCTTCAGCCGGGCCTTGTTCATCGAGAACGGCGGGATGGTGTGCTCCGTCGGAGCGGTGGACTTGCGCCCGATGCGGGTGTCATGGATCTGGCTTATCAAGGCGGGGACCGTCAGCAGGATGATTTTGGTGTCCAACCACCAGGACTTTCTCTCGGCGTAGCTGATATCCAGCCGGACCATCTCCTCAAAGGTGGTGCGATTTTTCCCGGAAACCTGCCACAGGCCTGTCAGACCCGGCATCGGCTCGCAGCGCTGGCGCTGCCACGGCAGGTAGGCGGCATATTCAGTGGGGATGCAGGGGCGCGGGCCGACCACGCTCATCTCCCCGAGGAGCACATTGATGACCTGAGGCAGTTCATCCAGGCCCGAGGCCCGCAAAAACCAACTGCCGGGGATCAAGCGTGAGTCACCGCGAGCGTCCAGTCTTACCATGGGCGCATTGGTGCCGATGAGTTCCTTGAAGTAGCTTTGGTGCCCATGGGTGTCGGCGCCGACATACATGGTGCGGAATTTATAGATGCGGAAACGCCGGCCCATGCAACCGATGCGCTCCTGCCGGAAGAAAACCGGCCCGGGAGCGACCAGTTTCATGACAAAGGTCATGACCAGGGTGAGCAGCGCGAGAAAGGGCAGGGCCAGCAGACAGCAGGCAAGGTCAATGCTGCGTTTCCAAGCTGGCAAGTGATTGCGGGCGGTGGTGGTTAAGGCCGGCATCGAAGGCCGGGTACCAAAAGACTTCATGGATTAGTGTGGTCGCTGCGGAGACCCGCTGGGTGTGTTAGTCTGACGGCCACAGCTTATCAGAAGCCCGAAACGCAAGCAATTAGCCGTTAGGCTAGCCTCGCTTGGCCCGGCCACAA
>CAZBLQ010000211.1:0-4112 GCA_964492635.1 uncultured Oleiharenicola sp.
ATCCAGTGGAGGGCGGACGCCCTCGTCCGCCAATGCCTCGCGGGGTGAGGGCACCTCGCCTCCAAAACTTGGATCCTATTTGAAGACACCCCCTAAAACTCCGGCCCAGTTCTTCGTCCATCTTTTTCCCCACCCGACCATGAATACCTCCCCCTCGCTTCACTTGCGTCCGGCATTGTTGTTACTCGCTAGCCTGATCGCCGGAATGCTAGCGCCCCGTGTTGGCGCGACCGAACCCGCGTCTGCTCCGTCCACCATTGAGCTTCTCTCGCCCGACCGTCACATCGCCGTCACGATCAGCACGGCCGGCGCGCTCGCCTATCGCGTCGCCGTTGACGGCGTGCCGGTGTTGAATGACTCGCGGCTCGGACTGCGCCTCCGCGACGGCGAACTCGGCCGCGATGTCACGCTCGTCAAGGCCGATCGCGCTGAAGCCGACACGACATGGGAAAACCCGCTCGGCAAACGGCGCCACGTGCGCGACCACCACCGCGAACTGGCGCTCACCTTGCGCGAGCGCACAGGCGGCCGCGAGTTTCAGGTCATCTTCCGAACCTTCGACGACGGCATCGGTTTCCGCTACGCCCTACCCGCCGGAACGGGCGCGAAGGATTTTGTGGTCGAGGAGGAACTGACCGAGTTCGCCTTCACCGCCGACAATCTCTGCTATGCCGGCGACCACACGCACATCCCGTCGGACGAATACGATACCCGCGGTGGTTTCGCCGGTTCGCAGGAATGGGAATTTTTGAAACAGCGTCTCTCTGATCTGTCGCCCGACACCGTGACCGGTCTGCCATTGCTCACCCACACGCCGGCGGCCTGGGTCGCCGTCACCGAAGCCGACCTGATCGACTGGGCCGGGCTGTGGCTCGCTCGTAAGCCGCTCGCGGCCGGCACGACCGCCGTGACGCTGCGCGCCCGCCTCGCTCCGCGGCTCGACGGCCAGGGGCTCGTGAAGGCGGTCCTGCCGCATGCCTCGCCGTGGCGTGTGCTCATGGTCGGCCGCGAACCCGGCCGGCTCATCGAGAGCGATCTCGTGCTGAACCTGAGCACGCCCTGCCAGAT
Organism: uncultured Oleiharenicola sp.; assembly: GCA_964492635.1. Taxonomy (GTDB): domain Bacteria; phylum Verrucomicrobiota; class Verrucomicrobiia; order Opitutales; family Opitutaceae; genus Lacunisphaera. The sequence continues at coordinate 1,069 of CAZBLQ010000211.1, forward strand.
CGCCGACCCATCGTGGGTCAAACCCGGCATGATGGCGTGGGACTCGTGGTGGTCCGGCGTCGGGAAAAAGGACACGGCGACGATGAAGCAATTTATCCAGTTTGCCGGCGAGATGAGCTGGCCCTATCAGCTCGTCGACGGTGGCTGGTATGTCGGCACCCACACTGGAATCGTCCGGCCCGACTCCGACATCACCAAGCCTGCACCTGCCATTGACATGCCCGAGCTCCTGCGTTTCGCCGGAGAAAACAAGGTGCGGCTGTGGGTCTGGCTTTACTGGACCGATGCCGCGGGGGGCGATGCCTACAAGCCGGCCTTCGCGCTCTATGAAAAATGGGGCCTCGCCGGGGTGAAGATCGATTTCATGGACCGGGACGACCAGGAAATGGTGAACTGGTATGAGGCGGTCGCCCGCGCCGCCGCCGAGCACCACCTGATGGTCAACTTCCACGGCGCCTACAAACCCACCGGCATGATCCGCACGTGGCCGAACCAGATCACGCGCGAGGGCATTCTCGGCAATGAATACAACAAGTGGAGCCGGCGCTGCACCGCCGAGCACCGCGTCACCCTGCCCTTCACGCGCTTTCTCGCCGGCCCCGGTGACTTCACGCCGGGCGGTTTCCTCAATCGCTCGTCCACGCAATTTCAAAAAAGCGTGACACCGACCCAGGTGCAGAGCACCCGGGCAGGTCAGCTAGGGCTGTTCGTCTGCTACGACAGCCCGGTCATGTGTGTCTCCGATCATCCCGACAATCTGCGCGGCCAGCCGGGCCTCGACTTCCTGAAAGTCGTGCCGACCGTGTGGGACGAGACCCGTGTGCTCTCCGGCACGGTGGGCGAACACCTGCTGATGGCCCGCCGCTCCGGCGCCGACTGGTTCCTTGGCGCGTTGAACAACGACTACACCCGCGTCTGCTCCACCAAGCTGGATTTTCTCGGCGAGGGAAAGTGGAAGATGCGCTGGTGGCATGACGCCCGCGACAGCGACAACAACCCCGAGCACCTTGAGATCGAGGAGCGCACCGTCACCGCCGACGAGACGCTGAACCTACGTCTTTCGCCCGGCGGCGGCACGGTGATGCGCTTCGTGCGCGAGCCGTAAGGCACAGTCTCCCTTCCATTATTCCATCCTCAGCACGAGGAAGGCGACCTCAACCCGTCCCCTTTTGTTCGGCCCTTTAACACTGCAATTCTTCCATTATCCGATTTATGGGTACCCTAGTAGAATAGCGAAACCCCTCAGCACGCATCTGGGAGAGTACCGTTTCGATATCGCTTTTGGACGGATTCAATGGACGCAAAGCGGCAGCTAGCAATGGAACTACACGCTTACCGACAGACCGCCGCGGCGCCAAAAAAAAGATCGCCGCGCTAAAGACGAGCAATACTAACCCGAAACCAAACACCCAGCCGATCGCGTCCAATCGCCTTCCCTCCTGAACTGTTTTTGTTACTGCGACTAAGACCGTGAGCCAAACAACAAAAGATAGGATTGCGGATAGAGCTGAAAACTGGTCGAGCTTGGTCTCGCTAGTCCAAACTTGAGCTGCTATCTGCTCCAGCCATAGGAACTGCTCTTTCAAGAGACTTCTCTTCAGCTCTTCGTCGACCGGCAAACCACTCTCAATCCTTCGGTGCAACTCGATTAGGCCACGATGGCGCTCGAAAACGTCAGGATTTGTTTTTTCCTCCAAGACGCGACTTTGAGTATGCCTGTCGGACACCATGCCAATATACGCAGCCTTCTCGTCTGGAATTACGATTCCGCAAGAGCAGCATCGTCGATCGCGTCGTAGTAAGTCTCCCTTGATGATGCACGCAAAGCTCAAGTAACCGGACGAATGAACCGCAGATATCGCACAAGTCTTGATCTCGCGTTCTATTGGACAGAAGTCAGCAACGTACCCGATCAGATACGGGGTTTCTTTGCGGTAAAAGAAGATGCCTCTCATCGTGCTGCACAACTATGTTTTTAATGACAGCCGTTGGCATCCCATATTTTGCAGAGCGATGGACCAAATCGATTGTGTTTTTTCACCTTTGTTGAAATCGGGAGTGACATATCGCCGTTGCAGGGTCACGGCACGGCGGCGGGCGGGGTCGCGGGCCTGGCCGCGACGGTGCTCTCGGCTGAAGTCAGGCCGTCGGATTTGGCGGTGAGGTGAATTTCCCCGGCTTCACGGGTGGACTGGACGATGACTTGCGCGAGGCCGTTGAACAGACTGCGCCGCGCCGGTGCTGCCGGCGTCGTGATGCGCACTGAGCCGAGTCGTGTGAGCTCGGGGATGTGGTTCCGCTTGTCGTCGAAAGGTGTCACAATGAGCTGCACGCGGTTCACGCCGGCGACGAGCTGGGCCGGGTCGAGCCGGAGCGCAGGTCCGTTGACGGAAGTGTCGATGTCACGTGCTAGCTCGCGTCCGTTGAGCCAAAGCGTGGTCTTGCTGCCAAGCGTCGGCAGGAACAATTCCAGGCCGGCACCGGCTGGCACGGTCGCCAGCGTAAACGCCCCGACCAGATCGTAGACTTCGCCGGGTTTGGGCAGCACAGCCTTCCAGTTGCCGAGGACCGCGAAAGGCGGCAGCGACTCCGGCGCGGAAGGTGACGCTGTGCCGGCAGGCGCAATGCGACCGCGCCAGTCTTCCACGTTGACCAGCGTGATGGACTCGATGAACCGGTCGGCTTCGTGGCAGCTCGGGTCGCCATTGCCGACGCCGATGATCCGGCCGCCGGTGACATCGAAGTTCACCAGGTTGGCGGCCGTCGGCACGGAGCGCCCCTGCGCATCGCGAACCGAGACACTGAATACCGCCACGTCCACACCATCGGCGTTGATCGCGGTACGGTCGGGCGTGAGCAACAGTTGCGTTGGCGCGCCGGTGGTCTCGATGCGGGTGGTCTCCACCACCTTGCCGCCGCGATAGCCGCGGGCCTCAAGCGTGCCGGGCGCGTAGGCGACCTTCCACTCGAGGTGGCTGTTGCGCGGCAGGTCCTTTTTCCCGAGCGAAACGCCGTTGAGGAAAAGCTCGACCGCCTCGTGGTTG
>CAZBLQ010000212.1:0-4107 GCA_964492635.1 uncultured Oleiharenicola sp.
CCGCCGCCGCCATTTCCTGCGCTTGGAACGCCTCCTGGGGCCCCTGGAAGGGCATTAAGCAGCGCATCAATATCATCGACACCCCCGGACACGTGGACTTCACCGCCGAGGTGGAACGCTCGCTCCGCGTGCTCGACGGTGCCGTCGCCGTGTTTGACGCCGTCGCCGGCGTGCAACCGCAGTCGGAAACGGTCTGGCGCCAGGCCAACAAGTATAGGGTTCCGCGCATTGCGTTCATCAACAAGATGGACCGTGTCGGTGCGAATTTTTTTCATTGCATTGAGGACATCCGCACAAAGCTGAAGGCGAATGCCCATGCCCTTTACCTGCCGATCGGGGCCGAGGAGAATTTCACCGGCCTGATCGATCTCGTGCAGAACGTCGCCTACAATTTCGAAGACGACCCCAAGGATCCGCTGGGCATGAATCCGAAGACGATGCCGATCCCGGCGGACATGGTGGCGCAAACCAAGGAATATCGCGACAAACTCATCGAGGCAGTGTCGGACTTTGACGACGTCATCGCTGAAAAATATCTCAGCGGTGAAGAGATCTCGGTGACCGAGCTGATGCTCGGCGTTCGTAAGGCCACGATCTCACTCCAGTTCACCGGGGTCTTCCCCGGTTCCGCCTTCAAGAAGAAAGGCGTGCAGCGCCTCCTCGATTGCGTCGTGAACTATCTCCCGAGCCCCATCGATGTCCCGCCCATGCAGGGCCAGGACAGCGATGGCAAGACGGTCGAGGCGGTGGTCAACGACAAGGGCAAGCTCGCCGGCTTGGCGTTCAAGCTCTGGACCGACCCGTTTGTCGGCAAGCTCGTGTTTTTCCGCGTCTACACGGGCACGCTTCCGCGCGGCATGTCGCTCTACAATCCGCGCACGCGCCGCACGGAGCGCGTCTCCCGCCTCGTGCTGATGCGCGCCATCGAGCGCGAGGACATCGAGAAGGCCTACTCGGGTGACATCTGCGCGGTCGTCGGTGTCAAGGATGTCATCACGGGCGACACGCTGTGCGACGAAGATTTCGACATCCGCCTCGAGCCGCCGTCCTTCCCGGAGCCCGTCATCTCGATGTCCATCGAACCCAACTCCAAGGCCGACCAGGAAAAAATGGGTGTCGCGCTGCAGCGCCTCGTGGCCGAGGACCCGACCCTGCGCGTCAAGACCGACCAGGATACCGGCCAGATCATTCTGGCAGGCATGGGCGAGCTGCACCTCGACATCATTCGCGACCGCATGAAGCGCGAGTTCAAGGTCGAGGCCACCGCCGGCAAGCCGCAGATTGCCTATCGGGAAACCGTCCTTTCGCACGCCGACGGCGAAGGGAAATTCATCCGCCAATCCGGTGGCAAAGGCCAGTATGGCCACGTCGTCATCAAGCTCGAACCCAATGGCAAGGGCAAGGGCGTCGAAGTCATCAACGAAATCGTGGGCGGCGCCATCCCGAAGGAATTTATCAAGCCCTCGACCGAAGGCATTCTCGAAGGCGCCAACAACGGCGTTGTCGCGGGTTTCCCGGTCGTGGATGTCATCGTTCGCATCGTGGACGGTTCTTTCCACGAGGTGGATTCTTCGGAACTCGCCTTCAAGATGGCCGGGATCTTTGCATTCAAGGATGCGATGAAGAAGGCTGGTCCGATTCTGCTTGAGCCCATCATGGGGGTTGAAGTCACCACGCCCGAGGAATACCAGGGCGATCTCTTGGGTGACATCAACCGCCGCCGCGGCCAAATCCAGGGCATGGAGAACAAGTCGGGGGCGTGCATCATCACCGCCCACGTCCCGCTCGAACTGCTCTTCGGCTACGTTACTGACATCCGCTCCCTTTCGAAGGGCCGCGCCAGCGCGTCCGTCACGCCGTCGCACTTCGCGCAAGTTCCGAACTCGCAGCTTGCCAAAATCGTCGAGACCTCCTCCAAGGCTCCCGCCCGCACCTAACAACCCTTGTTCTTTATACCGCCATGAAAGGCCAACGCATTCGCATCAAACTCCAGGGCTACGACTACCGGGTCATCGACCAGTCGGCCCAGGAAATCGTGGAAACCGCCAAGCGCTCCGGCGCCCGCGTTTCGGGACCCATTCCACTGCCCACCCATATCGTAAAGCTTTCCGTCAATCGCTCCCCGCACGTCGACAAGAAGTCCATGGAGCAGTTTGAATCCCGCACCCACAAACGCCTGATCGATATCCTTGAGCCCACCGCCCAGACGGTCGACGAGCTCAAGAAACTCAACCTTCCCTCCGGCGTGGACATCACCATCAACGTCTAAATTTTCACCCATACCAGCTTAGCAGCCCGCCGGCTTACCCCGGCCCTTGCTAAAGTAGGTCTAAACAAACGGAACTTATCCTTCCACCTACCACTTAGCCCATGATCGCTACACTATTAGGCAAAAAAATCGGAATGACCCAGGTCTACGACGCGCAAAACGTCCTGATCCCGGTTACCGTCGTGGAAGCCGGCCCCTGTCCGGTAGTCCAGGTCAAAACTGTCGAGTCCGACGGTTACAACGCCGTGCAACTTGGCTTCGGGGCCAAGAAGGCCGTCCGTGCCTCCAAGGCGGAAGCCAACCACGCCAAGAAGGCCGGCCTTGAGACCACCCCCCGTGTGCTCAACGAGGTCCGCCTTGCCGAGGCTCCCTCCGTGAAACCCGGTGATGTAATAACCGTGGCGGTTTTCAGCGAAGGCCAGATCATCGACGTGCTTGGTGTTTCTAAGGGCAAAGGCTTTCAGGGTGTCGTGAAGCGTTTCCGGGTCAACGGCGGTCCGGCCGCCCACGGCTCGATGTTTCACCGCCGCATAGGTTCGATCGGCATGCGCCAGACGCCCGGTCGCGTGTGGAAAAACCAGAGCATGCCCGGCCACATGGGCAGCGAGTTTCGCACCGTGCAAAATCTGCGCGTCGTGAAGATCATCGCCGACAAGAATCTCATCCTCGTCAAAGGCGCCATTCCCGGCGCCAACGGCGATGATGTCATCATCCGCTCCGGCAAGAAGGCCAGGCCGGTCAAAGCTTAAGCACCGGAGACCGTCATCACATGAAGCTTACCATTTTCACTCCCGACGCCACGCAGAGTTCCGAGAAGGAATTCAATCTGCCGACCTTTGAGGGCAACCGTGGCCTCCAAGCGGTCAAGGAAGTCGTCGTCGCCCACAAGGCCAACGCCCGTCTCGGCACGCATTCCACCAAGACCCGTGGCGAAGTCCGTGGCGGCGGCAAGAAGCCGTGGGCCCAGAAGGGCACCGGTCGTGCCCGCGCCGGCTCCATCCGTTCGCCCCTGTGGGGTGGCGGTGGCGTCGTGTTCGGTCCGAAGCCCCGCGATTATTCGAAGAAGATCAATGGCAAGGTGAAGGCGCTCGCCTTCAGTCGCGCCCTGTTCGACCGCGCCGTCGCCGGTGACATCAGCGTCATTGAGGCCTTCGCCTCTAAAGAGACAAAGACCAAGGCCATCAACCAGGTCATCGGTCGCATCGCCCCGAAGGGCAAGGTGCTCATTGTCGATGATCCGTTTTCCACCGAGGCCACCCGGGCCGCGCGCAATCTCGAACGCGTCACCCTGCAGGAAGCCTCAAAGCTCAACACGCTCGATCTCTGTACCTTCACCAAGATCGTCATGTCCACCAAGGCCCTCGATAAGGTCATCGCCCGCGCTACCGGAGCCCAGTCATGATCAACGCCGATAAAATTCTCAAAAACATCCGCCTGACGGAGAAGTCCAACAAGCTCTCCTCGAACTACGGCCAATACACCTTCGAGGTGTACCCGTCCGCCACCAAATACACGGTGCGCGACGCCGTCGAGCAGACCTTCAAGGTCACCGTCACCCGCGTGAATATCCAGAACCGCAAGGGCAAGCCAAAGAAATCCCGCCGCGGCCAGCCCATCCAGGCGTCCGACAGCAAACGCGCCATCGTCACCCTCAAGCAGGGCGACAAAATCGAACTCACCTGAGTCCGGAGACAACCCACCATGGCCCTTAAAACCTTCCGTCCTCTCACCGCGTCCCTCCGGTTCACCACCCTGAACCGCCCGGATGACATTTCCACCAAGCGCCCGGAGCGTTCGCTCGTCGAGTCCAAGAACAAGACCGGTGGCCGCAACACCTA
>CAZBLQ010000213.1:0-4106 GCA_964492635.1 uncultured Oleiharenicola sp.
CCATGCGCGCCAGCACGTCTTTTTTCGTGCCATAGCACAATTCATTCAACATCCGGAAGGGACAGTCATTCACGCTGAGTCTTTTGGGACAATGCAGTGTCAGCAAGGTGATCCTTTCCCTCAACTCGCCCGTGAGATCGTTGTTTTTCATCGCGTGGTGATTTTGACGGCAGCGAATGCTCTTCAAAAAAACGACCCAATCCTTTTCCTCTTATGGACTGTATAAGCGTTTTTCGCAGCCGGCTGCGCATATTTTGCTCAATACTGACAATGACGCTTCTTTTTTTGAAGCTGCATGGTAGAGTAGGCAGGAACGAGTGAGGCAGTAAACTGATCACGCGTTCCCGCCCCTGCATCAAACCGGACGGGCGGGTTTCCCGCATCCGGCTTTCCGGGGTGGTTCACCGCTGGGCTATCGGAGGTAGGCTGCACGGGTGGGAAGACTGAACAACTGATACTGTCCATGCAACCGATCATTGGTGAAGAAGCTCCAGCGGCTGAGCGTGCGGTCATGCTTGCGCCACAGCCACACCCGCAGGCGCGCCCGCAGCCATGACTGTTCGGCCGCGAACACCCGCGTACTGTTGCCGTGGTGGAAGTAGTGCGACCACCCACGTACCGTTTGGTTGACTTTCCTCACCGTGGCGACCGCGCTCTGGTGCGTGGTCCACCGATTTAGTTGGCTGCGTACAGCCGCGTGCAGCTTCTGCCGCGCTTTCGTGCTGGGCTCGACGTTGGGATAACAACGACCCGACCGCCGACTCTTTTGCCAGCGGATCGTGAAGCCGAGGAACTGGAGACTTTCTTGTCGGGCATCGAGCAACCGGGTCTTGGCTGCGTTCAGCCTCAGACCTTTTCGTTCGAGGTAGACCTTGAGCCGCTCGTGGAGTCCGGCCGCTCGGCCGGGCCGCGTGAGCAGGACAAAGTCGTCCGCGTACCGCACCAGTTTTGCTTCCAGTTCCGGATTGTCATTCACCGCATGGTCGAGCCCGTTCAGGTACACGTTCGCGAGCAAGGGCGAGATCACCCCACCCTGCGGCGTGCCGCGGTCGTTGGGCGTCACCCGCGAGCGGCCGTCCTGCTGGCGCTCCACGATGGGCGCTTTCAGAAACAGTTTCACCAGTCGCAGGATGCTGCCGTCACTCACGCGGCGCGCCACCAGTCGCAGCAGCTGCGCGTGGTCGATCGTGTCAAAGTAGCCGCTTAAATCGGCGTCGATGACTTCGGTCTTCCCCTGCATCAGTGCGAGCGTGATCGCGTCGATGGCCTGATGGGCGTTGCGCTTGGGCCGGTAGCCGTAGCTGGCGTCGTGGAAGTCGGCCTCGAAGACCGGTTCCAGCAACACCCGCAGCGCCGCCTGCACCACCCGATCCGTCACGGTCGGGATGCCGAGCGGACGCGGCTTGCCGTCCGCTTTCGGAATCCACACCCGCAGGACCGGAAGGGGCCGGTAACGTTTCTCGCGCAACTGCGTTTGCACTTCGTCGAGGAAGGCGGCGGCGTTGGCCTTGACGGCCTCCGTCGTCACTCCGTCCACGCCGGGCGCACCCGCGTTGCGCAGCACCGAACCAAGCGCTGTTTCCAGCACGTCGCGGCGGCAGAGGTCTGCGTACAGACTCCACGCTCGCCAACGTTTGTCCTCCTTCGCTTTGCGGTAGAGAGTTCGTTGCAGTTTCCGGACTTTGGGTGGCGTTGCTATCTCCCCGGAGGGAGCCATCGCCTCGTCCTGCCCTGCGCTGTTCCCGTCCACCAAGTACGGCCCCTTCGCTCCGGCGTCATTACCGCCTTCACCGCTACTATGGGCCGCGCCGACTTCTCCTCCGGCCAGACGGACCTTCCCCGTTGTCGGGGTTGTGTCCGCCGTTGGGCCTGTGGACCCACCGCAGGAGATCTCATCCTTTACACCCACAACCGACCTGCGCGTTCCGTGCCCGCCGACCCCGCCGTGGTGATGACCGGAGTACTCGTCGTTTCCCGCCTCTCCCGCTTGCGCAGGGTTTGCCGGCCTCCGGTCCTGGCAGCCTTCGCCATGCCTAAACGGGCTGGGCTCCACGGGTGAAAGAAATAACGGGGCTCATCATGATGGGCTTTACCTTCGTTACGGACCGCGCAGCTTGCTCTCCGGTTGCTCTCCACCTGTCCTCGCGGACACGCAGTTACCGGGGCATTCTCCGCTGAACGACTTAATTGGCGGACTTGATTGTCACCTCACGGGTTGGGGGTTTCGGGATCGCACTCAGGCAAACGCATCATCCCGATCAAGCCGGCTGGAAATTGCTGTGCGACCTTGCCCGCTAAACCGGCAGGCTCAGAGTAAAACAGGCACCGCCACCGGGCGCCTCGTCCACGGTGATCGTGCCGCCGTGCGCCTCGGCGATCGCCTTGGCGAGACTGAGCCCGAGGCCAAAACCCCGCTGCGAACGGCTGCTGTCACTGCGATATAAGCGCCGGAAAATCGCGGAGCGTTCCGCCACCGGAACCCCGGGGCCGTTATCCGTGATGACAAACCGTGCGCCGGCTTGGTCGGCCGAGACGCCAAGAATCACCCGGCCGCCGCTGGGCGTGTACTTGAGCGCATTGTCGACGAGATTGTTGATCGCCTGTCCCAGCCGGATGGCATCCGCGGACACGTTCACCGCCACAGGCAGCTCGAGCACCAGGGCGATCTTTCCTTCCTCCGCGACTTCACGGTACAGATCGGCGGCGCGCTCCACCAGCGAGCGAAGATCGAACTGGCTGCGATTCAGTTTTAGCGCGCCGCCCTCGGCCGCAGAGATGTCGAGCAACCGCTCCAGCAGGTGCAGAAGCCGGTCGGATTCATTGACGCAGTCGGCCAGCGCCCCGCGCGCTTCGACCGGATCGCCGCCGTCCTGCAGGGCCAGCTCGGCGGTGCCGCGCAGTCGCGTGAGCGGTGTGCGCAGATCGTGCGCGAGATTGTCGAGCGTGTCGCGCAACACCTGGACATGCGCCGCATTCCGGTCGAGGAGCGTGTTCAGTTGGCGGACAAGTGTGGCCAGTTCGCCGCTGCCGGCCGGACCCGGCACGCGGGCCGCGAAATCGCCCGTCTCCAGGATGCGCCGGGCCGTTTCGGAAACGAGGCGTAACGGCCGCGTCGCGCGCCAGGCCAGCAAAGTGCCGCCACCAACGGAAAGCAGCAGCGCGGCCGCGCCGACGCCGACAAACGCTTTTTTCAAAGGCGCGAGCAAGACCGGGCGGCTGTCCGTGAGCCGTCCCACCTGCAACAGCCAGCCGTTGGGCAGTGGGTGCGAGGCAACGGTGTAATCACGCATGGCGTTCTGCGGCACGCGCACGGTCTGGGTTTTTCGTTCCGTTATGATCCCGCCCCACTCCGGCACGGGAATGTGCTCGACCTGCGTTTCAATCCAATCCGGCGGCGCGGCCACAAAAACCGCCGTGTTGTCGGAACTGATGAGCCGCACAAAAAGCGTCCGCACATCCGGGGCGGTGTCGTTATGCAGCAACGCACTCAAGCCCGCCGGACCGCCAACCTCAAAAGCCGCGGCAAAGTCCTCCGCGCGGTGCTCGACCGCCTCCTGGTCACGTTGCTCAAGGGAGCGAGCCAGCCGCCAATAGAGCACGCCAAACAGCACACCGACACAAAGCGCGAACATCAGCGCGTACTGCCACGCGAGCCGCAGTGCGAGGGACTGGCGCAGCCGGTCAAACATGGGGGCGAAAAATGTAACCCACTCCGCGCACCGTCTCCAGGCGCTTGCGATCAGGATCGATTTTGGTCCGCAGTCGCGAAACCACTACATCCACCACGTTCGTCTGCGGATCAAAACTGTAGTCCCACACGTTTTCCAAAATCATCGTCTTGCTCACCGGCCGGCCGGCATGGCGCAGCAGAAAAGCCAGCAGCGAAAACTCGCGCGGTTGCAAAATCACCGGCTGGCCGGCGCACATCACCTCGCGGCTGACCAAATCGACCGTGACATCGCCCGACACGAGTTTGGTGGCTTCCGGCGAGCGGCTGGAGCGGCGGATCAAAGCCTGCACACGCGCCAGCAGCTCGGAAAAAGAAAACGGTTTGGTCAGGTAATCATCCCCGCCGATTTCCAAACCACGCACCCGGTCGTCGACCG
>CAZBLQ010000214.1:0-4084 GCA_964492635.1 uncultured Oleiharenicola sp.
GGGCGTTCGGCGGCGCCGGCGTCGGCAAGACCGTCGTCATTCTCGAACTCATCAACAACATCGCCAAGGCGCACGGCGGCTTCTCGGTGTTCGCGGGCGTCGGCGAGCGCTCGCGCGAGGGCAACGATCTTTACCACGAAATGTCGGATGCCGGTGTCATCAACCAGAAGGACCTCAGCAAGTCCAAGGTCGCGCTGGTCTATGGCCAGATGAACGAGCCCCCGGGCGCCCGTATGCGCGTCGGCCTCTCCGCCCTCGCGATGACCGAGTATTTCCGCGACGAGAAAAACCAGGACGTGCTGCTTTTCATCGACAACATCTTCCGTTTCTCGCAGGCCGGCTCCGAGGTGTCCGCGCTGCTCGGCCGTTCGCCGTCCGCGGTGGGCTACCAGCCGACCCTCGCCAACGAGATGGGTATTCTCCAGGAACGCATCACCTCGACCAAGAAAGGCTCCATCACCTCCGTGCAGGCCGTCTATGTGCCCGCCGACGATCTTACCGACCCGGCGCCAGCGAACACCTTCGCCCACCTCGACTCAACCATCGTGCTCGAGCGTTCCATCGCCGAGCTTGGCATTTATCCCGCCGTTGATCCGCTCGCCTCCGTCTCGAAGGCACTCGAACCCTCCATCGTCGGCGAGGAGCACTACCGCGTCACCCGCGAACTCCAGCGCATCCTCCAGCGCTACAAGGATCTTCAGGACATCATCGCCATTCTCGGCCTGGATGAACTTTCGCCCGAGGACAAGCTTACCGTTTACCGCGCCCGCAAAATCCAGCGCTTCCTCTCGCAGCCGTTCGCGGTTGCCGAGGTCTTCACCGGCACGCCGGGCAAATACGTCCCCGTCAAGGACACCGTCCGCGGTTTCAAGATGATCCTCGATGGCGAGCTCGACCACATCGCCGAAGGCGATTTCTACATGAAGGGTGGCATTGACGAGGTCATCGCCGCCAGTGCGAAGAAATAATCTCCCATGTCCCTCACGCTAGAAATCGTCACCCCCGAGGCGCGGGTTTATTCCGATACGGTTGACTCCGTCGTCATCCCGACGGTTGAGGGCGAGATTGGCGTTCTGCCGGGCCATATCCCCTTGCTCACCCAAGTGGCTGACGGGGAGCTTCGAGTAACCAAGGGATCGGCGATATCTTATCTCGTAATCGGCGGCGGCTTCGCCGAGATCGATGGCGACAAGGTCTCGGTGCTGGCTGAGCACGCCATTTCCGAGGAGCAAATCGATGAGAAGTTGGTCGAGGATGCCATGAGACGCGCCGAACAGGCGATCAGGGAAGTAAAGGACATGGATCCATATGAATTTGAGCATCTGCAGAGCATGGTGCGGTTTGCTGGCGTGCAGCTCGACGTCAAACGCCGCCGCCGCTAAACCTTTAGCAATGAGCTAGCTACCGTTGTTGTTTGACCCTCGGCATATTTCTGATTCTCTTCTGATACTAAGTCTCAATTACATGCCTTTCTCTCGCCCACCGTTTACCCCGCTTTGCCAGCTCAGTGCCGGCGCGACCGGCCGGATTTGTCAAATCAACGGCGATGAGAATTTTTCCCAGCGCTTGCGGGAAATGGGATTTAGCGAGGCCCGTCTCGTGACGAAAATCTCGGGCACCACCACCAGTCTCTGCCAGATCAACGGCACCCGTATTGCTCTCAACCATGGTGCCGCGATGAACATTCTGGTCGAGTTGATTCCTGCCGTATCGCGCTGAGCGGCCTCTTCCTGTGCGCGACGCAGCAGCCCAACCGCCGGGGTCGGCGTTATCCGGCGATTCCATGAATCTGCCAGCGCACATCACGCCGACGGGCCGGAAACGCCCGGCTGCGTTGTCGGAGCGCACACCGGTATACGCCATGGTGGGCAATCCTAACTGCGGAAAAACCACCCTTTTCAATGCGCTGACGGGCTTGCGGCAGAAAGTCGGCAACTATCCCGGCGTCACCGTGGAGAAAAAAATCGGCGAGGTCTTTTCCCAGCATGGCCGTCCGATGAAGGTCATCGACCTCCCCGGTGCCTATTCGCTCGCCGCCCGTTCTCCTGATGAGGCGGTGCTGCGCGATGTGCTGCTCGGCCGCCGTGCTGATACTCCGCAACCCGACCGAATCATCTGCGTCGTCGACGCCTCCAATCTTGAGCGCAACCTCTACCTCGTGCACCAGATTCTTGATCTGGGCCGGCCGGTGATCATTGCCCTCAACATGATGGATCTCGCCGCCCGGGCCGGCGTTGAGTTGCGGGCGAAGAAACTCGAGGAGGCGCTGGGCGTGCCGGTGATCCCCTGTGAGGCGGTGCACGGTCGGGGCCTGATCGAACTCAAGCTCGCCATGAGCCGCACCGAACTCGCTCTCGCCAGACACCGCTGGGATGTTCCCGCGGTCATCGCGCCAGCAGTGGCGGAGTTGCAGGCCTCCCTCGTCGAAAGCGACGGCCGCCAGCCCCTAATTGCCCGGGCCGAGGCCCTGTTGCTTCTGACCGATCTTGACAGCGTCCGGGTCGCCGGCTCCGCCCCGCTCAGCACCCGCACCACCGCAGTGCTGGCCAACTGGCAGCGGCGGGATGCTGCCGGGACCGACAACTGGTCCAGCACGCTCATCAGCAGCCGTTACGATGCCATCGGGCGGCTTTGCCGCGATGTGATTGTTCGCAGCGGCCACACCGGCCCATCGCTCTCAGATCGTATTGATGCCGTCCTGATTCATTCGATCTGGGGCTGGCTGTTCTTCGGGATGATCATGGCGGCGCTGTTCTTTTCCATTTTTTCGCTGGCGGAATATCCCATGGACTGGATCGACGCTCATATGGCTGCGCTCGGCGGCTGGGTGCGGGGGGCCATGGCTCCCGGTGACCTGCGTGACCTCCTGGCCGACGGGGTCATCAGCGGGGTGGGGGGCATCGTGGTTTTCCTGCCCCAAATCCTGATTCTGTTTTTCTTCGTCGGCCTGCTGGAGAGCACCGGTTACATGGCGCGCGCCGCGTTCATCATGGACCGCCCGATGAGCAAGGTCGGCCTTCACGGTAAATCGTTTATTCCCCTGCTCGGCTCCTATGCCTGCGCCATCCCCGGCATCATGGCGACGCGCACGATCGAGAACGCCAAGGACCGCCTTGTCACCATCCTGGTCGCCCCGCTGATGAGCTGCTCCGCGCGGCTGCCGGTTTATCTGCTCATGATCGCAACCCTGCTCCCCAGCTCTGCCGTGCCAACGGCAACCAAGGTCGGCATCATGCTTCTGATGTATGTGCTCGGCACGGTCGGTGCGTTTGGGTTCGCCTGGTTGTTCAAGCGCACCTTGTTCAAGAGCACCCCGCCTCTTATGATCATGGAGCTTCCTCCTTATCAGCCGCCCCGGCTCAAGGAAATCCTGCGCCAGATGATCGAACGCGGTTGGCTCTTCCTGAAGAATGCCGGCACCATCATCCTGGGCATTTCGATCGTGCTCTGGTTCCTCACGACCTTCCCCAAGCCCCCCGATCCCACGGCCCCGTCCGACGTGCAGATCGCCCACAGCTTTGCCGGCCAGGCGGGACACTTCATCGAACCCCTGATCAAGCCGCTGGGCTTCGACTGGCGCATTGGCGTCGGGCTTATCACCTCCTTCGCCGCACGCGAGGTGTTCGTCAGCTCGACCGCCGTCGTTTTCAGCGTACAGAATTTCGAAGGGGGCAAACGCGCCGATGTCACGCCCGTGCGGAGCGCCCTCCGCGCCGCCACGTGGCCTGGTGGCGCCCCGCTGTTCACCCCGCTCGTTTGCTTCACGCTCATGGTGTATTATGTTTTCGCCATGCAATGCATGAGCACCGTCGCCGTCGTGAAGCGCGAGACCAACTCCTGGCGCTGGCCGCTGTTCCAGATCACCTACATGACCGGCACCGCCTGGCTTGTTTGCTTTGTTGTCTATCAAACCGGCCGCGCGCTGGGCTACTGACATGTCCGCCTCGCTCCAAACCGTTGTTGCCCTTGCTATCGTCACCATCACCGTAGTGTTGCTTGTACGCGCCTTCCTGCAAAAAAGAAATTCCCCGGGCTGCGGAAGCAATTGCGGTGCGGTCAGCCCCGAGCTGAAAAAACTTCAGGC
>CAZBLQ010000215.1:0-4083 GCA_964492635.1 uncultured Oleiharenicola sp.
AACTCGCGACCAAAGGCTTATGAGTCCTCTGCTCTACCACTGAGCTACCCTGGCGTTCAGTGAACGCTGCAGAAGACACATATTTCCCGGGGAATCCACAAGATTTTTCGCGATCCTCGCGGCTCCTGCGCCTCGCGCGGCGGCAAGTCCCGTCTCCCTTCTACAGACGCCCCGTAACTCACGCTGAGCGTGCCGGGCGAATCGGGTGCCGGACCCGAAGCCTGGCCGCATCCCCTTCCGGATAATTTGCAATTGCCCGCCCCCTGTTTGCGTGGAATCATCCTCCTCGCCAACTCCGTGCCCGCCCCGCTCCGGTCATTCGCCAGTTGACTCAAGTTGAGGAGCATCCTCCCGTGAAAATTCCGCCCCAACGGAAGGGAACAACCAAGGCTGTCCAAACGCCGCCTTTCCGGTTTTCTTTGAGCTCCGCGGGAAACTTTCGGCCGCGGGCCCATTCGAGCCGAACGCCGGCGCCGCCGGCGAAACCGCGCCCATGATGGAAATCGCCTACATCCGCCTCATAGTTTTGCTGCACGTGGCGTTTGCTGGCGTCTTTTATTTCTTGAACCGGCAGCATCCGACCAGGTTTGCCCGCTACCTGGCGGGGAGTTGGATGATCGAGGCGGTTCGCGCCGTGATCCGCCTGCAAAATGTCGACGTGCCGGACTTGTTGTCGCATGACTGGTTCGCTCTATCCGACATCCTGCAGGTGTTCGCCAACTGGTGCCTGCTGGTGGGCTGCGCTGATCTCGCCGGAGTCCGTCTGCCCGCCCGGCTCGGCCGGTGGTTTGTTTTGGGCAGCCTCCCGCTGCTCATCGTCAACCGCTACCTGACGCCGCGGCTTCTCTTCGAGCTGGGTGTGCCGCTGGACCGCAGCATCTTCCTCGGTGTGTTCTTCAACCAGGTTCTGCTGTTTGGGCCTGCGGCCATCATCCGCCTGACCATCCTGTTCTGGCTGTATAAAATCTGGGAAGCGACCCGCCTGCCCGGCGCAATGATTGCCACCATTTTCTGCGTGCCTTACGCGATCATCGCCCTGGCGTATCCCTTTCAATACTATTTTGGCTATAATCCTGACTGGGTCACCGCGGTGTGGCTCGTGCGGGTGCTGGGATTTTCGATCGGGTTGGTCATGCTTTTGCTCAACCAACAACTGACCGCCCTGCAGAAAAGCGAGGCCCGGCTGGCCACCGCCCAAGCCAATGCGAGGCTCGGGAGCTGGGAGTACGACACCCGGACTGCCACGGGAGTCTGGTCGGCCGAGCTGTTCCGACTGGTGGGGCGTGATTCCTCGCTGGGGTTGCCCCCGATGACGGAGATTCGGGCGATGATCCATCCCGACGACCGGGCGGCGTTCGAGCGCCATTACGCGCAGGCCCTCCAGGCGGACTCCCAACTCCGGGGCGAATATCGCCTGATCCGCCCTGACCGCAGTGTGCTCTGGGTCGAGGCCCGGAGTGATGCCATCCCGGACGCCGGCGGCAAACCGGTGCGTCTGACCGGCACCCTGCAGGACATCACCGAAAAAAAGCAATTCGAGGAACAGTTCCTGCGCGCCCAGCGGGTGGAGAACATCGGCATGCTGGCGGCGGGCATCGCCCATGACTTCAACAACATCCTCACCCCCGTGCTCATGGCCGCGCCAATGCTGCGGGAAGATGCCCCGGAAATTGAACGGCGCAAACTCCTCACGACGGTCGAACAGAGCGCTGAACGCGGCGCGGCCCTGGTCCGGCAGCTTCTCGCCTTTGCGCATGGCACGGGAGGCAGCCGGGTGCTGGTCCAGCCGCGTCACATCGTGCGCGATGTGGCTTCGATGATCACGGAGACCTTCCCGCGCTCGCTCAAGCTCGAGCAGCACATCGCCCCCGTTGCATGGCCGGTGATCGCCAATCCCACCCAGCTGCACCAGGTGCTGCTCAACCTGTGTGTCAACGCCCGGGACGCGATGCCCACCGGCGGCACACTGCGGCTCGGTCTCGCCAATCGCCTGCTTGACGCGGCTGGCGCGGCCGCCATTCCCGGGGGCCGGCCCGGAAATTTTGTTTTGCTGGAGGTCGGCGATACGGGCGGGGGCATCCCGCCGGAAATCATCTCCCAGATGTGGGAGCCATTCTTCACCACCAAGAGCCCGAGCAAAGGCACGGGACTGGGTCTGTCCACCGTGCGGGGCATTGTCAGCAGCCATGACGGTTTCTGCGCGGTGCAGAGTTTGCGGGGCGCCGGTACCACTTTCCGGGTTTACCTGCCCGCCACGGTAAGCGCGCCGGCTCCCGAGCCCGGCAGCAACCACCCGTTCGACCACCGGGGGCGGAACGAACTCCTGCTGGTGGTGGACGATGAAATCAATGTGCGCGAGCTGGCCTGCTCCACCCTCGCCCGGCACGGTTATCAGGTGCTGGCCGCGGCGGACGGTCTGGAGGGCGCCGCTCTCTTCAATCTGCGGGAAGCGGAAATCCGCCTCGTGATCATAGACGTGCACATGCCCAATCTGGCCGGCGAAAACCTTGCCCAGTACATCCGCCGACTCAAGCCCGCTCTCCCACTGCTGGTCATCAGCGGCCTGACCAGTGCGGGCGATGACTACGGCCGGAAAACCTGGGACTTCGGCGATGCCTTTCTGCTGAAACCCTTCAGGTCCGACGCCCTGCTGATCGCGGTGGGCAAATTGCTTCGCACCGATTGAGCCCGTGATTCCGGCCCGGTCAGTTTCGCGGAGAATGCCCCTGGGCTGACGTTCTCCCCGTCATTCACCTCCGGGTATTTTTTTAAAAACGAAATCTTTGCTTGGCGCAGGATTCCGTTACAGTCCATGGCTTGACCTCATCGATCAATAACGACGAGACCCACCCTTTCGAACTGCTGCGGCGGATCAAGACGGGCGGCCTTTCGCCGGAGCAACAGACCCAGCTGCAGCTCGCCAAGTCCGACCCCACGGGCAAGCAGGCAGCCATTCTGGTCGTGGATGATTCCAGCGAATTGCGGACCGTCATCGTGCTGATTCTCCAGTCGATGGGCTACCACAACATCGCGGAGGCGGGGGACGGCCAGGCTGCACTCGAACTGATCCACCGGCGCGAATTCGATCTGCTGGTGCTGGACATCGACATGCCCCGATTGGATGGCTATGGCGTACTTGACGCCCTGCGGCGCGATCCCCGTCGTCGCAATCTGCCCGTCATCGTCGCCTCCGGGCTCGACCAACTCGAGGCCGTGGTGCGCTGCATCGAACTTGGCGCGGAAGACTTTCTACCCAAGCCGGTCAACTCCGTCCTTCTCGGGGCCCGGGTTGCCGCCTCGCTTGAGCGCAAGCGTCTGCGCGATCTGGAGCAGCTCCGGCTCATTCAGTTGCAGGAGGAAAAGCAACTCTTGGAAATCGAGCAGGAAAAGTCGGAGCGATTGCTCCTGAACATCCTGCCCAAGGTCATTGCCGAACGGCTCAAACGGGGCGAGCACACGATTGCCGACCGCTACGCCGGCGTCACCGTGCTCTTCGCCGACCTGGTCGATTTCATCACCCTCGCGAACCACACGGATCCGCAGGAGCTGGTCACCCTGCTCAACGACCTTTTCTCCCGCTTCGATCATATCGCCGGGCGGCATGGCCTGGAAAAGATCAAGACCATCGGCGACAGCTACCTCGTGGTCGGCGGACTGCCGGAGCCCCGCGCCAACCACGCCGAAGCAGTGGCCGAGATGGCGTTGGAGATGCTCCCGGCCCTGGCCAGCCTCAATCGCGAGCGCGGGACCAACCTCGCCCTCCGCATCGGAATCAACTCCGGACCGGTGGTGGCCGGCGTCATCGGGCGCAGGAAATTCACCTACGACCTGTGGGGCGCGACCGTCAATCTCGCGCATCGCATGCAAGCCACCGGCCTGACCAACCGCATCAACGTCTCCGGCAGCACGGGCGAATTGCTCAGGGAGAGATTCAAACTCACCGAGCGCGGCACCATTCAGTGCAAAGGGCTCGGCAGAATCCGCACCTATCTGCTCGAGGGAAAAATTGACGGACCCGCCACGCCAGTTGCAAAGAGTGCGGAGACGAAAAGCGGACGCAGCCTGAAAAAGAACCGGGCCTGA
>CAZBLQ010000216.1:0-4046 GCA_964492635.1 uncultured Oleiharenicola sp.
TCCGGGCCGGGCTCGACGCCAAGCTCGGCCTCACGAGCAACATCACCCTCGACGCCTCATTGCTGCCGGACTTCGGCCAGGTCGAGGCCGATCCGTCCGTGATGAACCTGACGGCGTTCGAGACCTTCCTGACCGAGAAACGCCCGCTTTTTCTCGAGGGCAGTGACATCTTCAATTTTGCATTCAACGACGACGCGCTGTTCTATTCGCGGCGCATCGGCCAGCCGCCGTCGTATTACCCGGGCGGGGTTGTGGGAACCATGCCGGAATCCACCACTCTGCTGGGCGCGTTGAAAGTGTCGGGCAAGACCGGGCAGGGATTCTCGTTCGGCCTGCTCGGCGCAGTCACGGACCGGGAGGAGGTCCTGGTCACCGACAGTCTCGGGACGAGGCGGGTCGCGGTGGCCCCGCAGGCGATGCAGGCCGTGTTGCGCGGCCAGCAGGATTTTCGTCACGGCGATACCCTGGTCGGCGGCATCATCACGCAGGTGAGGCGCAGCATGCCCTCGGATGAACTTGCCGCGCAGATGGCGACGCAGGCCACGGTGGCTGGTATGGATGTGTCGCATTACTGGGCGGACCGGGAGTATTTTCTCCACGCCGTGGCCGTGGGGAGCATGGTCCGCGGCGATCCCCGCGCCATCAGCCGTCTGCAGTTGAGTTCGGCGCGTTATTATCAACGGCCGATTGACGGCAGCAGTGAGTACGACCCGACCAGGGATAATCTTTCAGGTGGTGGTTTCTGGCTGAAGGCCGGCAAGGCGAGTCAGGGCCACTGGCGCTGGTATGAGGAACTGACCATGAAAAGTCCCGGCTTGGAGCTCAATGATCTCGGCTATCTGGCGCAGGCCGACCGGTTCGAACAGGGCAGCTCGGTCTCCTATGTGGAAAAGAACCCGGCCTCCTGGTATCGCAGTTACGCCGTTGAGCTGGACCAGAAAAATGCCTGGACCACGCGGAATGAGTTCCTCGGTTCCGCACTGGAGCTCGATGCCTCGGCGGAATTCAAAAACAAGTGGAACATGTTTGCCTCGCTGAGCGCGCAAGGCGAGGGGCGCGATCCGGTGGCGCTGCGGGGCGGTCCCATGCTGCACGTGCCGGGAAGTTGGAGCTGGTCCGGCTCCGTGAACACCGACGACAGCCGGCGGCTCTGGGGCAATCTTTATGCCAAGGGCACCCAGGCGCGGTACGGTGTTTCCAGCTTCACCGGCTATGGCGGCAAGATCAGCTTCCGGCCGGTGCCGGCGCTGCAACTCTCGCTCACGGCCGATGCGACCAGCCAGACCGACCGGCAGCGCTATGTTCCGCTTACGCCGGTCAACGGTTCCGCGGGCTGGTTCGTGTCGCACCTGGAGGGCCGGTCGCGCTCGCTGTCGTTTCGCGCGGAATGGAATCTCCGTCCGGAGATCAGCCTGCAGTATTACGGCAATCCCTTCGGCTCGACGGTGCGCTATGCGGCCTTTCGCCGCGTGCTGGCGCCCGAGGCGGCCGCTTATGCGCAACGCTTCGGCGCCGTGCTGCCCGCGACGCTGGCGGGCGGACTCTACACGTTCGATGAGAATGGCGATGGCCGGGCCGACTACCAGTTCGGTGATCCCGACGGCAACGACGCCAGCTTTCACTCGAATCTGGTGTTCAAGTGGGAATACCGGCGCGGCTCGGTGCTTTATCTGGTCTGGTCGCAACAACGCGAGGGTGCGGAAGCGGCCAAGAGCGAGGACGCGTGGTCGGCGCTCAGCGGGCTCCGGCACCAGCGGCCAAACAACCAGTTCCTGGTGAAAATCTCGTACTGGTTCTCGTCGTAAGGGACGGGGACCGGGTCAGCTTTTAACCGACGGGCCACTATAGGTAGCGCTGCCGAAGCCGAGGATCGGATAAAAAATGAAACCGAGGAACGCGAGTCCGAGTCCGAACCCGGTGCCCTTGCCAAATGATTTGGCAATATCGATGGCGACGAGGATGGCGATGATCAGATTGACCAGCGGGATCAGGAACAACAGCAGCCACCAACCCGGGCGGCCGGCGATCTTCAGCATGATGTAGATATTATAAATCGGGATAATGGCTGCCCAGCCCGGGTGGCCGGCCTTGGAGAACACCTTCCAGAAGGCGGCTATAACGAAGACGATCACTGCAAGATAACACAGGAGGAAGAGCATGGGCAGCATGATGTGGGGAGTTTGGGGGTTGAAGCCGGCCGGGGACGTCCCGGACGTCTAAAGGTGGAATAATTGTCCAGCTCGTTCCCGGCAACTGCAAAGCTCTCCGGCTGGCGTGGACCCCGCACCCGGCACCGGCCACAAAACCATTGAGGTGCACCGGGTCGGCCGGCAGTTTCAGGCCGGTTGAACCAAAGAAAAATAAATCGAATCAGCGTCCTGCTGTTGCTGCTGGGTTTGGGCAGTGCGCTCGTGATCTACCTGACGGCCCGGCCTGCGACGGTCGATCCGCTGCTGGGCGATTCCCTGGCCAACAAGAAATATCTGCACGAGTTGCGGGTGATGGGCGGCAAGGCAAATGAGCTGGCCGACGAGTTTCAGGACTGGTTTGCAGGCCTCTGGCACGGCGACCAGCTGGCCCGGACCGTGGCGGTGCTGACCGTGGCCACCACCCTGGTATTCCGGTTCGTGGCGCAGCACCCGGGCTCGGCCGTTGCGCTGCCGACGGAAAATAAATCTCCGCAACCCGATCAAACCGGAAGGGACGAGACACGGAAACCTTGATCTGCCGGATCGTGATTCAGGTCTGACCAGTAGTTTCAGTTGTGAGCCAGGCCATGACCCATTGGCTGGTTCTGACTCCCTCTGCGCGGTCACCAATCTTATTCCAGCGGGGCAAAGAAGCGGATCAGATTGGCGATGTGGTCGTCGAGCGGTACGCCCAGTTTGTCGCAGCCCATCTGGATGGTGGCGCGGTCAATCTTCGCGGCGAAGCCCGAGTCCTTGAACTTCTTCTTGATGGAGCCGGGCTTCATATCGCCGTAACGGACAGGGTTCATCTTCCGGTAGGCATAGAATATGCCGCTGATCTCGTCGCACGCGACCAGGGCGGCGGCGAGCTTAGTCTGCGGGAGCGTGGTGAAGCCGTGGTAGCCGTACGCATGCGACTCGACGGCATGGATCAACTCATCGGGATAGCCCCAGTCCTTGAACCATTGCAGCGACGGGGCGGGATGGATGTCGGGGTGCTCGCCAAAGTCGATGTCGTGAAGCAGGCCGGTGACATGCCAAAGCAGCGGATCCTCCCCGAGATGCAATGCATAGCCCTCCATGGCGGTCGCGACCATCAGGGCATGATGCCTTTGATATTCATCGCGAACGTGCCCTTGAAGCAGGGCGGCGGCGGCTTCCTTGGTCGGGAGTGGCATGGCGGGATTCAGAAATCAGAGGACAGATTCCCAGACGGTAGATGTCAGACGTCAGGCCACGCAAGCCTCGGGAAGAGGATCTAGCGAACGATTCAGAGCAACGTCAACCGGGTTGTCCCTAGCCCGCGTGGCTTAATGCGCGGCCACGACCACGGGTCCTGCCTCGGCGCGCAGAAATTCTCCCAGCTCCGCCCGCATCCGTTTGCGGGCCTGCGTCAGCCGCGTCTCCACCCCGCGCTCTGAACAGCCCAGCACGGCCGCAATCTCACGATAGCCCAGGTCCTCATATTCGTGGAGCAGCAGCGTGACCTTCAATTCATGTGGCAGCATCTCCACCGCCGCCCGCACGGCCCGCACGCGCTCGCTTTGCATCAGAGCGTGATCTGGGGACAGGGCGGGGCACACCGACTCGGGCGCCGGGGTTTCGCCGTCGTTCCCCCTCAGCCACGCCATCGACGGATGCCGGCGCCACCACCGGCGCCGGTTGCGCGCGAGGTTGGCCGCGATCGTCAGCATCCAGGACCGGAACGATTGGCCGCCGTGATACTTCGCCCGCTGGGAATGCACCCGCACAAAAGCCTCATGCACGATTTCCCGCGCCTCTGCCTCGCTTTGCACATAACGGTACACGAAACGCAGCAAGGGCTCCTGCCACAGTTCGATCAATCCGGCCAGCGCC
>CAZBLQ010000217.1:0-4007 GCA_964492635.1 uncultured Oleiharenicola sp.
CTGGCCGGATAGCCGCCGTTGTAAGTCTTGCTCGTAATCTGGAGTTTATTCCCGGTTCCGATCTGCTCGATCTTGTAAACCACGAATGGACTCCCGGTGATTCCGTAGGGAAATCCTGTGCTGAGAGGGTCAACCGCTGACCGGGCATACAGTCTGATCTCGTAAGCGGTGGAGGGAGCCGGGGAGACCGTGTTGGGGAGAGTGACGATGTCGGCCAGCACCTCGCCGGAGAATACCTGCCGCAACGCACCGGGAATCTCGGGCCAGCTGGCGGTGGAGGGTGACTTGTAGATGCCAATGCCAGAGGAAGCAGGAGCCGAATAGCTCAGACGCGTCGGCGTGACGAGGGCCGACCAGTCGGAACTGAAACCAGAATCGATGACCATGAGCGAACCGGCCGAGCTGCCGTTTGGCAGACTGCCCAAGGACACGCCCCAGTTCAGGTGTCCATTCGACATGTGTTGCGCGGTGCCGGCCCGGATCGGTGTTTCCTCGACCGCAGGTAGGATACGGACCGAATACGCGCCCAGATGCGCGGCGCTGAAATAAGTGCTGCGGATAACGTCTTCAATCTCGATCTTGTATCCGGCGGGCGGCTTGAGCGTGAAGGCGCAGCTTCCCGAATTTACAGTCGCCGGATTGCTCCCATAGTTGACGGACATGGTATAGGTCCGGCCGACTTCCATGCGGGCGTCCACCCACATCGTCTGCACCTGCAGTCCTCCGGTCGGAAACACGATCGTGCTCGCCGTGCGGATGCGCGGCGTCACCGCAGGATTCGAAGAATTCGCCGCCTCGGTCATCGAAAATGACAGGGTCGTTTGCTGATCCACCAGTGCCGTATTCAAAGCGGCCGCCGATCCGGAAAAATATACCGTGACTGGCGCGCCCTCTTGCGCGACTGCGATCGTTGCGATCAGCACAACACTGGCGACGCAAGCTGCGATTCTCGCTGCGGACATAATTGATCGAGTCATGGTCAGCCTCCCTTGGTTGCACCGGACTTGGGATTGGCCGGTTTTCCGACCTTGCTCGCGATTTGATCCAAGGCTTCCTGCGCCCCGCCATGGCTGGCATCGATGCCCAGCACCCGTTGATACTGTCGCTGGGCCTCCTGGGGATTATTCAGGATCTTATCATTGATTCTGGCCGCCATGAATGCGCTCGCCGCCGGAAGAACCTTGTTTTCCGTCCCAGAAAACTTCTGGTCCGCTAACTGGAGATGACGCAGCACTTCTGCGCCGAGCACGATCGATGATGCATAGTGGCCGTCGTCGTGGAGCGCATAGGCCACGGCTGAAAGCCTGGCCGCCACATCAAGATGCCAGGCCGACGTGTCTGGCGATTCGGCACTCGAGATCGCGACAATGCTTTCAGCCGAATCCAGTTCGCCCGCTTTCGCATAGCCCAACGCCCGCGAGACCGCTTCATCGCCCCGCGCCACCGGATCGGATTTTGAACCGGATTGACCCGGGCTCTTGGTTAGGTTTCCCCCAACCTGATCCAATCCCGCCGCCACCACCGTGCCGGCGGCGTCCGTAACCGTAACGTGAATCGCATCCAAATCCAAAGAGCCGTCCGCAAAAATTAGCAGATTGGAAGGGAGCGTGGCGGAACTCTGCATCGCCAATCCGCGGGCAATGACCGTTGCACCAACCGACAAATCCCACGTTTGGTCCGAGGTGTGTTCGTCGATCGCAACGCCAACCCACGCACCGTTCGGAGCGGAAATGGTGAAACGCTGGGGCGGCTTGTCGCCGACCTCCAACTCGACCGCGCCTGCAATTGGCCGAAGCGCCACCGTCTGGCCACAAGAGAGCACGAGCCGGGTCTTTTCGGGATCCCCCACCAAACGAAACGCAAACCGGATCAAGCGCTCGCGGGTGGTGGGGCTTTCGCTGCCCAGCGTCAGCATGAGAGCATTATCCTGCAACTGCGGGGTGTAACGAATGAATTGCTGCCCTTCCGCGGCATCGCCACGCATGACAACAACCGTGCCACCCAACACACCAACGACTGAGTTGGAGACGGATTGTTCGCTGATGTATCCTTCGGCAGCTTCGAAGCTGCACGACCAGTCGGCGGCACGACCGGATCTTCCGCATAGAAGCACGCCGAGCATGATTGCGCCCGACCGCCACAAGGTGTGCCTGATTGATAGTCCAGCGATACGGTCGCCGAAAGGTCGATGGATGAAGTTCGAGTCGAACATAAGTAGAAAAAATGGATTTTAAATCGGTAGAGCTCGTCCCAGTTAGGGCGCGCAATGCTGGTGGGTGGTTATTGCGGCCGATGCACCTGAAGATCGATGACGCCTATCGTCAGCGTGGCTGCATTGCTCGTGACCGATCCCGTGGCGTTGTTGGTCACGACCACGGAATAACTGCCGGCGTCAACGGCCAGCACGCTTGTCAGCACCAAACTCGCACTGGTGGCCCCGGAAACGTTGCCCCCGTTGACGAGATTGCCGGTGCCCTTCCGCCACTGGTAAGTTAGCGGCGCCGTGCCGGGACTCACGACAACGCTGAAGGTAACAGTCGTGGTCGCCACCGCCACTTGCGATGCCGGCTGGGTGGTGATGATGGGCAGCGTCGTCAATTGAACGACATTCGAGTTGCCGCTGGTTCCGCCCGGACCAACCGCGCGCATCCGGTAGAAATAGGTCGTGTTCGATGCCAGCCCGCCAACGGCAAAGGTCGTGGCCGTGCCGACATCGCGATCCTGGTAGCCTGCCACAAAACTCGTGAAACCGCTGTTCATCGATACATCCAGCCGATAGCCAGTCGCTCCAACTACACTGCCCCAATTCGCGGTGAACCCCGTGCCAAACAGACTTGTCGCAGCAGTCGCCGTCGGAGAACTGGGTGGTGCCGCTGCGATGTAGGTTTGCCAGACCGTGTAGGTTTGGCTGGTCGCGGTCTGGACATCCAGCGTCACCTTGTAGGTGCCCAAGACGGTGGCCGGCGTGATGGCAACGGACGTGGAGGCCGAACCATTAGTGACCGGTTGCATGGTTGTCTGCGTATTCCAGCCACTGGTGTCGACCCACTGGTAGACCCAGCCGCTGGTATCCACCCATTCGCTATCCCAGTGACCGTCATAGTGGCCGGGGTATTGATAAAAATTGAATGGCCCGACAAGGTAGTCTGAGACTTGGCACGCTGAGCCATCAGGAGCGTAAACGGTTTGACTTGGATATCCGCGCTGAGGCCATGTGTTAAACAAATCCATGTTGATACCTGTCGCCGATACACAGTCCCAGGGGCCGGGCACCCACGTAGTATTTACCCAGACCGAGCCCCAGTAGCCACTGGAGACCCACTGGTTGTTCCAATAGCCGCTATTTACCCACACCGAGGTTGTGGTGGCGGAAAACGGAGTCCAGCCGATCGAACTCAGCGCGGTCCCATTGGGGTTGAGAATAGTATACTTGTATTGCGTCAGATTACCGAGGGAGCTGAACCCGGTGAACGAAATATTTTGGCTCAAGGAACCCGAGGTCGGGACCACGACCGCCGCCGGCATCGAAATATTTGCCGTCAGGACACTGGACGTGATCGTAAATGTGACCGTCGCGCTGCCGGTGCCCATGCCGTTGCTCGCGCTAATCGTAGCTGCATAAACGCCGGCCTGACTGGGCAGGCCGCTGATGGTGGCACCACTCAACGAGAGGCCCGGCGGCAAGCCGCTGGCGCCGTAACTGGTCGGCGAATTGGTGGCGGTGATTGTATAACTAAAGGTTGCACCAGTGCCTCCACTCGGGGTTGTAAAACTGGTGATCGAAGGGGCCGACGACGAGGTCACGTTAACCTGTCGCTCAACAAACGCCGACGCACCCAAGCTGTCTTGGACTTCAAGTCTAAGCATGTAAGTGCCGGAGACGGGGAACGTCATACTCGCGGATCCGTTCTGGAGACTTCCGGAGATGGATAGCCAGGATGGACTCGTGGATGTGAACGGCTCGACCCCCATCCGCCAACTGGCGAGGTTGCCATTCGTGTCGGAGA
>CAZBLQ010000218.1:0-3929 GCA_964492635.1 uncultured Oleiharenicola sp.
TTTTGGAGGGCCGGCGGCACCGTTATCGTCCGGTTGCCCGGACTGACCGTGGTGGAGACCTGCGACCAGCAGGCCTTCACTAACGCAAGTGGCCATTAACTAAACGGCACGCCCGCCGTGCAAGTATAATTTTTGCGGAAGTTAAGTGGGACAGGCTGGCGCGCTGCTGAACCCTTACCAGCCGGTCACTTCCTTGATTGGACCGAGAAAAGTGAGCGCGATTTGCTCCTGCTGAAAGGCCACGATGTGCGGGTTGGCCGGCGTGCTGGGAAAGTAGCCGCAGCGCACCAGCCGGATGCGGTCGTCGCCGGCGGCGTGTCGGCGGGAGATGACGGCGTTCAGCGTCTTCAGCATTTCCTCGCGCATGACCGTCGGCCGGCCGCTGGCGGCATCGGGGTGAAAGCCGCTTTCGCTGATCAAAATCCAAGCCTTGGGATGCACTGCGCGGACACGCGCGACGAATGCGGCATAGGCTTCGGTCAATTCCGCTTGGGGCATGATGTCCTTGTCATGATCCGTGCCGTCGTTGATGACGATGACGTCCGGCTGGTAGTGCGTGTGATCCCATTTTGAATCAGGATCATCGGGCAGGGCGCGCTCGAAGAAGACGGGCACCGTGTTCACGTCGCGCCGGCCGTCCCAATTGCGCACGAGGCCGCGGCCGCCGTAGGCGACGATATGCACCTGCGTACCGAGCCACTTCGCGAGCAGCATGCCGTAGGACCGGGTGATATTGGTGGTGCGCGGGGTGCGGTCGTTCTCCGGCGGGAAGCATTCGTCGTCCTCGCCGCAGGTGAGCGAATCGCCGATGAACGTCAGCTTGCGCGCCGGCCAGGCAGGCGGCGCCAGCAGTTCGCACCCGGCCGGCAGCAGCAGGCCGTCGAATGAAGCCGTGCCCATCCATGATTCCGTCCGCCGGACCAGTTCGACCACCCAGCCGCTGGCCGGCGCGACGCCGGTCGGCAGCGCAATTTCGCTTTCGCCCTGCTTAAGGTGAATGAGAACCGGATCCCAGCCGTTGCACGACAGGTTGAAGAAGCAGTTCGGATTGTCGCCGGTCAGCTTGAGGACCGGCGCCGGACCCCGATAGGCGAAGCGGACGGTAATGCCCGGGAAGCCCATCCGCGCTTTTTGCTCCGACAATTCGATGCGCCCCATGTATGCGATTCGCGAATCGTTGGCTGCAACGGCTACTCGTTCCGATGCATGAACGGACAAACCGTTAAGGAGAAGCAGGCAATAAATGGAGTAGGCTTTCATAACTGTGATTGGACTGAGCGGCTTCAACCGGCTCTGAGCGCCACCCCCCTGATGTCAGCGCAGCCAGGCAGCTTCCGGAGTTTTTCGACAATGGTCTGGCGGTGAAGAAACAGTTCGTTGCGGACGACGGCGTGCGACACAAGGACGACCAGCAGTCCCCGCTCGACCACGACCGGGTGGGAGTAGGTGGCGTTGGCGACACCGACCAGCTCCGGCCATTTCTCCCGGATGCTGTGCTCGAGCGAATCGTGGCTGATCCGATACTTGACCAGAAGTTCGTCGATGACGGCGGCGAGGTTGGTGGTCTTGCGACGCTTCGAGCGGCTCTTGTCTTCCGGCACCTCGCGAAAACCGGCGATGAGATTTTCCTCAGCGCGACTGAATTCTTTGGGCTCGGAAGACATTTTGTTAACCACGGATTTCACGAATTATCACGGAGAGAATTGTAGCAGGGCGGGGTCGCTGACCCCGCCCTGCAAAATAAGTATTGGTCTGCATCCGTCCGCATCCGTGTTATCCGTGGTCAAATATTCCGCTTCAGGTGCTGCTGTTGCCCTGCTGGCGGTCGTAGAGTGATTTGTAGAGGGCGTTGCCCGCGTATAGCGAGGCGTGAGTGCCCTGCGCCACAATCTCGCCTTTGTCGAAGACGAGGATCATCGACGCATCGCGGATCGTGCTGAAACGGTGGGCGATGATGAGCACGGTCTTGCCCACAACGAGTTTGCGGAGGGCGTCCTGCACGGCCGCCTCGCTGTCGGAGTCGAGTGCGCTGGTGGCCTCGTCGAGGATGAGGATGGGCGCGTTGCGCAGGAAGGCGCGCGCGATGGCGATGCGCTGCTTCTGGCCGCCGGAAAGCAGGGCGCCGCGCTCGCCGACCATCGTGTCGTAACCCTGCGGCAGGCTGCGGATGAACTCATCGGCATGGGCGGCACCGGCCGCCGCCATGATCTCGTCGCGCGAGGCCCGTTCGGCGCCGAGGGCGAGGTTGTTGTAGATGGTATCGTTGAAGAGCACCGGCTCCTGGGAGACGAGGGCGATGTTCCGGCGGAGATCGGCCAGCCGCATGGCGCGGACATCGATGCCGTCGATGCTGACGCCACCGGCGCCAACCTCGAAGAAGCGCGGCACAAGGTTCGCGAAGGTGCTCTTGCCCGCGCCACTCGGGCCGACGAGGGCGCAAACCGTCCCGGCCGGGATCGAAACATTGACCTCCCGCAACGCGGGCGATTCGCCGTAGGCAAAGGTCACGTTTTGGTAGGCGATCCGGCCCTCCAGCCGGGCGATCTCGACCGGGTCGGCGGGGTCGGTGATGGTGAGCGGTTGGTCGAGGACGTATTCGAGACGGGCGAGCGAGGCGGCGCCGCGGTTGAGCTCGCTGTTGAGGTAGCCGAGTTTCTTGATCGGCTCGTAGCACATGTAGAGCGCCACGATGATCGCGAGAAAGGTCTCCAGCTTCACCCCGACATTGTAGGCAAAGACCAGCGTGACAGCAATGCCGATGGCGGAAAGAAGCTCGATGACGGGAGTCAGGGCCTGTGCATATTTCACCACCTTCATCTGTGCGACCACCAGCCGGTTCGTCGACCGGCCGAACCGCGCCGTTTCACGCTCCTCGAGACCAAAGGCGCGAACCTCGCGGGCGGCGGACAGATTTTCGTTCAACTGGGAAGAAACATCCCCCAACTGATCCTGCACCTGTCGGGCCCGATGCACGACCTTCTTGCCCACGTAATGCACCGGCAGCACGGTCAGCGGCACGATGACCAGGCAGACCAGCACCGTCAGGGCGCCCCGGGGGTCGTCCCCGGCCTGGGAAGCTATGCCCAGCCAGTGGGCGACCTTGGGAAACGCCTGCAAAACAAGAAAGCCGATCGCGCCGATCAATACCATGGGTTGCTTGACGCCGTCGTTGGCAATCAGAGTGAGAGTGGACTGCAACTGGGAGGTGTCGGCGACGCCACGCGAGAGCAAATCGCCACTGGATTCGCGTTGCAGGAAGGAGAGGGGCAGCAACTGGAGCTTGCGGAAGTAGTCAAGCCGCACGGCCTCGAGGATGCGCACGCCCGTCAGCTGCACGTAGTAACTGTTGAGGTAGCTGCTGACGGCGCGCACAAGAAACAGCATCGGCACGGTGCCGGCAATGAGGACCACATCGCCCAACGACATGCGCTCCCCGGCGGGGTCGAAGATCACCGGAAAGACAAACTTGATCAGCGTCGGCAGGCCGAGGCCGCTGGTTGCGCCGAAGAGCAGCCCGTAGAAAATCCCGGCGATGAGCGTGCCGCGGTTCGACCGGAGATAGCGGAGATAGGGGCGGAAGCGACGGAGCATGGAGACGGAGGGAAAATGACCCGCCTTCGTCCTGAATTCCGGGACGACGGCGAGGCAAGCAGATGACAGATAACCTGGAACGGAGGCCAGACGGAAAATACACAGAAACCGCCGCGAAAGGCAGGTTCCAGTCTAATCCTTGGCAGCCCGTACATCCAGGGCGTCGCGCAGTCCGTCGCCGAGGAAGTTGAGGGAAAAAAGCGTCAGGGAGAAAATGGTGCCGGGGAAAAGCAACAGCCACGGGAATTCCTCCATTTTTTCCGCGCCGTCCTTGATGAGCGTCCCCCACGAGCTCATCGGCGGCTGCACGCCGAGGCCGAGGAAGCTGAGGAAGGCCT
>CAZBLQ010000219.1:0-3919 GCA_964492635.1 uncultured Oleiharenicola sp.
ATCAATAACGAGCTGGACTACCGGGTGCCCTACGGCAACGGCCTCGAACTCTACGGCGTGCTGCAGTCGATGGGCGTGCCATCGCGCCTCCTGATTTTCCCGAACGAGAACCACTGGGTGCTCAAGCCGCAGAACGCAATCTACTGGCACTGGGAAATGCAGAGCTGGCTCAGCCACTACATCGGTGGCAAACCTGCGCTGGAGAAACCCGTCTTCGAAAACACGGAGACGAAGTAACTGAACACGACCCCGCCCTTAGTCGTCCGGATTGATTCTGTTTTTCCGTACCACGGAAGTGATTGATGCCGGGCTGGGCCTCATGGCATCGCTGGAGTCAATTCTGTTTCCCCAATCGGCGAGCTTCAGCGCCTCGGAGATTATCCCGGTCAACTTGGGCCCGAACTGGCTGGATCGGAAGACTCCGGCCTGCCTTGGATCGAACTGGGCGAGGGCAGAGCGGGCTTCGCCGATGCGACCAGAGTGGACTAGGGCCGCAAATAGGATGACTGCTGCCCAAGGGTTGTTCGGCCCGATCTGCAGACCTTCCTTGGCGAGCACGATTGCCTCGTCGAACCGTCCCATGGCGACCAGGCATCCGGCCATACTCGGCCACACGTAGGTCCGCCACGGCGATTTCGGGTCCAGCCGCAGGCAGCGTTCGTAGTGGGCGAACGCAACCTCGTATTCGCCGCCCTGCATGCGGATGTTGCCGGATATGTCCCAGCCGACCGAGAGGGCCGGATTCATCTTCACCGCCCGGTCCACGAGTGCGCGGGCGACCACCATGTCGGCTTCCGCCAGCAGCAGCGCTTCGGCCACGAATACCATCACTTCCGGGTCGTCCGTCTCGGCCACCATTGCGCGGTTGACCGTGTCCGTGAACCGCGCCCGGAACTGTGTCATGTCGGCGTCCGGGCCGGCAAAGGCGATGCGAAAACCCAAGGCAGTCGCCAGGAACGCGAGGCCACGACCGTAACGGGGATCAAGTGCGACGGCGGATTCGCTCAGCGCCTCAATCTCGTCCACCTGCGCGAGTCCGGCCCGGCGAATGGTCTCCCGGGCCCGCAACCACAACTCATGCGGCGAAAGGCTTTCGATGGGCTTGGCGGCGATGCGGCGGGTCTCGTGCCCGAGGATGGCCGTTTCCACGGAGCCCACCACCACGCTCGCCACGTCATCCTGCACGGTGAAGGGATCTTCCAGCGCACGGTCGAACCGCTCGACCCAGATCCGCTGGCCCAGCGCGGCGTCGCGCAATTGGACGTTGATTCGCACGCGCGGCCCGGAGCGCCGGATGCTTCCCTCGAGCAGGTAACGCGCCACCACCGCGGGACCGGAGTCCACGACCTGCAGGACGGGAAAACGGGAGAGCGCTGTGGTGATCTCGGCGACCAATCCCTCGGCGAAGTCGTCGCTCGCGGCGACCCCGGCGGGATCGGTGAAGGGTGCGACAGCGACGGTATATTTGTCGGGCGCGGCGGACAGTGGCGGGGTGGAGCGCGGTTGGCCGGACTCCCTGGCTGGGGCCGGACCTCCCAGTAGCACGGCCACGCTCGCGGCCACCTGTTTCCAACCGGCTGTCGTCGGGTCGCCCTGCCAGCCAGTGAGATTGGCGCACTGAATCTGGTCGAAGGGCATCGGCAGCACGGCTCCGTCGACAGTCAACTGGACGAGCTTGCGGGTGGTTCTAGCCCGGTCGGCCTCGGAACGCACCCACTCGGACTTTGCCGCATCAGCCGACCAGATGACGACCACGGCCTTGGCCTCGCGCAGGCGTTCTTCGATTACCTCGGCGTAGGCGCGGTGCGCTGGGATTGCATCATCAAGCCACACCTCGTGTCCAAGGGCGCGCAGAACTGAGGCGACCTGCTGCGCCTGTTTGGCGGTCGAGCGTGCATAGGAGATGAAGACGTGGGACATAGGCGCTATCTTTGCATCGCAGCGGCTGTCTGTTTCTTGGTCATCGAGGGAACGTAGGACCGTCCCGGCTCCAACCTCAAGACTCGCGTCGCTGCGGGCAACGTTTCAATTAAGGCAATAAAGAGACCTGGTTTTGTGGGACCGGGTCTCGAAAACAGAAATAAAGCCCGGGGAAACAGGATTAACTCCAGAAAACGGAATTAAACCCTCGGACCACACCCTACAATTTTTGGGCCTCCGGTTTGGCCAAACTGTAGATAAAATGGTCCACGTGGTGGTCGTACAACCACTCGGCCTTGCGCAGCGTGCTCACCTTGGTGAAGCCCAGTTTCTCGGGAATTTTCTGCGCGCGGACATTGCCGGTGGCGACGGCAAGCAGAAGCCGGTTGAGCTGGAGTTCTGAGAAAGCGTTCTCGATCACGGCCCGGCAGCACTGCGTCATGATACCCCGGCCTTCCACTTCCGGCACGAGCCAGTAGGCCGGAAAGCCGATGCGCTGGGCCCAGTCGATGCGGTTGTGGCCGATGACACCCACCAGCCGGCCCGAAGACCAGATGCCGCAGGTAAACGCGCGGGTTTCCGCGAAATCACGCTGCGTCTCGGCGATATACTTCTCCGTATCCGAAGGCTTTTTGGTCGCATCCACCCAGGGCAGCCACACGCGCAAGGCAGCCCGGTTCGCGTCGACGACGGCAAACAAAGCCCCGGCATCCGGCGGCTGCAACCGCCGCAGCTCCAACCCGGGATTGATCATGTGGCGCAGCATCGGAAACACCGACACGGAGCCCGAACCGGCGTTGTGGCAATGGCGGAGTTGTGATTCGTTTTGGATTATGTAGGGCTGCCGCTTGCGGCATGCCGTCTCAATGATTACAGATCTCCGTTTGGCGAATCAGCACACCCCGGCGCTGTGCGCCACCCCTCTTGATAGAGGGGATTCAAACTCACGCAGCTGGAGTCCCCTCTATGAAGAGGGGTGCCCGACAAGGCAGGGTGTGTAGTTTCACTGCCGTGCGTAAACTTATTTCACTGCGGCGAGTTCGGTGGCAAGCAGTTCACGGACGCGGCCCTTTGCGTCAGCCAGCGGAAGTTCCCCCTTGTCGATTTTGGCGAGCAGGGCTTTCTGCGCGAGGTAGTCCTTGTTCACCACGCCGGCCTTGCTCTGGAGCATCCGCCACGCCTTGCGGCGTTCGACACCGAACAGGACCATTTGCCGCGTCACGGCATAATATTTCATCTTCCCCTGTTCCTCGGACTTGATGAAGCAGCCGAAGTTCTTCACGAAACTCCGGTGGGCCGGGTCAAACACACGGCGGTGGATGACATCGTCCTGGGTGATGAAGAGCAACTGGTCGTCGAGCGGCGTGAGTTTGGCCGCGTCTTCTTCCTTGATCGGTTTCACATGCTTCCGGAACCGGCCTTCGGTGATGGCCCAGTGGGCGACGCCAAAAACATATTCCTCGCCGGTCGACGCATATTTGGTGTGCCACCAATCGCGGTCCATGCTCGGGTTGCCTTTCAGGTCAAAGGCCTCCTGCGAGGATTCACCCCGGCGCGGGTTGAAGATGAACTCCGGCATGCCGCGCGCGTCACGCACCATCTTCGCCTGGTCGGCGCTCATGTTATCGCCGACTCCGTGCTCGGGCTGGCAGGTGGTGTAGGCCTGGAAGAACGCGGTGCCGCGGTATTCGAGGCCGTCGAGGATCGCCTTGTAGAGCTTGGCAGCATTCGCCATCGAAACCTGCGCGACAAACGGCGAGCCATGACCGCTGGTGAAAGCCTCGGCGACGTTCTTTTTTTCAATGAGCTTGCCTTGGGACGCCACGCCGAACTGGTTCATGTCGTAGCCGCCGAGCATCGTGGAGGAATCGGAATTCTGCCCGCCGGTGTTGGAGTAGACCTGTGTGTCGAGCATGAGCATCTTCACGTTCGGGCGGTTTTGCAGGATCACCTTGGAAACATTCTGGAACCCGATGTCGCCGAGGGCGCCGTCACCGCC
>CAZBLQ010000220.1:0-3873 GCA_964492635.1 uncultured Oleiharenicola sp.
CTGCGCCGGCGGCCTGCATCTCTCGGTGCAATACCGCGACGACACCCGCTGGAGCGACGATCTGCGGCTGACCGAGACACAGGACACCCTCCAGCTTACGCACGCCCTGAACCAGTTGTGGAAACGGCGGCCGGCGGAATTCCGGAAACGCGCCCCGCTGCAGATCGGCCTCATGCTCACCCACCTGCTGGACCTGCGCATGCACACGCCCGACCTGTTTGAACTGGAGAAGGAACGCTCGCACGACCGGCTGTTTTCCGCCGTCGACCAGCTCAACAAGGTGTTCGGAAAAAACACGGTCTACCTTGGCGGCGCCCACGGGGCCACGCAGAACGCGCCGATGCGCATCGCCTTCACCCGCATTCCCGAGCCCGAGATCGAGGAGATCGACCGGACCTACCAACGCCGGCTCAAGAAGACGGTGAAGCCGGCCGAACCGGAACCGGAGCAATAGACAAGGAACGGACTACTGACGACAGACCATGGATTCCGGACGAGGGTTCTTAGATCAGCCGAAGGATCGGCCACAAAAAGCGCAAAAACAGATGACGGAAAACAGAAGGCAGAGGATTGCCACGAGAAACACGAAAAACGAACGAGGCGCCTACTTGTCGGCCGAAGCCTTGGCGAAGGCTGATAGGCGCCCGGCATCGCAACTGACAACCAGGAGTCTGTAGGGCGGGGTTGCCTGCCCCCGCCGTCGTTCGAATAACCGGCGGGATCAGCGATCCCGCCCTACAACGAAATGAGAAGGTATATGGGCGCAGCATCGGTCTTCGCTCCAAGCTCCGGCCCGCCCATGATGATGCGGGCGCCGCGCCTGTAAGTGAAATAGGAACACACGCAGCTCAGAAAGACCGAGATGCGGTTGCGGAAACCGATAAGTTATACCAATTATCTATTGCTTCCGGACTGTAGCAGGGCCGGCGCTTGCGCCGCGCCATTCGGGTCTGTGGG
This sequence comes from uncultured Oleiharenicola sp., assembly GCA_964492635.1. Taxonomy (GTDB): domain Bacteria; phylum Verrucomicrobiota; class Verrucomicrobiia; order Opitutales; family Opitutaceae; genus Lacunisphaera. The sequence goes on from CAZBLQ010000220.1 coordinate 958, forward strand.
CATGCCGCAAGCGGCAGCCCTACAAAGGCTCAAAGCGAACCGTAACTGGTATAAGATTTCGGGGCTTCACTTCCCCCCTCGCCTGCCTAATAGCTGTGTCATGCACACGCCCGTGGACGTCCAGATCATCGGCGCGGAAGTCGCCATCCGCTGGGACGATGGCAAGGAGAGCTTTTACTCCTTCGCCACCTTGCGGGCCGCGTCGCCGAGTGCGGAGACCCGGGGTGAACGCGACATCTTCGGCAACCAATACGGCGGCGAAGTGCCGAAGAACTACGTGGGGGTCGAGGTGACGGGCTGGGAGCGCATCGGCAACTACGCGATCCGGTTTGATTTCAGCGACGGGCACCGCACCGGGCTCTACAGCTACGATTTGCTGCGGCAACTGGGCGAGACGGCGACGTAGGGTGCTCTGCTGGCCAACAGAGCGGAACAGCACTCACCTTACAACAGTTCCAAGCAACATGGCGGGACTAGCACTACTCCGTTAAGAACAGCCAACACACCCTGGCGCTGCGCGCCACCCCTCTTGATAGAGGGGACTTCAAACGGCACTAGGAAATCCCCTCTGGAGAGGGGTGCCCGTCAGGGCGGGGTGTGGCAGCGGCACAGGAACGTAACGGAGTAGTGCTAGTAGTCCCGCGGGTTGTCGATTGCGATGCCGATGCCTCGCGGGGCTAATAGCCCGCCTCCAGCCGGCAAAAGCGGCAATCAGTTATTTTCCTCCCACCCCTCACTTGCTGGTGATGAAGCCGCGTTCACTCGCGTCGGCGAAGGCGAGGAAATGCTTGAACTCCGGCGTGTCACTGAGCGCGTGCTCCCGCAACCGCTCCAGCGACTGCGTGCGGTTGTGCCCGGCGCGATAGACCAGCCGGAAAATCTGCTTCACCGCATTGAGCTGCTCCAGCGTGAAACCGTGCCGTTCCAGGCCGACCTTGTTGATGGAGCGGGCAATGGCGGGAATGCCGTCGGCAATGACATAGGGCGGTACATCCTGCACGATCTTCGACATGCCACCGAGCATGGCATGCGTGCCGAGCCGGCAGAATTGATGGACGCCCGTGCCCCACCCGATGTTGACGTAATCCTCGACCATCACGTGGCCCGCGAGGGCCGACTGGGCGCTCATGACGAGGAAATTGCCCACGACGCAGTCGTGCGCGATGTGGCTGTAGGCGAGCATCACGTTGTCGTCGCCCATCCGCGTAAACTCGCCGTCCTTCGTCGCGCCGTGCACACTCACGTACTCGCGAAACACATTGCGGTCGCCGACAATCAGGCCGGGTTCGCCACCCTTGAACTTGAGGTCGTGCGTCTTGGTGCCAACGCAGGCAAAGGGGAAAATCTCGTTCTTGCGGCCGATGGTGGTGCGGCCCTCGACGTTGGCGTGGTGGTGCATTACCGTGCCGGCGCCGATGATCGCCTTGGCGCCGACATAGGCGTAGGCGCCGACTACGACGTCGTCGCCCAGTTCCGCGCCGGGCTCGATGATGGCGGTGAGATGAACCTGCCGGGCCATGGCGCTCAGTCGACCTCGCTGCTCTCCACGACGGCAAACATCAGTTCGGCCGACGAGACGGTCTGGCCGTTGACGCTGCACTCGCCCTCGGCGCAGGCGATCTTGCCGCCGCGGCTCTTGGTCAGCTTCACCTTGATGAGCAACTGGTCGCCGGGACGGACCGGCTTGCGCCACTTGACCTTGTCGCAGCTCATGAAAAGGGCGGTCTTCCCCTCCATGCTGGTGCGCCGGATCATGAGGATGCCGGCCGCCTGCGCCATGGCCTCGATCTGCAGCACGCCGGGCATGACGGGATTGCCGGGATAATGCCCTTGGAAATACGGCTCGTTGATCGTGACATTCTTGATCGCGCTCAGGCCGTCGTCGTTCATCTCGACCACGCGGTCGATCATCACGAACGGATAGCGGTGCGGCAGCGTGTCGAGGACGCGCCGGATATCGAGCTGCGTCTCGGTGGCGATGTCGGCCTTGGGCGCGGCGGGTTTGGCGGCCTTCCTGCCGCCCTTCTTCCAGGACTCGTATCTCTCGAAGAGGATCTTGGTCAGCTCCGCGTTGACGGCGTGGCCGGGCCGCGTGGCGACGATGTGCGCCTTGAGCGGCAGGCCGAGCAGCGTGATATCGCCGATGATATCCAGGATCTTGTGGCGCACGAACTCGTCGGCGAAGCGCAGCGGCTCCTTCGAGATGATCTTGTCGCCCTTGATGACCACGGCGCAATCGAGGCTGCCGCCCTTGATCTTGCCCATCTTGATGAGCTCCTCGATGTCCTCGTAAATGGTGAAGGTCCGGGCGGCCGCGATCTGCGCGACATAGGTCTCGGTGTCGATGACGAGCGAAAGGTGCTGGGTGTGGATGCCCCGGTCGTCGGCCGAGGTGCAGGTGATCTTCAAACCGTCGTAGGGCAGCGCGATGATCGACGAATTGCCCCGCGCGACCGAGACTGTGTCGGTCAGCGAAAAGTATTCGCGCTCGGCGTCCTGCTCCACCGGTTCGCCCTGCTGGATCAATTGCACAAAGGGCCGCGCGGAACCGTCCATGATCGGCGGCTCGCTCGCGTCGATTTCAATCAGCAAGTTGTCGATGCCGCAGCCGCTGAGCGCGCTGAGCACATGCTCGACGGTGTTCAGCTTGGTGTGGCCGACCTGGATGGTGGTGGCGCGCACGAGGTCGGTCACCTGGTCGATGCGGGGCTTCAGCTCGGGATGGCCGTGCAGATCCAGGCGCTTGAACACGATGCCGTGGTTCGCGGGGGCGGGCTTGAAGGTCATGTGCACGGCGTCTCCGGTGTGCAGGGCGTTGCCCTTGATGGAGACCTCGCGCAAGAGGGTGCGCTGCTTCATGGGTATCTCGCGCAGTGTCGGAAACCTCTTGGAAATGACAAGCTTGGAGATGACCGG
>CAZBLQ010000221.1:0-3838 GCA_964492635.1 uncultured Oleiharenicola sp.
AAGCGCGGCGAGCGTGGCGGAGAGATGACCGCGCTTGTCACCGAGGTTGCTGCCCAGCCCGAGGTAGCCGCGGATCATCGTTCGCGCAGCACCTCGATGCCCATCGAGGAAAACATGCCCGGCACTGGCGCCGACGGCTTGTTGATGCGGAGCCGCACGGCGCGCACCGTTGGAAAAGCCGCAAACAATTCCTGCACGATCACCTCCGCCAGCGCCTCAAGGAGCCGGCAGCGCCGCGCCTCGGTCACCCGGCTGATGCACGCCATGACCGCACCATAGTCGACCGTCTGGTCGAGCTGGTCCGACTGCCCGGCCGGGCGCAGGTCGAGGAGCAGCTCCACGTCAAAAATGAAACGCTGGCCGAGCACGGCCTCCTCCGGGTGCACGCCATGGCGCGCAAACAACACGATACCGTTGATGAAGATTTTATCCATGGGAAATCCGGTAGAGTGCATCGGCCACGCGGGCGGCGCGCACATGCGCGCGCGCATCATGCACCCGCACGGCATCGAGGCCCGCCGCCACCGCAGCGACGGTGGTCGCCAGCGAGCCCTCCAGCCGTTCCGCGGGCGGCAGGCCGAGCACATGGCCGATGACGGATTTGCGCGACGCGCCGAGCAGCACGGGCAGGCCATAGCGCTTCAATTCGCCGAGTGACCGCAGCACCGTGAGGTTCTGCGCCGGGGTCTTGCCGAAACCGATGCCAGGATCGAGCACCAGCCGGTCACGCGAGATCCCGGCTTGGGTGGCGAGCCGCACGGAGGTTTCGAAAAAACGGCTGATCCCGGCCAGGACTCCGTCAGGATAAGCGGTGCCATGCTGGTTGTGCATGATGACGACATGCGCCCCGGCCTCCGCCACGACCGCGGCCATCTGCGGATCACCCTGCAGGCCCCAGATGTCGTTGACCCAGGTTGCGCCGGCGGCAAGCGCCGCCCGGGCCACCGAGGCCTTGACAGTGTCGACTGAAACCGCCACAGGGCAAGCCGCGCACACCCCGGTGACGACCGGCAGGAGCCGACGCAATTCCTCGTCGGCCGGAACGGGCGCCGCGCCGGGCCGGCTGGACTCCGCGCCAATATCGATCCAGTCTGCGCCTTCCGCAGCCATCCGCCGCGCCTGCTCGACGGCTGCAGCTGGCGAATCGTGGCACCCACCGTCAAAAAAGGAATCGGGCGTGACGTTGAGGATGCCCATGATCCAGGTGCGCGTACCCCAAGCAATCGCCGGCCGCGCCGGCGGCAGACACAATGCAGGATTGATTGACTGGTTCATGCGATTCTTGCCGGCATCATCCGCCGGCCACCGGCTGAGTCAATGCAGGGCGCTGGCTCCCGCGAAAACCGTATTCCCATGGACACGATTGCCGCCTTCTGGCAAGTTGCCCCAAATGAGGAAGATCAAAGTCGCGCAGTTCGGACTGGGACCCATCGGGTTGGAATCGCTCAAGCTGGCCGCCGGGTTGCCGTGGCTGGAAATTGTCGGTGCAGTGGACAATGATCCCAAGAAATACGGCCACTCACTCGTGGAGCTGACCGGCCTGGGCGGATTGGACGGCCTGAATGTCTGCCCTACTCTGGAGGAACTTTTCCGTGAAGCGCAGCCCGAGGTTATTCTGCATACCGCTTCATCGAGTGTCATTGCCACTTTACAGCAAATCCGCCCGGCCCTGGAACTCGGTCTGGCCGTGGCCTCCACCTGCGAGGAGCTGATTTTCCCCGCCTTGAAGTCGCCGGCCGTGGCCCAGGAACTGGATGTGTTGTGCCGGCATACGAAGGCGCGGATCGTGGCCACGGGAGTGAACCCGGGATTCGTCATGGATCTGCTCCCCATCTGCCTGACCGGGGTCTGTCGCACCGTGGAGAGCATCCGGGTTGAACGGGTCGTTGACGCCACCACGCGGCGGCAGCCCTTGCAGGCAAAGATTGGCAGCGGCCAGAATCCGGTTGCTTTCAACCGCAAGTTGCAAACGGGACAGGCCGGACACGCCGGCCTGCGCGAGTCGGTCGCCTTGCTGGCCCATGCGATGGGCTGGCAATTGGATGGTATCATCGAACACAGCGAGCCGGTAGTGGCGCAGCGCAACATCCAGACGAAACATTTCAACGTGGCCGCCGGACAAACCTGCGGCATCCACCAGCATGCCGTGGGCATGCAGGCCGGCGTAGAGAAAATCGTGCTCGATATCAGCATGTATCTGGAAGCACCGGAGCCGCGGGACGTGATCCAGATCAAAGGCCGCCCGGATCTGAACGTGGTGGTGAACGGCGGCGTGGCGGGCGATGACGCGACGATCGCGGCTCTGATCAATGTAGTGCCACGCCTGCTCCAGGCGGCACCGGGACTGCGCTTGTTGCATGAACTCGCCGCTCCCGGATGGACCGGGGGCATCGCCATTCCAGGCGGAATTTCATCCTGATTTCCAGAGTGAAATCAAGTGAACGGCTCAAGTCCGCAAATGGGGTTGACAAGCCCCGGCCGATAATAACGTTTGCCCACTCCTCGTTTGCCGGCTTCCTAGCTCAATGGTAGAGCAGTTGACTCTTAATCAATTGGTTCGGGGTTCGAGTCCCCGGGGAGCCACCAAATTTGTTTTTTCCCAGTCACTTTGGCATTTTTGCGCGCAGCGCGCCACGCCGGCGTAGCTCAATGGTAGAGCACCTGTTTTGTAAACAGGCGGTTGCGGGTTCGAATCCCATCGCCGGCTCCAGCCTTCACTTCCAGGAGTTACGGCTGGCAGGCCAGCTGCAAACTGCCTGTCCTCAGCTGCTCAACGGCGAAGGAGGGCCAAAATTCCCCGTGCTGCGCGCAAAATCCAGATTGTCCACTGCCCGATGGTGTAATGGTAGCACAAACGACTCTGACTCGTTTAGTCTAGGTTCGATCCCTAGTCGGGCAGCCAACAATTATTGCACAGGTTTTCTTCAATTTCTGCGCCGTTTTTTTTCGTGCGACGCAAGAAAGCGCATTGACAGCCCAAAGCGGTTCTCAGCAACATTCGTATCCTGAATTTTACCTGGCTCATGAAGTATTTCGACACTGCACGGTGTTATTAACATCAAACCCTTTGCACCACGGACTGGTGATCACCTCAAATTTACTCCCGCTCCATCACGCTCCCGCTTTCCCTGCCCAGTTTTCCGGCGGCCTTCGTCCCGACCCTGACGAGGCAACCTGCCTCCCTCACGGCAGTCGGCTTTGCATTTTTTCTATAGCCCAATCAGTCTCACGATAAACTTAATCACCCTATCGCACTATGATCCCTGTACATATGCCCCTCGCGTTCGAGCTCCTCATGAATAAGACGCCGATGGAATTGTTCCATGCCGGCAGGTTCATGATGTGGCCCATTATCGTCGTTTCCTTTTTGCTCGTCACGGTCGTGGCTGAGCGTCTGATTTTCCTCTTCCGGGAAAACAGCCGCCGCCAGCCCGAGGTGGTCGAGAAGATGCTGGAGAAAGTGGAAGCCAACGACATCGAAGGTGCGGTGGAATTGGGCAAGAAGAGCCAGGATTACGTCGCCCGCATCCTGGTCTACGCCATCACCCACAAGGAGCACTCCCTCGGCAATGCCTTCACCCGCGCCGCCAATCAGGAAATGCAGCGCTTTAGTCAGGGCCTGCCTACCCTCGACACCTGCATCACCGCCGCCCCGCTCCTCGGCCTGCTCGGCACGGTGACGGGCATGATGGCCACCTTCGCCTCGTTGCAAGGTGGTGACATTGCCGCCGCGGCCGGCCAGATCACCGGTGGCGTGGCCGAGGCGCTGATTGCCACTGCCTGCGGTCTTTTGATCGCCGTCTCCGGCCTGTTCCCTTTCAACTATCTCAACGCCCGC
>CAZBLQ010000222.1:0-3796 GCA_964492635.1 uncultured Oleiharenicola sp.
GTCCGCCGTGGCCTCCGGATATTTCTCCAATATCTTTTTCGCCGCCAGCAAAGCGTCACCGCCATTGTGGCCCTTGCCCGCCAACACCAGCAATCGGGCCTGTGGTGGCAGGCCGCCGATTTCCTGGAAATCGTCGAGAATGGAATGGGCGACTTCCGCTCCGGCGCGCTGCATCGCCGGCCATTCCGCCGCCTCGTCCTTCAACAGACCGGCTTCCCACGCCTTCGCTTCGGCGCAGGTGAGGATTGGATGCGAAGGAATCGAGTTCATGAGAGGTGGTCTGTCGAGACCTGATCAGGGTTTCGAGGCGGGGTTTTGCGGCGGGACGTTACCTTCCGGTCCCGAAATCTTTGGTGCCGTCATATCCAGTTTGACCTTGAACGGATCGCTGCCGGCCGGATCTACCGATCTGCTCGGCTTGGGAATTATTGGTTCAAGAAGAAAGGAACGATAAAATCGAATCGGGCAATCCCCTCCCAAGCTTTCGTCCCAATAGCCAGCTGGCTCATGAGGTTCGGCGATCTCTTTGAAACGGTAGCCACCCTTGACCCGGACAACTTCGAAATAATAGGAGTAGGTCTTCATCACCGGATGCCAGTAGGCGAAGCGGGTCCGGCCGTCTTTCCATTCGGCCTTGTCCGCCCAGACGGCGAAAATCTCGGGCAATCCTTCCCAGTCGGTATAATCACGCAACCCGGACCGGACCAGCGAGGAAGGCGGCGGAATTATCTCCTTGGAGCTGGCGGCCGGCGTCACCGCCGGACCCGACAAGGTTTGATAGGCCAGCCACCCGGCCAGAAGCAGAACAACCAGCCCGCCGGCCTTCGCCGCGGAAATGTTTTCCGAGACCGTCGCATTCATGGCTCAAGCGTGTTTCACGAGCGCGGCGACGGCCATCGCATGTGAATCAATATGCGAGAGGGTCAGCCACACATGGGTGGCGCCGACTTCCTGGAGCAGGGCCGTGCCCTTGGCGTCGAGATGCACGAGCGGTTCCTTGCGCGAACCGTGGTAGACGGAAATGGAAGTCCAGTCCAGGTGCTCGCCGATGCCCGTGGTGAAGCACTTCGATATCGCTTCCTTGGCGGCCCAGCGCGCCGCGTAGTGCTTGTGCGGATATTTGAGGCTGTTGCAGTAGGCCTGTTCCTCCTCGGTGAAAATGCGCTTGAGGAAGCGGTCGCCGTGACGCTTGAGCACGCTGTGGATCCGTTCGATCTCGATGAGATCGCAGCCGAGGCCGATCAGGATGCCGCCGGGAGGAAGGATAATGCTCATGGGGAAAGTAGCGGGTAATGAGTAGTGGGTAGCGAGTAGAATACCAGAGGTGCTTTGAAGTCCGATGGTTTGTCATGCCCGCTACTCATTACTCGATGCTCGCTACTCATGCGGATTCATCAGTCGCTTCATTTCATTCACCGCTTCCCCGATGCCGGTGAACAGCGCCCGGCTCATGATGCTGTGGCCGATGTTGAGCTCGTGCAGATGCGGGATGGTGCGCACCTCGGTGATGTTGGTGTAATTGATGCCGTGACCGGCGTTGACCACGAGCCCCGCGGCATGGGCCTGCTGTGCGCCCGTGCAGAGGCGCCGGAACTCGGCGGCGCGGCCGGGCCCGTGATAGGCGTTGGCATAGGCACCGGTATGCAGCTCGACCCACGGGGCCTTCAATTCGGCGGACCGGGCGATCTGCTCAGGATAGGGATCAATGAACAAGCTCGTCTTGATGCCGGCCGCATTCATCGCGTCTGTGACGCGGGCGACCTTGTCGCGGTGTTTCACCACATCGAGACCGCCCTCAGTGGTGATTTCCTCACGGCTTTCGGGTACCAGGCACACGGAATGGGGTTTCAGCCTGAGCGCAAATTCGGTCATCGCCGGGGTGCAGGCCATTTCGAGGTTGAGCCGCGTGGATTTGGATTCGGCCAGCCGCAGCACATCCTGCATCTGAATGTGGCGGCGATCCTCGCGCAGATGGACGGTGATGCCGTCCGCCCCGGCTTTTTCGCAAAGGAAAGCCAATTCGACCGGATCCGGTTCGATATTGCCGCCCGCGGTGGCACCGGCCTGCCGGTAGCGGGCCTGGCGCAGGGTGGCACAATGGTCGATGTTGACGCCGAGCAGGATCATAAGGTCGAGGTTGACGATTAAGGCCGGCGCACTTCTGCTTGGCAAAAGAGAAATGACTGCCCCGTCTGTCACCCCCAAGCCCAGGCCTGAAAATCTCTGGCTTAACCTCGTTTGCAATGTCGCCTTGCCGACGGCGATTCTGACGTGGGGCAGCGGCGAACGGACGCTCGGTCCCAAATGGGGCCTGCTGGTCGCCCTCGCCTTTCCCGTCGGCTACGGCATCAACGACTTTGCCAAGCGGCGGCGGTTCAATTTCATCTCCGTCATCGGATTTGCGAGTGTGCTGATCTCGGGTGGCTTTGGACTGCTGAAGCTCGATGGCTTCTGGTTTGCGGTGAAAGATGCCGCCATCCCGGGCCTGATCGGCGTCGCCGTGCTGACGTCGATGCGCGCCAAGGAGCCGCTCGTGCACGAGATGCTCTACAATCCGCAGGTGATCGATGTGGATAAGGTGGACGCCGCGTTGAATGCGCGCGGAACGCAGGGTGAATTTCAGCGTTTGATGGATTCGGCAAGCTACCTGCTGACCCTGTCGTTTCTGCTCAGCGCGGTACTGAACTATTTTCTCGCGCGCTACCTGCTGAAGAGTCCGTCCGGCACCGAGGCCTTCAACGCCGAGCTGGCCAAGATGCACCTGTGGAACTGGCCCGTCATCGTCCTGCCCAGCATGGCCATGATGATGTATGCGCTGTGGCGCCTGCTGAAGGGATTGGAACGACTGACCGGATTGACCCTGGACGAAATCCTGCATCAGCCGCCTGACAAGAAAGCCGCCGGCTCTGCCATCGCGGCACCCGAAAAAACGGACGGGGCCTGATCTGTCACGGCCTGGTGAGGGCCATGCGCGGATGCATTCGCCCGGCCCTGATCTTGGTGCGGCCGGTAGCAATCAACGCACCTCACGTGCGGTGGTCGAGCGGCACATAGTCGCGCTTGACCGGTCCGACATAGACCTGGCGCGGCCGGTAGATCCGACCCTTGGTGTTGGACGCGACTTCCTTCCAGTTGGCGATCCAGCCGGGCGAGCGCCCGATGGCAAACATGACCGTGAACATGTCGGTCGGGATGCCCAGGGCACGCATGATGATGCCCGAGTAGAAATCGACGTTCGGGTAGAGCTTGCGCGAAAGAAAGTAATCGTCGTGCAGTGCGGCGTGTTCGAGGTGCTTCGCGATGTCGAGCAGCGGGTCCGACTTGCCGAGGCGGTTGAGCACCTCGTCGCAGGCCTTGCCGATGATGCGGGCACGCGGATCGTAGTTGCGATACACCGCGTGACCGAAGCCCATCAGGCGGTTGGCCTTGGTGCCGGATTTGGCCGCGGCAATAAAGCGCGTGCCATCGTCATGCTCATCGTGGATCGACTGCAGCATGTGCATGACGGCGGAGTTGGCGCCGCCGTGCAACGGGCCGGACAGGGCGCAGACACCCGCGGCGATTGAGGTAAACATGTTGGCGCCGCTCGAAGCCACCATGCGGACGGTGGAGGTGCTGCAATTCTGCTCGTGGTCGGCATGCAGCAGGAGCAGCAGGTTGAGCGCACGCGTGACCTCCGGGATGGGCACGTAGGCCACATAGGGGTCGGAAAACATCATGTGCAGGAAGTTGTCGCAGAAAGGCAGGTCGCGCGGATGGATGAACGGCAGACCGTGGCGGTAGCGATAGATCATCG
>CAZBLQ010000223.1:0-3789 GCA_964492635.1 uncultured Oleiharenicola sp.
AGGTCGTAAGTCCAGACGGTGTTGAAGGCGGTGACGTTGCCGGCCATGCCGGACATGAAGGAGGCCATGAGGGCGGTCAGGCCGATCCCGAGCATGCCGTTCGGGAGATATTTCGCGAGCAGCACCGGCACCACCATGTTGTAGTCGGGGTTGCCATCCGCCGCGATCGGCAGCGGAATACTGGCCTGCCCGCCCTTGTAATAAAGGGCGATGGCGAGCATGCCGGGCAGGATCACCAGGGCCGGAAACAGCATCTTCGGAATCGCCGCGATGATCGGCGTGCGGCGGGCCGAGTTCATGTCCTTCGCCGCCATGGCGCGTTGGATGACCAGGAAGTCCGTGCACCAGTAGCCGAACGACATCACGAAGCCGAGGCCCGCAATCAGCCCAAACCATTCAATGCCGAGCGGATTGTCCGCCGGGTTGCCCAGATGCGACCACGAATGGCCCCAGGCTCCCGGCATGCCCTTGGCCGCGGAATAACCGTCCAGGTTATGCATCAGGCCCGACCACCCGCCGATGTCCTTCAGACCAAGCAGCACGAGCGGGAGGAAGCCCAGCACAATGAGAAAAAACTGGAGCACCTCGTTGTAGATGGCGGAGGTCAGGCCGCCGGAATAGATGTAGACCAGCACGATCAGGCTCGAAACGATGATGCAGCCGTCGAAATTCCACCCGAGGATGGCGTTGAGGAGCTTGGCCAACGCGAACATCGAGATGCCCGACGAGAACACCGTCATCACCGCGAACGACAGGGCGTTGAACGTGCGCGTCTTCTCGTCGAAACGCATCTTGAGGTATTCCGGCACCGAGCGCGCCTTCGAACCATAGTAGAAAGGCATCATGAAAATGCCGACGAACACCATCGCGGGAATCGCGCCCACCCAGTAGAAGTGACTCGTCGCAATGCCGTATTTCGCCCCCGAGGCCGCCATGCCCATGACCTCCTGCGCACCGAGATTGGCGCCGATGAAGCCGAGCGCGCAGATCCACGCCGGCAGCGAGCGGCCGGACTCAAAGAAGTCCGAACTCGTCTTCATATAGCGCCGGATCATCCAGCCGATGCCGAGCACGAAGCCGAAATAGATCGCGAGGATGAGATAATCCACTGTGGCGAGTTGCAACAGGACGGGGCCGGTGCCCGAGGCTTGGTCCATGCCGCCAGTGACAGCCAAGAGGGGTGAGAAAGCGGAAACGTGCATATCCAGTGAGGTTAAGGGGGTTGACCGACCGCCGTGTTGTAACATCAAACGGAACTTGCTCAAGCCGAAGTTGGTCCCCCAAACGGATATTATCCGGCCAGCAGGGATTATTAGTCTCGCCGCTTTGAATTTTTTCCTTCCGCCCCGCGCCATTCCACCAGGCAGGCCCTTCTCAGTATTTGAACGGTTTGTTGTTGGCCGGATCCGAGAGCAACGCCTCCCAGCGGGGGAATCCGCGCAGGGGGAAAAAATCGATGTCGTTGCGCAAGCCGATCACGCTGCTGGTGGCCTGGACCGGGATGCTCATCAGGGGCAGGAGCTGGTCGACGGCCTTGTCCTTCTCCCCGATCCACCCGTAGACAATGCCGACGTTGGCCCGGACATAATACTGCATCCGCAGCGGATAACCCGGCTTCAGTTTCGCCAGCAGGTGGTCGAGCACCTGCGTCGCGGCATCGCGATCGCCCACGAGCGCCAGGGCGTAGGCCAGGGTGCTGGCGACACGGTCGTTGTCGGGATCGGCGGCGGATTTGGCCTTGAGCTGGTCGAGCCACGGGCGCACGAGGGCGACGGCGCGGTCGCGCTGCCCGAGGACGCAGAGCGCCTCGGCGTATTGCATGCTCGAGTCGGCGTCACTGAAGTTGATGTCGGTGCCCTGCCGGTCGCTCAGCTCGACGTAGGCCTTCGCGTCGCCGACCTGATGGTAATACCAGTTGAATTTGGCCGCGACGACCTTCGGGTCCTGCTGCTGGGCGGGAGTGAGCCTGTTAAACAGGACTTCCATTTCCTGCCGGTCGCCTTGGGCGTAAAATGACAGCAGGGCCATGGCTGCCGCCGCATCGAAGGAATCGGGCTGGAGTTCCATCAGCAGGCGGACGTTCTGGGCGGCCTGGTCATACTGCCGCAGGTTTACCAGTGCATTGTGGCCGGCCCAGAGGACGACGGGATTGCGCGGATCGAGCGTCTGGGCCCGCCGGATATAGCCCATCGACTCCGCCCAGAGGCGTTCGTTGCCCGAGAGGGTGCCGAGGGAGGTGAGGATTTCGACGTTGCCCGGGGCCAGTTGGAGGGCGCGCTCGTAATATTTGCGGGCGGTTGCCAGGTCCTCGTCCGCCTCGGCGCCCAGACCCTGGGCATGGATGACGGCCGGGTCATCCGGGGCCAGCCGGACGGCTTGGGCGAGGGCCGATTGCCCTGCCACCAGGCGGTTGCGGTCGCCTCCGGTGGTGGCTGACCGGTAAGCGTCAAAATTCACCCGGGCTATGTCCAGCCACGCCGGCACGAAATTGGGATCCAACTGGATGGCGGCCTGCAGCAGGCGGTCGAGGTCGGGCAAGGTCGCGCGCGAAACGCCCGACCACAGGATGATTTCGCGGGCCTTCAGGTGGTTGTTGTAGGCGTCAACGTTGGTCGTGGCGCGGCCGGCGATGATGGTTTTCTGCTGCGGGGTGATGGCGGTCTTGAGCGCCCCGGCGATCTCGGTGGCCAGCTCTTCCTGGATGGCGAAGATGTCGCTGATCTCGCGGTCGAAAGCCTTGGCCCAGACATGCTCGTCGGTGGCCGCGCGGATGAGCTGGCCGGTGACGCGCACCTTGTTGCCGGCGCGGCGCACGCTGCCCTCGAGCACATAGGTGACGCCCAGCTCCTGCGCAATCTGCCGGATCGTCTTGGTGGTGTTGCGATATTGCATGACCGAGGTGCGCGACACGACGTGCAGCTCCGAGATAAGCGCGAGATTGGTCAGGATGTCCTCCTGAATGCCGTCGGTGAAAAACGCGCTGTCCTTCTCCTCGCTCATGTTGCTGAACGGAAGGACCGCGAGGGATTTCTCGCTGATGGCGGGGGCAGCCGGCTCCGCCGTCTTGACGGCCGCGGCCGCCGCGGGAACGGCCGGAGCGGGCTCGGGCTTCGCTGTCGGCCGGAACAGCACGAGGGCGCCGAGCGCCAGGACAACGACGCCGAGCAGCGCGGTCGCCCAGACGTGATAACCGGGCCTGGCGGCCGCGGCCGGTGCATTCAAAGGGGCGGGAGCCCGGGTGGCGGCCTTGGCGCCGGTGGCCGGCTGACGCGGAGCTTGCAGCAGGCGTTTCACCTGTTCGACAAATTGCGGCGTGGGCTCGCCACCCGGCAGCCGCGTCCATTGCGCCTTCAGAAACTGCTCGGGCACGGCGGCGGCGGATTCGGTGGTGTCGTCAACCACCACGGGAAAGAGGAAGGGCATCCCCTCGGCCAGCAAATGCGTGCGCTCGACCGCCAGTTTCCATTCGAGCCGGAAGTAACCTTCCCCGCGCTGGTCGCTTTGCCCCGAGATGACCGGCATGAAAAGCGCGCACTCCTTGATCTGGCGGCGGATCTTCTGGTCCCAGACATCGCCGCCGCGCAGCTCGCTCATGTCGAACCAGACCTCGACGCCAAAGGCGCGCAGGGCGTCGGCAATGCGGCGGGCCGCATCAGCATCCTCGCGGGCGTAGCTGAGGAAAACCGCTTTCGGCAGAGGCGTGGACATGGGTCGGGTGTGGTCCGGCGCATCAGGCCGGCGGGATTCTTGTTACGGATGCCCGGCCGGTAGGCGAGTGCATTCTCCTCC
>CAZBLQ010000224.1:0-3761 GCA_964492635.1 uncultured Oleiharenicola sp.
GAGCCCAGTACCCAAGCTTGAAAGGCGAGGAACGCAGAGAAAAAAGATTTGATAACATCATTGAGTCCATCACCTGCCGCGTGGTTCCATCCAGCTGTGCCTGAGGCTTCCTCTTCCTGCCTTGGCATTTTTTTGGGGCCACCTCTTCGGCCAAGTTTAAGATGAAATATATCAGTTCATTCAGAAAACCAGCGGATGAAACGTGGCGGGATTACTCCTCCCGTCTAGGCTACGCGGTGCTGCGCCGGGTTCATCCCCGGTATCGTGAACAATACCGCCTTGAATCCCTGGTCGGTCCCCGGAATTGCTGGCAGGAGCTGCAGCAGTATCAATTCAACCTTCTGACCCAACTCGGCCTCAAACCGCATCACACGTTGCTTGATATCGGCTGTGGTCCCTTGACGGTCGGGCTCAAGCTGATCTCCTACCTTGAATGCGGCAACTATGTCGGGCTCGATGTGCGGCCCAGCCCCCTGATCGAAGGCTACCGGCTCATCGCGAAGGAATCGCTGGTGCACAAAAACCCGACCCTGGTCCTCTCGGACAATTTCGGGAAAACAGAAATCCCCGGCCGTTGCTTTGACCGCATCTGGATGTCCCAGCTCAGTTGCCATCTCGACGACGCGCAGATGCACGACCTGTTTGAGCAGGCTGAGGCGCGGCTGAAGCCCGGCTCAGCGTTGCTGTTCGACATCATTGATCCCGCCCTGGTCTTGCCCGAGAACGCCAGTTGGAGCGGCTTCTCCTTCCACCTCCGCCCGGTTGAGTTTTATGTGAAACTGGCGGAGCAATTCCACCTTTCGACCGCGACCCGCGGCCGGCTGGAAGAGTACGGTTATCCCAAGCGGATCAACCTGAAGAGCAATCTGGTCCTTGAATTCAGCAAGGGCCGGTGATCCCGGCAAACAGTTTGCCCACAGATTACCCGGATATCATGGATCAAACCGATCTATCCAGAAACTTTACAGGAGGCCGCAGAGATCACAGAGCTAGAACAATGTGAGAACCAAGCCCTCTGCAATCTGGTCCTTGAATTCAGCAAAGCCCGGTGATCCCGGTTAACAGTATGCCCACGGATTACCCGGATAACACGGATATCATGGATCAAACCGATCTATCCAGAAACTTTACAGGAGGCCGCAGAGATCACAGAGCTAGAACAATGTGAGAACCAAGCCCTCTGCAATCTGGTCCTTGAATTCAGCAAAGCCCGGTGATCCCGGTTAACAGTATGCCCACGGATTACCCGGATAACACGGATATCATGGATCAAACCGATCTATCCAGAAACTTTATCGGAGGCCGCAGAGATCACAGAGCTAGAACAATGTGAGAACCAAGCCCTCTGCTTTCTCAGCGTGCTCCGGTGAAAATCAGGATTTGCGGCAATGCTGAACGACTGAATTTTATTCCACCCGCCGTGCTCGTCCAAGATTTCCTGCATCACAGTGCCGAACGCCTGCCGGACAAGGTGGCGCTGGTTTGCGCCGGTCAGCGGCTGACTTACGCCCAGATCGACACCTGCGCCAACCGTCTGGCCAATGCGCTCCACCAGCAAGGGGTCGCGCGCGGCGACCGCGTGGTGGTTTTCCTCAATAATTCCGTCGAATGCGTGATTAGCATCTTCGCGATTCTCAAGGCCGGCGGAGTGTTTGTCGTGGTCAACAAGTCGACCAAGGCCGACAAACTGGCGTATATCCTGAACAATTGCCGGGCGGTCGCACTGATCACCGGGGAAGCGACAACCACCGGGCCCTTCGCTGATGCCATTGCCGGCATCCCGTCACTCAAGGCCGTCGTGCTTTGCCCCGGGGGCAAGGATCGCCTCGGTTTTGGAGCAAAACCCTGCCTCAGTTTCGAGGAAATCCAGCGGGAGAGTGCCACCACCAGACCGCCCCGGGTAAATATCGATCTCGACCTCGCGTGCCTGATCTACACTTCCGGCACCACTGGGGAAGCCAAGGGCGTGATGTCGGATCACAGCAACGTCGTTTTTGCCACCGGCTCCATCATCGAGTACCTGCGCAATGCCGAAACCGACATCGTCATCAATGTACTGCCCCTGTCGTTTGACTACGGCCTGTACCAACTGCTCATGACTTTCCGATTCGGGGGAACGCTGGTGCTGGAGAGCTCGTTCACCTACCCGGTCGAGATCTTGAACCGGATCGTGCAGGAAAAAGTCACCGGGTTCCCCGGGGTGCCCACGGTTTTCGCCCTGCTGGTCCGCATGGATCTCTCCGGCTTCAATCTCCAAAGCCTGCGGTATGTCACCAACACCGCCGCCGCACTCCCGCCGAGTCACATCGAGGAACTGCGGCAGAAGTTTCCTCACGCCGCCCTTTATTCAATGTATGGACTGACCGAGACCAAACGCACCCTTTACCTCCCGCCGGAATGGCTGGACCGGAAACCCGGCTCCGTGGGCATTGCCATTCCCGGCACTGAAGTCTGGATCGAGGACGAGTCTGGCCTCCGCCTGGGCGCGGGATCAGTCGGCGAACTGGTGGTCCGGGGCCGGCATGTCATGCGCGGCTATTGGGAGGCCCCCGAAGCCACCGCCGGGCGATTCCGGCCGGGGCCGGTGGCCGGCGAACGGCTCTGTTATACGGGCGACCTTTTCCGGATGGACGAGGACGGGTGCATGTACTTTGTCGGGCGCAAGGACGACATCATCAAAAGCCGCGGTGAAAAAGTTGCGCCCAAGGAAGTGGAGAACGTGCTGCATTCACTCAAGGGGGTGGTCGAGGCGGCGGTGGTCGGAATTCCTGATGCCGTGCTGGGTCACGCGATCAAGGCATTCCTCGTGGTTGATGATCCCGGTTTGACGACCGGCGCCGTCCTGGCTCACTGCCGGGCGCATCTCGAGGACTTCATGGTACCCAAGCACGTCGAATTCCGCGCCACCCTGCCCAAGTCACCCTCGGGCAAGATACGGAAGCAGGATTTGGTCTGATCCTTAATTCCACAGGTTAATTTAACCACGGATTTCACAGATAACACGGATATGCCAGAGGCAGACTCATCTGCCTTTATTCAGACCGAATCCGTGAAAACTTGCCCTTCGTAGTCCCGCTTGCTGGGACGAAGTAGTATCCGTGGTAAAAAATGCCATTCTCCTTTCTGATTTATCGTGGTTAAAAATTCTCCCTCATTTGGTTGCGGGTAAATCGCGCCCGGTTATGGTGGGTCATGATCGATGAAAAAATTGAACCTATCGATGGTGATCGCTGCCTTGCTCCTCGCGGGGGCTGCGCTTTGCTGGCCGGTTTCAGAACACGCGACTGATGTCCCGGTAAACCCCTTGCCGCCGAACAACCGTCTCGACCTTTCGGCCTATTCCACGGCTTCCGCCGGGCAGAATATGGACCTGGTCTTCATCCATCATTCCTGCGGGGGACAGATGCTGGCGGCTCCGGGCCCGGAAGCAGGGGCTGGTTCCATTTTCAGCACGCATCCCAACGGCGGCAATCTGCGGACCCTGCTGGAAGAGTCGGGCTACCGGGTCCACGAGGCCTCCTACGGTTGCCGCATTGGCGAAGACACCGACATATTCGACTGGCCGCCGAAGTTCCGCCGGCAAATGAACGACATCCTGCATTGTGAACTTCAAGACCGGCCGCTGGCCCCCGGCCGGCGCAATCGGATCGTCATGTTCAAGTCCTGTTTCCCCAACAGCCTCTTTCGCCAGGAAGGTACTCCGCCGGGCAATCCGTCGGGTCCGGAACTGACCGTCTGGAACGCCCGTGCGGCGTACGCGT
>CAZBLQ010000225.1:0-3743 GCA_964492635.1 uncultured Oleiharenicola sp.
GCCTGCAAGGCGGGCAGCTTGTCGGATTTTTGGGCGGAACCGAAAGTCTGGATGGCTCGCAGTCGTTTGGTGAGCATGGGGGAACCGAGATCGATCAGGTCCACGACCGCTTTCATGGCGCGGCGGAGGTTCGCATCATGTTCCACCGCGGCCAGCTTGGTTCCGACCAAACGGAGGGGCTGGCCACCGGCGCCTTTCATCGGTTCATCATTGTCCACCCGGACCGCTGCTTGGGCGCCATTCGCATCCTTGTCCCCTGTCAGTTCAACGGGGATTTTGGACCCATCAGGCCCGGTATAAACAAACAGGCTGTCTTGCCGCCACGCAGTGAACAGCTCCCGGATTGCTTCGTCACCCTGCCCGGCGAGGGAACCTATGATTTCATGCTTCTGGGCATTGTTCGTGGCGAGGATCGCCCGGACGATGGTCGCACGCGCGGTTTCGGGCGCCGCCATGGCACGACCATTGACCAAGAGGCCAATGACCAGGCCAACGGCATAGAGCAGTGGACGGTGAATTGATTTCCAAGCCATGAGATTGCGACGAAATTGTCCGGCGCGACAAAAGCTTCTCTAGCAGGTGCAATGCCGACCGGCTTACCGGAACCGAACATCGGGATGAATTTAAAATATAAAGGGGCGGTTCCGACCGGAACCGCCCCTTGCAGGATGAAGGGAGTCGAAGCGCCAAGTGATCACCCGACGCTTCGTGGTAAGCATTATTCCTTGGCCTTGAACGTGCCCTTCAGGTGCGGTTCACCATAGACATCAGGGAAAGTCTGCAGGATCTTGAACTGTCCGTCCGCCTTGCTCTCGCCGATGTAAACCGTCTTCGTCAGGTGCATGTTGGGCTGGGTGGTGACTTTGCCGCCCGGGCCGTCAAAGGAAACACCCGACTTCCAGGCCGCGCGTACTTTGTCCACATCGAAGCTGCCGGCTTTCTCGACGCAGGCTTTCCAAAGGTAAACGCCGTCGTAGCTCAACACCATGGGAGAATCCACCACGCGACCTTCCTTGACCACGCCATCCGCCGTGGTGGTCTTGAGCCAGGCTTGGAAGTCCGCCAGGAATTTCGTGTTGGCCGGTGTGTCGATGGATTGGAAATACGTCCAGCAGCCGAGCTGACCGACCAGATCCTTGGCCGGCAAGCTGCGGAATTCATCCTCGGCGATCGAATACGAGACGACCGGGCAGCTGTCGGCGGTGAGGCCGGCAGCCGCATATTCCTTGAAAAACGGCGGGTTGGTGTCGCCATTGAGCGTGCTGATGATGCACGCGTCGCCACTGGCGGCGAAATCCTTGATTTCGGCCACGATCTGCTGGTAATCCTTG
This sequence comes from uncultured Oleiharenicola sp., assembly GCA_964492635.1. GTDB lineage: Bacteria > Verrucomicrobiota > Verrucomicrobiia > Opitutales > Opitutaceae > Lacunisphaera. The sequence goes on from CAZBLQ010000225.1 coordinate 1,332, forward strand.
TGACCAAACGGCGTGTATTTTCCGGCGGAAATGATTTTGCCAGAGCTGTCCTTCTTGTAGCCGCCGCCGATATTCGCGAGCGGCACACCCTTGCTCAGGAGATACTCCAGGAGCACGAGATTCGTCGTCTGCGGATAGACGTAATCGGTGCCCAGCAGGTAGAATTTCTTTTTGCCCTGCGCGAGGTAGTAGTCCACCGCCGGGATGGCCTGCTGGTTGACGGCTTCAGCGGTGTAGCAAACGTTCTGGCTCTCTTCCTCGCCCTCGTATTGCACGGGGTAGAAGAGCAGACCGTTGTCCTTCTCGAAAACCGGAAGGCATGACTTGCGGCTCACCGAGGTCCAGCAGCCGAAGACCACCGCCACCTTTTCCTGCTCCAACAGCAGTTTGGACTTCTCGGCGAAGGTGGGCCAGTCGGAGCCCGGGTCCTCGATCACGGGCACGATTTTTTTGCCCAGCACGCCGCCCTTGGCGTTGATCTCGTCAAACGTGAACAGGAGGATGTCGCGCAGCGAAGTTTCACTGATGGCCATCGTCCCGGAGAGATCGTGAAGTATGCCGACTTTGACCGTGTCGGCCGCACGAGCGGAACCGACCAAAGCGACCAGGGCGAGAGCCCCGGCGCTGAAGAGTAATGGAAGTTTTTTAATCATGACAGGTGGGTGTTAGAGAAGAGACGGGTCCGAGCGGGCGGGCAGCAGCCCCGATGCGTCAAAAGCGTTTAAGTTTGAAGGAGGAGGCGCCGGTGGTCTGCCGAACCACCGACGCAAGGGAAAAGGTCGCCATGGGCGGCCCGATCAGTACTTGAAGATCGCCTGCACGCCGAAGAAGCTGGCGCTTTTGGTCCAATAACTACTGTAGCTGTAGTAGGAATACTCGGCGCGCACACTGAGATTGGCGGTCAGGGCGTAAGCCGGGCACACGGTATACTTGGTGAACTTCGGCCCCCCGTTGCTCATCTCCTCGCCACTCACACGGAAGGTGCTCGAGACCTTGTCCGAAAACGTATAATTGGCGAAAGCTATCCAGTTGGTGCCCTTGGCTCCGACGCCGCCGTCCTTGGTGACAAACTCGGCCGCAACCCGGAGCGCCTTGGTGACATTGTAGCTGGCCCAGAAGTCAAAAATCGAAACGTTGTGCGTCTCGAAACCGCCCTTGGTATCATAGACGGCGCCAGCCCAGAGGGTCAGATCCGTGATGCCCGTATAAGTATAATAGGCCTCGAAACCGGCGTTGTGCTTGAATTCGCCATCACCCCTCGTGCCGCCAAACGGCGAGTAAACCGAATCGAGCACGGCAAAGCCAACCCCTTGGACCTTGTCCGCGTAGTCGACTTTCACTCCCGTGTGATAGCCTGGAATCGGAGCCAGAAAATCGCCGTCCGCGTAGGAAATCTGATCCATACTTGCGGGATAAAACGATTCATAGCCCATGTAGCTGAGGAACTTTCCCCCGGTAACGGTCACCCCACCGCCCGCGTCATAGGTGGCGTAAACGTCAAGGACCGTGAATTCGCTGTTCCCTCCGACGTTGGGGAAATAATTAAAGCTGACGACCCCGGTCACTGGCTTGAAGTTCAAGGTGAACTTGGTGAGCACATCGTTCGAATCACCACCTCCCGGAATGGGTTTGGAAGCATCGAACAGCGAGTCCACGGACGTTGCCCCATCGGCCTTGTAATTCATGTATGCACCGACGGCGTACCCGCTCATAGTGATGTTATCGTTCAACTTCACATCGGCCGGGGCGGTAACGGTAATGGCGAGGAGGGCGGCCGCCCAACCTGCCAGTCTGGATGAATGCTTGGTCATGAGTTCAGTGGGTTTTATTTTCTTGTTTGGTGTTGATTGAACCCGCATCGCCGGAATCCGACGTGGCGAATTCAGAACAGCATCCAGCAGATTGCCTGCCATGCCCCGACTGTGCCGCTATCATTAGGAATTCTGATGCACATCGAACATGCTCTCGGGCATATCTATCCAATTAAAATCGCCTCAGATTTTTTCCTGCTGCGCGCTTAGGAAGAACGATCTCGCACGTGAGTACCCGGTCGACGGGTGCCACACTCGCCGGGTGCGTTCGCACAACCCCGAGCTGAGAAAGTGATTTGCGCAGCCCGGCTCCATTTCACTTTCCCGCAGGCCCGGGCTTCGGTCCTCGCGTTCATTCCCGTGCCATGAAGTTCCACTCCAGAACAAAGACACAACTTGGCAAGGCACCTGCTTTAAGTGGTTTTGTTCGGGCCACTGTCCCGGACACCCTCGCTCACCATACTCCACACAAGCATGAACAAGAAAACCGTTTCGCTCCTCCTCAGCGCCCTGGCTCTCGGGGCTCTTTCCGCTCACGCGCAGACGCCGGCCGCACCGGCTCCTGCCGCCCCAGCTGCAGCTCCCGCTGCCCCGGTCGCCG
>CAZBLQ010000226.1:0-3738 GCA_964492635.1 uncultured Oleiharenicola sp.
ACATTGAGCACGTCGTCAATCCGGCCGACGATCCAGAAATAACCGTCCTTGTCCTGCCGGGCACCGTCCCCGGTGAAGTAATAATGGGGATGTTTGGGAAATTCGCTCCAGTATTGCTTCTTGTAGCGCTCATCATCGCCCCAAAGGGTCCGAAGCATCGAGGGCCACGGCTGGGTGAGGACGAACTTGCCACCGCTGTTGCGCGGTACCTCGGTGCCGTCGGAGTCGACCACTTTCGGCACCACGCCGAAGAATGGAAGCGTTGCTGAGCCGGGCTTGGTCGGCGTGATGCCGGGGAGCGGCGTGATCATGATGCAGCCGGTCTCGGTCTGCCACCAGGTGTCGACAATCGGGCAGCGTTTCTTGCCGATCAGCTTGTGATACCACATCCAGGCCTCGGGATTGATGGGTTCGCCCACGGTGCCGAGCAGGCGGAGCGAGTCGAGGCGGTGACTGAGCACGTAGTTGTCGCCCCAGCGCATGAAGGCGCGGATGGCGGTCGGTGCCGTGTAGAGAATGGTGAGCCCGTGGCGATCGATCATCTGCCAGAAGCGGTCGGGCCCGGGTTGGTTGGGCGCGCCTTCGTACAGAAAGACCGTCGCCCCGTTGGAAAACAGGCCGTAGACGACGTAGCTGTGGCCGGTGATCCAGCCGATGTCGGCCGAGCAGAAATAACGATCGTTTTCCTTGAGATCGAAAACATAGTGCGAACTGAGCTTGGCGCCGAGCAGATACCCGGCAGAGGTGTGGAGCACACCCTTGGGTTTGCCGGTCGAGCCGGAAGTATAGAGGATGAAGAGCGGATGCTCGGCATCGAAGGCCTTCGCCATGTGCTTGTTCGGCGCACCCTCCCAAGCTTCGCGCCACCACATGTCGCGTCCCTCCACCATGGTAACCGGGTTGCCGCAACGCTTGACCACGAGCACAGACTGCACGGTCGGAGCGCCCTCGATGGCCTTGTCGACATTAGCTTTCAGCTCGACCACCTTGCCCCGCCGCCAGCCACCATCGGCAGTGATGACGAGCTTGGCCTTGCAGTCATTGATGCGGTCTTTGATCGCCTCGGCGCTGAACCCGCCGAAAATGACCGTGTGCACCGCGCCCACGCGCGCGCAGGCGAGCATCGCGATCACCGCTTCCGGTATCATCGGCAGGTAGATGGCGATACGGTCGCCGGGCTTGATGCCAAGATTCTCAAGGATATGCGCGAACCGGCAGACGTGAAAATGCATCTGCTTGTAGGTGATTGTGCGCACATCACCGGGCTCTCCCTCAAAAATAATTGCTGCCTTGTTTTCCCGGGCCGTGCCAAGGTGACGGTCGAGACAGTTCTCCGAGACATTTAACTTCCCACCCAAGAACCACTTGGCATGCGGTGGTTTCCATTGCAGCACCTGCTTGAACGGCTTGCGCCAGACCAGGTGTTCATTCGCCTGTTTCGCCCAAAATTTGTCTGGAGCGTTGACAGACTCGGCATAGAGCCTACGGTAAGTGGCGAAGCTACCAAGGTTTGCTTGGTTCTTGAACTCGGCTGAGGGTTTGAAAATTCGACTCTCCCGAGACACTGAGGTAATCGTTTGGTCCGTCACAAGTTTCTCCTCTTTGGGGGTTGAAGCTTAATGGTTTTAGCAATGCCCCCGACGGATTTCACGGTCAAGCCTAGGTAGCTCGAAAACTCGTTTTGTATGGATAAAGATAATCCGCCTGCTGCCACCCCCGTGGTGTCGCCGGCTCCCACACCCGCTCCGGTCCAGCCGGAAAATACCATTCGCGTCGAAGGCATCCTCGACCTCGACAACAGCCGTAATGGGCAGTTGCTCGACCTGTCGCGCCACGGCAAACGCCGGCCAACCGATCCCTTTGTGCCCCGCGAACTGGTCCGCCGCTTCAAGCTGCAGCAGGGCAGCATCATCACGGCGACCGCCACTCCCGACGACCGTTTCCCCAACCCCAAGGTCCGTTTTATCGAGAAGGTGGACGGCCTCGACCTCGAAGCGCGCCGTCGCGCCGTGGATTTCGCCAATCTGGTCACCATTACACCCGACAAGCAGCTCAGGCTTGAAATGAAGGATGGCCGCATGACCAACCGCGTCATCGACCTGTTCTGCCCGATTGGCAAGGGCACCCGCGGCCTCATCGTCGCCCCGCCCCGCACCGGCAAGACCACCTTCCTCCGCGACATCGCGCTGGGTGTGCTGGAAAACCATCCGGAGTGCCACGTCATGATCCTGCTGGTGGATGAGCGGCCGGAGGAAGTGACTGATTTCAAGCGCAGCGTGCCCTGCGAAGTCTGGGCCTCGTCCAACGACGAAGCCGTCGACAACCACCTGCGCATCGCCGACCTTTGCATCGAACGCGCCAAGCGTCTCGTCGAGGCGGGCAAGGACGTCGTGCTCCTGCTCGACTCGCTCACCCGCCTGGCCCGCGCGCACAACACGCAGAAAAACTCCGGTCGCACCGGCTCCGGCGGCCTCGATGTGCGGGCGCTCGAAAAGCCCCGCCAGCTCTTCGCCGCCGCCCGCAACACGGAGGACGGTGGCAGCCTGACCATCATCGCCTCCATTCTGGTCGACACCGGCAGCCGCATGGACGAAGTCATTTTCCAGGAATTCAAGGGCACCGGCAACATGGAGCTGGTGCTTGACCGCAAAGCCGCCGAGATGCGCATCTGGCCGGCGGTGAACATCGCCGCCTCCGGCACCCGCAAGGAAGAACTCCTCATCGAGCCCAAGAAACTCGAGGGCATCCACTTCTTCCGCCGCGCCCTCGTGGCGCAAAAGATCGAGGAAGCCACCGACACGATGGTGACCCGCCTGGCCAAGACCAAGACCAACGACGAGTTCCTCAAACTGATCGCCCGCTAAACTTCGCTCTTGCGCCGGTTTTTCAAAGGCGAGACAAATTTCCCTCCCGCGCCCACCCTCTGACACGATATCGCTGAATGAATAGCTTCTCCGAGCAATGTCTCGACATGGCCCGCTCAATGCTGAGCCATAACCTTGATTCGATAAATCCCGACGGCACCGTCACCCCCATCACCGGCGAAAAACCCCGTTCCGACGAGCCCGGCCACGTCGCCTTTGCCCTAGGGGAATATTACCGCGCCACCGGCGAGACCACGCTCAGCGGCCACGACTTGATCGACCTCACGGCCCGCTGCGTCACCGCGCAGGCCTTCACCGAGCCCGCGGGCGAAAACGGCCTCGCCTACGCCTCCCTCGGCCTCCTTTCCTTCGGTCCGTCCAAGGAGCGCAATCCCGTCTGGGAACGCTTGGTCGAGGAAACCCGCCAGCGGCTCGACAAACTCCTGCTGACCCGCAGCGACTACGACAACTACTGGCAGGCCTTCAACATCGCCAAGGCGGTCTGCCGTTACAGCTTCGGGCTCTCCAAAAAGGACGAAACCTCCCGCCTGATCGAGCGGATGGCCGAGCGGATTGAGCAGACCAGCTCCGCCGGATTTTTCGACGACGTCGAAAAGGGCTTTGGCGGCCATTTCAACCTCTATGGCGTGATGACCCTCGCCTTCGTGCGGTCGGCGTTGCAGCTGCACGCCAACTCCGCCCTGCGCGAGCGCAAGCTGCCCACCCTGCGGACCTACGCCGAGAAATACATCAAGATGATGCCCGACCTCGTCCGGGCCGACGGTCTCGGCTGGTCCTATGGCCGCGCGGCCGGCGCCTACGGCCAGATGCACTGTATCAGCCTGATCCTGCAGGGCCTGCGCGACGGCTGGAT
>CAZBLQ010000227.1:0-3681 GCA_964492635.1 uncultured Oleiharenicola sp.
GCGCGCAGTTGCGCGGCGTTTTTCTGCCAAGGAAACGCCGCGAACTCCTTCCGCAACGGCTCTTCCGGCGTGTGCGGAAAGTGAACCAGCAGATGATAGGCGAACTCCCGCCAGCCCACTTCGCTCAGGAAAACCTGCGCGCCCCGGCTGGCCGGGAACACGCCGCTGTCTTTAGACAACGCCCGGACTGCCGCCCATATCTGCCGGGGCCCGATTTCGCCAAAATGCAAATAGGGTGAGAGCACCGACGTTCCGTCAACGGCCGGGAAATTGCGTTGGTCCGCGTAGCCGGCCAGCAATCTGGCGGTGAATTGCTTCAATCGCTTCATCGCCGCGGCTTCGCCGGGTTCCCACGTCTGCGCCATGACCGCATCCCATTTGACGGCCGGGAGCAGTTTGAGTTGATCCAGTTTCTTCGCCACCGGCCATTTCGCCGGCGCCGGGAATTTCCCCGCCGGCAGCTTTACCGGCTCTTCCACCTCGAGGGCCTGGCAATGTTTCCAGAACGGCGTGAAGATCTGGAACGGTCCGCCCGATTTATTCTGCACGGTGGGTGGCTCGAACAGCAGCGCCGAATTGAAACTCTTCACCTCCGCCCCGGCCGCGATCAGCACAGCCTTGAGCGCCTCGTCTTGCGCCATCGCCGCCGGTTCATAACGGCGGTTCCAGTAAGCCGCCGTCGCGCCCGTTTGTTTGAGCAGCCCGCGCAGCACCTCACCGCTTTCACCGGCGGCCAGCAGCAGGCGTGAACCGCGCGCGCGCAAAGCCTCCTCCACTCGCTGGAGCGAATGGTGCAGCCACCAACGGGAAGCTCCTCCCATCGGCCAGCGACCTGCGCGCGCGTCGTCGAGGATGTAGACCGGAATCACCGCCCCACCCCGCTTGAGCGCTGCAGTCAGCGCCGGGTTGTCCTGCAGTCGCAAATCCTGCCTGAACCAGACGAGCGTGGCGGACATGGTTAGATTTGCTATGTAGGGCCGCCGCTAGCCGGCGTGCCTCTCTGGGTAGGAAAGCAGGCCGGCGACAAGCACCGGCCCTACATTTGTATTAGTTTCGGAATATTTCCGGACTCGCGTCGTGACATGGAAACAGTCTCCCGCCTCACAGCGCCTCGGTATAAAGCTGTTCGTAGCCGGCGACGGCGGTGGTCCACGAGAAATCCCGCTGCATGGCGCGCCGCTGCACGGCGGCGTACTGCGGGCCGTCCGCGAACAGCGTCAGCGCCCGTTGCAGGCCGGTGGCAAACTCCTCCGGTTTCGGCGCGAACATGACGCCGGTGCCCGCCTCCGGACTGGCGTCGATATCGTTCACCGTGTCGACCAGGCCGCCAACCTTGCTCACCAGCGGCACCGTGCCGTAGGCCTGGCTGTACATCTGGTTCAGACCGCAGGGCTCGAACAGTGACGGCATCAGGAAGAAATCCGACCCGGCCTCCACCAGGTGGCTCATCGTCTCGTCCTGCTTCACGCAAATCCCCGCCTTGGCCGGCAGCGCTGCGGCGAATTCGCGGAACAGTTCCTCATATTTCTTCTCGCCTCCGCCGAGCACGACCAGCCGGCAGTGTTCCTTCGCAAAAAAGTCCTTCGCGCCGAGGACCAGGTCCAGCCCCTTGGCCGGGGTGAACCGGCAGACCATGCCGAATATCGGTCCCTTGAAATTATTTTTCCAGCCAAACTCCTTCAACAGTTTCGCGCGGCAGACGGCCTTGCCGGCCAGGTCGGTCGCAGTGTAACGTGCCGGCAGGCTGGAGTCGGACGCCGGATTCCACACCGCTGTGTCGATGCCGTTGAGCAGGCCGTGCAGATCCTCCAGCCGCGTGCGGATGACGCCGTCCATGCCATTGCCGAATTCCGGCGTCTGGATTTCCTTCGCGTATTGCGGGCTGACCGTCGTCACCTTGTCGGCGTAGACGATGCCGCCCTTGAGCATGCACATCTGGTCGTAGTACTCCAGGCCGTCGATGGTCATCAACTCGTCGGGCAGGTTGGTCAGTGCATACGATTTCCGCGGGAACACCCCCTGGTAGGAAATATTGTGGATGGTGAACACCGTCTTGAGCGCCAGCGTGACTTCGTAGCGCCGCTCCGCTTCGCGCAGGAACACGGGCAGCAGGCCCGTCTGCCAGTCGTGGCTGTGCACGATGTCCGCCTTGAAATCCGTCAGCCGCAGCAGCTCGACCACGGCCTTCTGGAAAAAGATGAACCGCGCGTCATTGTCGTCGTAGTCGCGTTCGCCCGTCCAATACGGCAGCTTACGGTCAAAAAATTCCTCGCGGCAGATGAGGTACAGGGTGAGACCCGGTCGCGGATTGAGCGTGTAGACATCGCCCGCGAGGAAGGAATCGCCCATCTCCACCTTCAATTTGTGGCTGGGCTTCGCGCCCGCCACGTGGGGACCATCCAGCACCGAACGATACCCGGGCAGGAAAACCGCCACTTCATGGCCCCGGTCCGCCAGGGCTCCGGTCAGCGCCGCGACCGCATCCGCCAGGCCACCAGTCTTGAGGTAAGGGAAGAGTTCACTGGCCGCATGGACAATTCGCATGTTGCAACACTACCGACCCGGGGGCACGGTGCCAGACGAATTTGTCAGCAACCAACGTGCGAATTCAAATCTGTCAGTACAGGAATGCCGGCCACGAAGCTCTGCCATGACTGCCAGAGTCCGCTGCCCACGCTGCTGCCACTCTCCTCTTCATGAATTTTTCCGAACGTCTTCTCTCCCATCTTGCGCGTCGCGGCTATGTGCCGGCGTCCGCCGATGCCATTGCCCGCGAATGGCGGCTCAATCCCAAGGACCGCCGCAAGTTCACCCAGCTGGTCGGTGAACTCGTCCACTCCGGCCAGATCGCCGTCATCAAGGGCGACCGCCTCTGCGTGCCCAAGGTGGCCGACCTGGTCACCGGCAAGATCAATTTCCGCCAGAAGGGCTCGGCCATGGTTTTCCCCGAGGTCAAGGTCACCGAGCCGCGCCAGCCCGCCATCTTCATCGCCGGCGAGGACACCGGTGTCGCCCTGCAGGGTGACACCGTGGTCGTGCGGCTCCGCTCCCCGAAGGAGCGCGACTTTCCGCACTTCCTCAAGCCCGGCGAACAGGCCGGCCGCGTCATCAAAATCCTCGCCCGCGGCACCACCACCCTCACCGGCACGTTGCAACGCGGTCGCACCTATTTCTACGTCACATCCGACGACCCTCGCATGGGCCACGACATCATCGTCGCGGACCCGGTTAAAGGCGGCCTGAAGCCACCCGCGATGGTCGGCGACAAGGTCGTCGTCCAACTCAACGAGTGGAACGATCGCCAGCAGAATCCCGACGGCGTCATCGTCGAGCGACTGGGCCGCACCTTCGAGCCGCGCGCCGAACTCGCAGCCATCTACCACAAATACAAACTCACGCCCGTCTTCCCGCCGGAGGTCGTCCGCGAGGCCGCGGCTCTGCCGAGCGTCGTCGGCCCGGCCGACCTCGCTGGCCGCAAGGATTACCGCGCCATCCCCACTTTCACCATCGATCCCGACGACGCCAAGGATTTCGACGACGCGCTCTCGGTGGAATACCTCGACCACGGCGACATTCGCATCAGCGTGCACATCGCCGATGTCAGCCATTACGTGAAGCCCGGCACCGCCCTCGACCGCGAGGCGCAGAATCGCGGCAACTCCACCTACCTCGTCGGCACCG
>CAZBLQ010000228.1:0-3661 GCA_964492635.1 uncultured Oleiharenicola sp.
ATGAACCTGAATGCTGCCTTAGCCTTTGGTAGCGCCGCACTGACCGGAGCCCTGGCCGTGGGCGCCGGCTTGCGCGCAGGCCGCGCGGTCGATCGTTGGGCCTTTGTGATTGGTATGACTGTTTTCGCCATGGAGCGGGTAAGCGGCGGCCTTATGGCCCAAGGAACCTCCTCGGCGGAGATGTTTCACTGGCAGTCATGGTGCCTCACCATGGATGCTTTCCTGCCCGGCGTCTGGCTGCTTTTCAGCCTCAGCTATGCCCGGGGTAACACGCGGGAGTTTCTGCGTAAATGGTTCTATGCGCTGGTCGCGGCTTTTCTGCTCCCCATTGGGGTCGCTCTTTTTCTCCGCCCGGAACTGGTCGTTGCGACCGAAGTGTTCCCGGGCGATTTCCGTCTGCTCTTTCGATTGGGCACCGCCGGCATGGTGCTTTACCTCGTGCAGCTCGTTGTCGCCATCCTTGTGCTGATGAATGTGGAGCGGACATTCCGGGCGGCCGTCGGCACCGTCCGCTGGCGGATCAAATTCATGCTCCTCGGCGTGGGGGTGCTGTTCCTTGTCCGGCTGTATACCGCCAGCCAGGCGCTGCTGTTTCGCGGCCTTGATCCCGCACTCGACAGTCTCAATTCGATCGCGCTGCTCTTGGCCTGCCTCTTGATCCTGCGCTCGCTCTTCCGCGCCGGGCATTTCGGCCGGGATGTTTATCCGTCCCACTCCGTCCTGCAGGGCTCGGTGACGATCCTGCTCGTCGGAATCTACCTGTTGCTTGTCGGGATTTTCGCCAAGATTGTCGTTTATCTGGGCGGTGACGCCTCTTTTGCCCTCAAAACCTTGGTAGTTCTTGCCCTGTTGGTCGGGCTGGCGGTGTTGCTCCAATCAGATCGGGTGCGGCTGTATTTGCGCCGTTTTGTCAGCCGGCATTTCCAAAGGCCGCTTTACGATTACGGGACCATGTGGCGGGCATTCACCGACGGCACCGCTTCCCGCGTCGAGCAGACCGATCTCTGCCGGGCTCTCGTCCGGTTGATCACCGAAATGTTTCAAGCCCTGTCCGTCTCCATCTGGCTGGTGGATGAGAAGCGGGAATCACTGAAACTGGCCGCCTCAACCTCCCTGCCCGAGGCGATGAGCCGCCATCCTTTTCCACAGAAAGCGGAGACCGGCAAGGTGCTCGATTATTTCCGGCTTCATCCCGAGCCGGTTGATATTGATCTGGCCAGGGGCGATTGGGCCATTGCGCTGCGGCGATGGCAGCCGGGGGAATTCCCCAACGGCGGCCACCGGATGGCCATCCCTTTGTTCGGACGGGGAGAGTTTATCGGGTTGCTCACGCTGGGTGACCGGGTGGGTGGCGCCGCCTTCAGCCTGCAGGATTTCGATATGCTCAAATGTGTGGCGGATCACGCCGCCGGCAGCCTCCTTAACGTGCAGCTTTCGCAAAAACTCCTGCAATCGAAGGAACTCGAGGCCTTCCAGACAATGGCGGCCTTTTTTGTGCACGACCTGAAGAATGCGGCCTCCACCCTCAACCTGATGCTGCAGAACCTGCCCGAGCACTTCGACGACCCGGCCTTCCGGGAGGATGCACTGCGGGGCGTGGGCAAGTCCGTCGCGCACATCAACCACCTGATCAGCCGTCTCAGCCAGCTCCGGCACGAGCTCAAGATCTCGCCCCGGGAATCCGACCTGAACGAGGTCGTGGCCGGAGTGGTGGCCGGTTTCGATCCTCAAAACGGATTCCTCATCGAGCAGGACCCCGGCCTGTTGCCGCGCGTGCTGCTCGACCGGGAGCAATTTGCCAAGGTGGTGACCAACCTCATCCTGAACGCGCGGGATGCCATGGCCGGCGCGGGCCGGCTGCATCTCGCCACCAGCCACGCGGGCGGGTGGGCAGTCCTCACCGCCACTGACCAGGGTTGCGGCATGAGCGCCGAGTTTCTCGCCCAGTCGCTGTTCCGCCCGTTTCAAACCACAAAACAAAACGGTCTCGGCATCGGCATGTTCCAAAGCAAGATGATCGTCGAAGCGCACGGGGGGCGGATTGCAGTTGAAAGCACCCCCGGCCAAGGCACGACTTTTCGGGTGTATCTGCCGGTCACCAAGGGATAGGGATGAAGGCAAAGGGAGCGAGGGATCGAGAAAAAATGGAGCCGAGAACTGTCAAGGGGACAAACTTCACTCTGGCTGTACCGCAAAGCACCGCCATATCCTTCGTGAGCCCATCCGCCCAACTCCCTGCTTAACGTCCTCTGCCCTCTGACTCCCTGCTCGTCCCCCTCTCCCACTGATGAAGCCCAAACTGCTGATCGTAGACGACGACGAGGAGATCCGCACCCAGATGAAATGGGCCCTGGCCAAGGAGTATGACATCCTGCTGGCGGGCGACAGGGCAACGGCCACGGAGCAATTCCGGGCGGCACGCCCGCCGGTCGTCCTGCTCGACCTGGGCCTGCCACCCAATCCCGGCACTCCCGAGGAAGGGCTGGCCACGCTCTCCGATCTGCTGGCGATGGACAACCAGGCCAAGATAGTCATCGTGACGGGACAGGCGGAAAAGAACATTGCAATGCGTGCCGTGGGCGCGGGCGCCTATGATCTGCTCGGCAAGCCGGTGGACATGGATGAAGTGAAAATGCTGCTCAAGCGCTGCTTCCATGTCGCCCACCTCGAAAGGGAATACCGGGAGATGCAGGCGCAGATCAACGGCGGCTCCTTCGAAGGCATGCTGGGCACAAATCCGCGCGTCCTCGCGGTCTTCGAGTCGATCCGGAAAGTCGCCACCACCAACGCCTCGGTCCTGATCCTGGGAGAAAGCGGCACGGGCAAGGAAATGGCGGCCCGGGCCATTCATCAAAACAGCGCGCGCAAGGACGGGCCGTTCGTCGCCATCAATTGCAGCGCCATCCCGGAATCACTGATGGAAAGTGAACTGTTCGGCCATGAAAAGGGTGCGTTTACCGGGGCCCATATGCAGCGCAAGGGTCGCATCGAGGCGGCCAGCGGCGGTACGCTGTTCCTGGACGAAATTGGCGAAGTCTCTCTCGCCATCCAGGTCAAGCTGCTCCGCTTTCTGCAGGAACAGCGCATCGAGCGCGTGGGCGGCCGCACGGAGATCACCGTGGACGCCCGCGTCATCGCCGCAACCAACTCCGATCTCAAGAAAGGCATGAGCGAGGAGAAATTCCGCGAGGATTTGTTCTACCGCCTGGCCGTGGTGCAAGTCACCCTGCCGCCGCTGCGGGACCGGGACGAGGACGTCCCCTTCCTGGCCCAGTCCTTCCTGCAGCGCATCAGCGCCGAAATTGGCAAAACCGGCCTCACTTTCGCTCCCGACGCCCTCCGCGCCATCCGGCAGCATCCGTGGCCGGGCAATATCCGCGAGATGCAAAACCGGGTTCGCCGGGCGGTGATCATGTGCAATGGCAAGCGCGTCACGGCGCAGGATCTGGAGCTGGACCAGACCGCACCGGGGCACCCGGGCATGACGTTGAAAACGGCCCGCGAAGCCTTGGAGCGGGAAATGCTGCTGCGCGCGCTCAAGAACCACACGGGGAAGATTACCGCCGCAGCGAACGAGCTGGGGATCAGCCGGCCGACCTTTTATGAATTGATGGAAAAGCTCGGCATCCAAAAACCCGAGCTGGCGAAGGAATAGCCCCAA
>CAZBLQ010000229.1:0-3615 GCA_964492635.1 uncultured Oleiharenicola sp.
CAGGCCGACCCAATCGGCTAGCTGCTCCACTTCGTTGATGTCGTGGGAGGAGATGAGGATGGTCCACTTGTCCTGCTGCGAGAGTTCGAGGACGCCGTGGACGAGCTCGTCGCGCACCAGCGGGTCGAGGCCGCTGAAGGGCTCGTCGAGCACCAGCAGCTCGGGCCGGTAGGCGAGGGAGGAGAGCAGCGCGGTCTTCATGTACATGCCGCGCGACAGGTGCGCGATCTTGCGGTCGGGTGGGAGCTGGAACTGTTTGAGCAAGCTGGCTTCGAGGCTCCGATCCCAAGTTGGGTAAAACGGCCGGCAGTAATCGAGCAGCTGTCGGACGGTCATCCACTCCGGCAGCTTCTGGTTTTCGGAAACGTAGCCGATGCGGGCGCGCTCGCGGGGGGAGAGCTTGAGCGAGTCCACGCCGAGCACGCGGGCTGACCCGCCGGTGGGCGCGATCAGGTTCATCAGGATCTTGATCGTGGTGGTCTTGCCGGCGCCGTTGGGCCCGACGAGGGCAAAGATGCTGCCGGTGGGGACGTTCAGATTGAGCCCGTGCAGCGCTTCGGCGCGCCCGTAGCGGCGGCTGAGTTCATGGGTTTCGATGATGTTCATTTGTGAGAATGTTCGCGTTCCGCGCGGTTGAATTTCTCCCAATGCGCGGTGACGGCCGAATGCAGCTCGTCCTGGGTAAGTCCAAGTTTCTTGGCCTCCACCACCAGCCGCTCGGCCTCTGCTCCAAGCAGCGCTGCGCGGTCACGCCGGCCGCCGGCCTCCGGTTCCGCCACGACGCTGCCGATGGCTGGCTTGGTGAGGAGCACGCCCTCGCTAACGAGCGTTGCGACGACCTTGTGGGCGGTGTTGGGGTTAATCTTCAGCTCCTGGCTCAGCACCCGCACCGACGGGAACGGATCGCCCGGGCGCAGCTGGCCCGCGACGACCGCTTTCTTGACCGCAAAAATGATCTGCTCCGTGACGGGCAGGCCGAGCTTGAGGTCGATGGAGAAAGGGAGCACACTTCCCGACTGTACTAGTGGGACTAGTACAGCAAGCCCAAACTCGAGCGTGGAACTACGAATGCGGCGAGGACGCGTTCTCCCCCGCGCGGCCTCATCGGGGACGTTGACGTCGAGCCTAGGCGGTCTAGGTAGGGAAGGCTCCGAACCAAGCCATTCGCCTTCGACCCCATGAAATTCGTCCCGACCCTGCTATCATCTTGTCTCGGTTTCACCTCACTGGTCTTTGCCGGCAATCCTCCCGCGCCGGCCGCCTCGAGTCCATCGGACGCCCTACCGCTCGCGGCCCAGTTTGACGCGCTGGCGACCAAGGCCTTTCCACCGGACGCTCCCGGCGCGGCCGTCCTCGTGGTCAGGAACGGCGAGGTCCTCCTCCACAAAGGTTATGGTATGGCAAACCTGGAGCTGGGCGTGCCGATGCAAGCCGAAGATGTCTTCCGGCTCGGTTCGGTCACCAAGCAATTCACGGCGGTCGCCATCCTGCAGCTCGTCGAGGCCGGGAAGATCAAGCTCGATGACGACATCACGACCTATGTCCCGGAGGTCCAGACCGGCGGCCACAAGATCACGCTGACGCATTTGCTCAACCACACCTCGGGCCTGCCCAGCTTCACGGATCAACCCGAGTACCGCACGGCCAAGTATCAAGCCATGCCGCTCGCGAAAATGCTCGCCTTGATCAAGGACAAGCCGGCGCATTTTGCTCCCGGGGCCGACTGGGCCTATTGCAACACGGGATATTGGCTCTTGGGCGCGGTGATCGAGAAGGTCTCCGGCCAGAGTTACGGCGACTACGTGAACGAGCACATTTTTCAGCCCGCCGGAATGGCACACAGCAGTTACGACCAATCAGCGCGCATCGTGGCCCGGCGCGTCCCGGGTTACACGACCGGGCCTGATCGCAAGCCCGCGAACGCGGACTTCATCAACATGACCGTGCCGCAGGCCGCCGGCGCACTGATGTCCAACGTCGACGATCTCTGGCGATGGGAACAGGCCCTGGCTGGAGGCAAGCTCGTGCGCCCGGACCTCCTCGCCCTGGCCTACGCCAGCGGTCGCACCGACGATGGCCGGGTCACGGGTTATGGCTTTGGCTGGGGTGTCGGCACGTTCAAGGGCCACCCGGTCGTCGAACACAGCGGGGGCATCGAAGGCTTTGTCACCTATGTGCTCCGGGTAACGGACGCCGGGGTTTATGTCGCAGTCCTATGCAACTCTGACCGGCCCAGGGCGAATCCGAGCGGCATTGCGCATCAGCTGGCCTCCCTCGTGGTGGGCAACGCGGCGCCCGTTGCCACCGTCGCTGTGCCGATCGAACAGCTGCAGCAATATGTCGGCGTCTACCGGCTGAATCCGGGGCGCAAGCTGGGGTTTGTGGTCGAAGGCGGGCAACTGATTCTGAAGCGGCCCCATGGCGAGCCCAGCACGCCGCTGCAGGCCCTGTCGCCAACCGAATTTTTCGCGCCCGACAACGAGGTGCATTTCACCTTTCTGCCCGCAACGCCGGATGGCGCCCGGCGGCTGCTCTGGCATCCGGCCGTGGGGGCGGAAGTTTACGCTCCGCGGGTCAACGAACCGCTGGACGATCCGGAGAAGCCGGCGGTGGTGCTCGCCCCCGAGATATTGGAAAAGTACGTCGGGGATTACGAAGCGGCGCCGGATTTTGTGTTCACCGTCAAACATGTCGGCATCAGCCTGACGCTCCAGGCGACCGGGCAAAGCGTCACGGACCTGATTGCCGAGTCCCCGGTGCGATTCAGGGTAAAGCAGGTGCAGGCCGCGTTTGAATTCAAGTCCGATGCTGCCGGCCACGTGACAGGCTTGGTGCTGTTCCAAAACGGGCGCGAAATGCCGGCAAAGAAGATCCGATGAGGACGACTAAGACGACGTCGCATCCGTTTGCTTCAGCCACGCGGCGAGGTCGGCGTCGGTGAGGACGTTGACGCCGAACTGGTAGTCGTGGGCGAGGAGGCTGGCGTAGGCGGGTTCGAGGAAGCGGCGGCAGTGCAGGATCACCCGCGCGCGCTGGCCCGGCGCGCGCACGAGGCGGCCGAGGGCTTGGTTTACCTTGGTCATACCCGGGATTTGATAGACCCGCCGGAACGCCGCCTCACGGCCGAGCGCGGAAAATTCCGCGAGCCGCGCGCGTTGCACGGCGTTCACCTCAGGTAGCGCCGGACCGACGACCATCGCATGCGTCACGCGGCCGCCGAGGGCGTCAATGCTCTCAGCAAAGCTGGAGCCGAGAACGAGGAACAGCGCGTCGGTGAACGCGAGCGATTGCTCGACCCAGGCGGTCTGCGCGGCGAGGTCGTGCAGCCGGGGCTGCAGCGCCACGCGCAACGGGGCCGCGCGCTCGAGTTCGCGGGCGACGGATTCGGCATAGGCGTACGAAGGGAAGAACACCGCCACCGGCCCGTTCGCCGCCGCCTGCAGCGCGGCGACCGTGGCGGCCGTGGTGGCGAAATAGCGCGAGCGGTGCTGAAACGTCGTGTCCACCCGCGCATCCACTGCGACATCGTAGGCGCCATCCCGCCAGGGCGTTTGCGCAACGATCTGCGCAAACGCGGAGATCGGAGATCGAAGATCGGAGATCGGGCCGGAGTCC
>CAZBLQ010000230.1:0-3529 GCA_964492635.1 uncultured Oleiharenicola sp.
CGGTAGCCGTTCACCGATTCAAAAAACGCCGACATCATCAGCATCAGCCAGTACATGCCGCGATCGGTCAGTTGCCAGCCGTGCTCGTCGCGCCGGGCGGCGCCGAGCCATTCCAGCGTGCGGAGTTCACCCCAGAGCCGGCGGAAGAAACGCGAACCGTAACGCTGCTGCGCCCAAGCGTGGTCGAGGCGCAGGCCAAACATCCGCATGAGCAGGGTGTAGCGCATCTGGTCGCCCACGCCGAGCCGGTGGGCGGTGGTGATGCCGGTCAGGCCTTGCGCGATGCGCCGCCCATAGGTCTGCAGCGAGAAGGTGGTCGTGTAGAGCGTGCCGTCCAGATAACTGAAGGCGCCGCTGCCGACGCCGACGTAGTGGTCGGCCTCGACGATGTATTCGTCCAGCCCGTGGCCGCGGCGGGTGAAGCACCACGCCGAGGACGCCGTGAACTCCGGCCGGAGCCGAGCGAGGATGGTGTTGAAAAAATACTTGAGACGCCGCCGGTCGGGCACGCCCATCGTGTCCGCCATCTGGTGGGCGACCGTTGGCGAGGTCATCAGCGGGTAGAACGACACCTGGTTGGCGCCGAGCGAGAGGAAGATGTCGATGTCGCGCCTGAGCAGCTCAAGGGTCTGGTGGGGGAGGTTGAAGATGAGGTCGACGTTGACCGTGGGGAAATACGCGGCGGCCATGCGGATATGCTCCTGGATTTCGGCGCTGGAGCCGTATTTGTCGTAACGTTCCATTTCGCGCAGCAGGCGGTCGTCAAAGCTTTGCACGCCGATGGAGAGGCGGGTGACGCCGGCGGAGCGCAACTGTTCGAGGAGCGCGGGCCGGCAGTCGTTGGGGTTGGTCTCGACCGACACTTCCTTGACGCCGAACAACTGGCGGACGAGCGCGATGGTTTCGATGAGTTCGGCTGGCTCGGTGGTCGGGGTGCCGCCGCCGAAATAAACGCCGGTGAAACGGTGGCCGGCGGCGTGGTAGAGGCGGATTTCCTCGCGGAGTGAGGCAAAGTAGCGTTGCGCCAGGCCGTGCCGGTGCTGCACCCGGTGGAAGGAGCAGAATGGGCAGAGCACCTCGCAGAACGGGATGTGCACGTAAAGATAGCCGGTTCCGTCACGCGGAGCGGGCGGCACCGTGCCCGTCGCCTCCTCCATGTGCAGAAACCCGCGGGTGCGAAACCGGAAGGCACGCAGGAGCAGGTCGTCAATTAGAGCGGAGTCGAACACGGGTGGATTGGGCCACCGGCATTCTACCCTGAATCACCCCGTGGCTGACCGGTAATCCTTGTCAATCAGTGCGCATATCTTGCCCAAGGCGGACGGGCAGATTTGCGTCCATTATCAAGCGTCAACGGGTAGGGCGCGACCGCTGGGCGCGCCGAAAGGACATTCGCGGACGGCCCAGCGGTCCGTCCCTACCGGCGCTGCGCGCCAATGTTTAAATCATACTGACTGTGGGCCTCACTTCTCCAAATACACGCGCAGGGCCTCGAGTTTTTCGGCCCAGTAGGTCTTCATCTTTTCGGCGGCTTCGGGGGTGGCCAGCTTCGCGTGCTGCGGCACCACCTGGCATTTGAGCGGCCCCTTGGGCCAGAAATTCACGCTGAGCGTGGTGTTGTCGGGCCAGAGAATGCGGATGGATTTGTGCGGCGTGGCCTTGCGCACGGTCAGCGGGGTGCGGGGCAGCCATTGCTCGCGCAGGGCGGCGTCCTTCCACGCGGCGAAGGCCCGGTCGACCGGCGCCACCATCGTCCGGCTGACGCTGACCTCGAAGCCGTCGGGTTTCTGGTGCCGGACGCGCAGGCCCCGGGCCTGTTCATAGCCGACCGTCACCATCTGGCACCACCAGTCGGGGAGCTTGAGCTTGGCGTGCAGCAGCAGGGCGATGTCCTTGTGCGGCAGTTTTTTTGCCCCGGCCTTGTCGAGCAGCGCCAGCCACTGGGCCCACGTTTTTCCGGTGGCTTTTTTGACCGCGGCAGAGCTGATACCGCCATATTTTTCGACCGTGGTTTTCATCGAACAGGGCGGGGGTGTAACCGAGGACCGGCCCGGCCTCAAGGCTGATGGCGCGGGGAACCCAATCTTTTTGTTTCCGCCGGAGGGCGAAACTTGCTAGGCATGGTGCCATGAGCGAAGAATCCGCGCCTAAGCTCCGTCTGAAACCCAAGCTGGTTTCCGATCCAGCCGCCACTCCGCAGCAGCCGGCTGCGACCCCGACGGCACCTCAGCCGACCCCGGCTCCCGCGGCTGCTCCCGCCGCCCCGGCGGCCGAAGAGCCCAAGATTGTCCGTCTCAAGCCGCGACTCACGGCCAACCCCATTCAGGAATCTGCACCCGCCCCAGCCGTCCCGGAGCCGGTGGCGGCGGAAATCCCTGCGCCTGTGGCTGAACCGGTTGCGCCGGAACCACTCCCTGTCGAGGCACCGCCAGCCGACAAGCCCGTGGTGAAATTCAGCCTCAAACCCAAGGCCGCGTCAGCTGCCCCGATGCCCGCGCCAGCGGCTGTTCCCACGGATGCGCCTCCACCGGCCGCGACCTTGTCCGCCCCGCCTCCGCCCAGTGGCGAGGTTCCAGCCCCGGTTCTTACCGATACCGGGGAGGAAGGTGAGCCCGCCGAAATCACCGCCATTCGCAAAGCGTCCGCTCGGCCCTTTCCGCCCCCGGGCAAATTCCCTCCGCCCGGTGCTGCGAAACCGGCCCCGCCATGGGCCAAACCCGCTCCCGCCAAAGGGTCGAAGAAAAAACTCGTTCTCATGGGCGGTGGTGCCTTGGTCGCTGTGCTGGTGCTCGGTGGAGCCTTTGTTGCCTATAAAAAATTCACGGCGGAGCCCCCGCCACCCCCGCCCCGACCGAAGATAGTCGCCAAGCCCGTCGCGCCGCAAGGTGCCGCGGCAGTCGTCCAGACTGCCGTCGATAAAGCCAAGGAGCAGGCGGCTGCCCCGGTAAACGAAGTTCTCCAGGCCGATCAACCCGCACCGGCGACAGTGAAACCGGCGGAAACTCCGGTCGCGGCTCCGGCCCAGCTCGCAGTCGCTCCGGTCGCCGAGCCGCCCCCGCCGCCACCGGTGGCCTCGCCGGCGTTCAAAGCGTGGGTGGAAAATCTAAAGATTGGCGGCGTCAGCGTGCGCGTGGGCAAGCCGGTGCGGATGGTCATTGGCCGCACGGCCTATGTGACCGGTGATCTCGTCAATCCGCAGCTCGGAATCATCTTCGAAAGCTACAACCCCGAGACGCGCATGTTGACCTTCGCCGACAAGAGCGGCGCCAAGGTCGAGCGCCGGGATTGAGTAATACCAATTATCTATTGTTTCTGGACTGTAGGGCCGGCGCTCTTGTCGGGCCGAAGCCTTGCGCGAAGGCTGATGCGCCGCGCCATTAGCTGGCGCCGGCATGCCGCAAGCGGCAGCTCTACAAAGTCTCAAAGCGGACAGTAAATGATATAAGGCGAAGTGCTTGTAAAGGCAGGGTGCCCCTTGTCGAGCCGCAGCCTTGGCGAAGGCTGATCAGCGTCCTGCCAGCGCGTCCTT
>CAZBLQ010000231.1:0-3519 GCA_964492635.1 uncultured Oleiharenicola sp.
ATCATGGACCCGCACCTCGACGGCACGCACGATATCGCCGCCGGCCTGCGCCTCGCCCGCACCTTCCTGCGCGACGTGCTTGATCTCGGTCTGCCCACCGCCACCGAATTACTCGACCCCATCACCCCTCAATATATCGCCGACCTCATCTGCTGGTCGGCCATCGGTGCCCGGACCGCCGAATCGCAAACCCACCGCCAGATGGCTTCAGGACTCTCGATGCCACTCGGATTCAAAAACGGCACAGACGGGTCCATCGCCACGGCAATCAACGCCATCAAGGCCGCCGCGCAATCGCACACCTTCCTCGGCATCAACCTCGATGGCTCCGCTTCTGCCATTGTCACCCGCGGCAATCCCGACTGCCATGTTGTTCTTCGCGGCGGCGCCACCGGCCCCAATTACTCGCCCGCTCACATCGCACAGACCGAGCAGCTCCTCGCCAAGGCCGGCCTCATCAAGTCCATCCTCGTCGACTGTTCGCATGATAACTCCGCCAAGCAACCCGAGCGTCAGCCCGAAGTTATGCGTGAACTTCTCGCCCAATTCGCAGCCGGCAACACCTCCATCATGGGCGCGATGATCGAGAGCAACCTTGGCGCCGGCAGCCAATCCTTCCCCCAGCCCAAGGACCAGCTCCGTTATGGCGTTTCCATCACCGACGCGTGCATCGACTGGCCTGCTACCGAGCTATTGGTGCGCGAAATTCATGCCGCCCTCGCTCCGCGTTTTGCGTGATGGTTTTTTGTCCACGACGAATAGCCCAGATAGGCAAACCCCCGGTTATAAGTTAATATCCCGCGTCACGCTGAAATTTTTAAATCCCCGGTCTTCGGTACTTCTTTCGTGTTTTTCGTGTATTTCGTGGCTAAACTTTTCTCCTACTCATGAAAAAACCCATACGTGTCGCAGTCACCGGCGCCGCCGGCCAGATTGGTTACTCCCTCCTTTTCCGCATCGCCTCCGGCGCCATGTTCGGACCCGACCAGCCGGTCATCCTTCAGCTTATTGAAGCGCCTATCGAAAAGGCCCTGAAAGCTCTCGAAGGTGTCGCCATGGAGCTGGACGACTGTGCGTTTCCGTTGCTCAAAGGCATCGTGCAAACCGACAAAGCCGAAATCGGCTTCAAGGATGCCAACTGGTGTCTGCTCGTCGGCGCCAAGCCCCGCGGTCCCGGCATGGAGCGCGCCGACCTGCTGAAGGATAACGGCAAAATCTTTATCGGTCAGGGCCAGATCATTGATGCCGTGGCTGCGGCCGATGCCCGCGTCGCCGTCGTGGGCAACCCCGCCAACACCAACTGCATGATCGCCGCCAGTCAGGCCAAACGCCTGTCTGCGGAGCGCTTCACCGCCATGGTCCGTCTCGATCAGAACCGCGCCCAAACCCAGCTCGCCAAGAAGGCCGGGATCGATCTCACCGAAGTGAAAAATATCTTCATCTACGGCAACCACAGCCCGACAATGTTCCCGGCATTCGCGCACGCCACCATCGGTGGCCAGCCGGCAACCTCGGTCATTACCGACACCGCGTGGCTGCAAGGGCCGTTTTGCGAGACCGTCGGCAAGCGCGGAGCCGCAATTATCGCTGCCCGGGGAGCCTCGTCGGCCGCCTCTGCGGCGAATGCCCTTGTGGATCACGTACGCAGTCTCGTCACGCCGGGCGCTGTTCATTCGATCGCGGTGAAGTCCAACGGCGCCTACGGCTTCGATGCCAACGTCTGGGCCGGTATGCCTGTTCGCACCACCACGCCCGGCAGCTACGAGATCATCACCGGCTATGCCATGGACGGTTTCGCCCAGACCAAACTTGCCGCCACGAATAAGGAACTGGTGGAGGAGCGCGCCTTTGTCGCTGACATGATCAAGTAAGGTGGCGCCAGGATCCTCCCGGCCAGATTGCCGGGCACATTTCCCCCTCAGAGCAGTCCCGCCAGTATCCGGCTCTTTGTCAGGGCAAAGGCCGAGCGTACGGCGGCAAAGGCCGCCACAAGTTCCCGCGGCGAACCGCTCTGGGGGAAACGCATTTCCAAGGAGGCGCCGTCACAGACCACGTTGGCCTCGGCGCTCTCCACACTCAGCACACAATGCCGGCAGTCGGACGGATAGCTGACGGTCAGGTCGCTCTCGCCCCCGAGTGCCTCGACGGCATCAATCACCGCTTCAACCTTGGCGCCTTTCGTCAACCCAAAGACAATCCCGGAGAATATTCCGGCAAAAAGTCCGTCAAATTCCGGCCGGTCCACCAGTTCGCCTTCACGCAAGGTGTGCAGCGTGCGGGTGACCACATAGCTTGCCGGATCAGCCGGCTCCAGCGCGTAGACAATTTCCAGGACAAAATCCTTGGTCGTGAGTTGCGCTGCCGGACTTGCCAATTCCAACGCGAGTTCTGCCCGCCTGTAACCAAGGGCAGCCCGAGCCCGCTGATAAAAGGCCTCCCCCTCCGCGGCCAGTTCCGCGGCACAGAGTTTGCCCAGAAAGGCCGTCGTCGTCGCATTCACGGCATCCGGCACAGTGTGGTGCTGCTTCCTGAAACCCCCGAGGGTCTGCACCGCGCCGTGACTGCGGCCAACCAGACTGATCCGGGTAACAAACTGGTGCGGGATATCCGCCGATTTCACCATGCATGAATGCAAACACGCTCCGCCTCCCGATGCAAGTTAGGGGTGGAGGCAGGCTTTGCGTTGTCGCAGCCGGGCCCGGCGGTCCGCCCAGCCAAATCTCAGGCGGCCATTACCGGGGGCTCCGGCCGGTTGTTGAGTTTCTTGAACAGCGAAATCGCACCCATGATGATCAACACCGGAATCCAGATCGGGGCGAGGGCGGCAGCAAGGGCAAGCACGACGGCGAACAGCGCCGCCACCAGAGAGAGCCCGATTGCCCCCAGCACTGCCGCGACCAACAAACCGATCAGGGCCGTCACAAATACGACCGGACTGAGCTTGATAGCCACGACCAGAAGAGCTGCAACCAGAAGGATTTTAAGGAAAGTTTTCATATCCCAAGAACACCTCTCTTTGGGAAAAGTTGCAGCAAGGCAGGCGGGATGGCATACGATCGAGCGGGAGCCTGACCACTTCTATCTAGTTGCCTTGTCCTGAATTTCGGTGTCTTCCGTTTGTCTCGTGGGCCGCTCATCAATTCCAGTCGTTTGTGCCCTGATTGAGCGCGGGGGTCTAATTCTCCTCGCCCAGCGTCCGGGGCACAAACACCTGCCACTCAAGTGGGAATTTCCTGGTGGCAAGGTCGAAACCGACGAAGCGCCTGCCGCCGCCATTGCGCGCGAAATTCGCGAGGAACTCGGTTGTGATGTTAAGATCACTCAGACCCTGCCCCGTTTTGTTCACGATTACGGCGCGGTGGTCATTGAGATGATTCCATTTGTGTGCCAGCTGGTGGGCGGATCACCCGCGCCGCACCCACACGAGCATGTCGCCATTGCCTGGGTCAGGCCGGCGGAGTTGTTAACCTACGACCTGGCTGCCGCTGATCTGCCTGTGGTCAAGGCGTACTCATCATT
>CAZBLQ010000232.1:0-3491 GCA_964492635.1 uncultured Oleiharenicola sp.
GCTACTTGTTCGAGCAACCCTGCATGGCCATCGTGGGCAGCCGGCGCACGACGCTCTACGGGCAGTCGGTGGCCAAAAAACTCGGCGCCCAGCTCGCGCAATTGGGCTTTTGCATCGTCAGCGGACTGGCCCGCGGCATCGACACCGTCGCGCACGAGGGCGCGCTGTCGGTCGGCGGCAAGACGGTGGCCGTGCTCGGCTGCGGCATCGACATCGTCTATCCGCCCGAGAATCTGGATCTCTACCGGCGCATTGCGGAAACGGGCGCGGTGCTGTCTGAGTTTCCGTTCGGCCGGAAAGCGGACAAGCAGACTTTCCCGATGCGCAACCGGGTCGTTTCCGGCATTTGCGAGGGCGTGGTGGTCGTGGAAAGCGATGTGAGCGGCGGAGCGATGATCACGGCGCGTTTTGCGGGCGAGCAGGGGCGGCTGATTTTCGCCGTGCCGGGCCGCATCGACCAGCCGACGAGCCAGGGCTGCCACCAGCTCATCCGCGACGGGGCGACGCTGCTTACCGGTGTGGATGATATATTGAACGAACTTAACTACCTCGACGGCCTGCGGCCGCGGGCCATCACCACGGAGGGGGAATCCAGTGTGCTGGAGCAATTGATGCCCCAGCTCGACGAGACGGAGCGGAAAGTCGCCGCGGCGTTCAGCGGCGGTGCAATGCTGGGCGTGGATGCGCTGACGGCGGCCACGGGCTTGGGCGCGTCAGAAGTGTCGGCGACTCTGATGAGTCTGGAACTGAAGAAGGTCGTCATCAAGCGCGCCGACGGCACGTTCGAAGCCAGGACGCACGGTTAAGCTGATTGTGACCCTTGAGTTCATCGTGGCGATTCGAGTACGGTTTCACACGAAACGCTAAATAACGGCTCATGCACTCCTCCGGAGAAACGATTCACTCTCACTGCCAGAATTGTGGCGCAGAGCTCACTGGCCCCTACTGCCATGCTTGTGGCCAGCACGATTTCGATGTGCACCAGTCTTTTTGGCACGTCGCTCTCGAGCTGTTGGAAACCTTCTTTCACTTCGATGGAAAATTCTTCCAGGGCACCTTTGATCTCTTGTTCCGGCCGGGATCCCTGACGAAAGAATTCAACGCCGGCAAGCGGGCTTCACAGATGCCACCTCTGCGGCTCTACATCTTCATCAGCTTGATTTTCTTCCTGGCCCCCAGCTCGGGCATTCATCAGCCGATGGCGGAACCGCCGTCGGCCCTGTCCACCAGGGAAGGGCCGGGAACAGCCATGGCGGAGAAGAACGCCACGACGATAAGCGCCGGAAATCAGGACTTCCAACTGACCTTCAACAAGAACACCAGTTGGGATCGAATCCTCCGCGAGAAGCTCAAGCACCTGGACCTGATACAGGACCATTTTTTCCAGTATCTGCCCCGGATGCTGCTGGTCTGCGTGCCGCTGTTTGCGCTGCTCTCACTGCTCATATTCCGGAAGACAGGATTAAACTACCTGCAGAATCTGGTTTTCTCCCTGCACCTGCATAGTTTTTTCATGCTGTTTCAGTTGGTATCCAATGGATGGGCACTCATTGCCGGCCTGGTCTCCAGCACACTGGCCTCCATCATTTCCATCGTCTGCATGCTCTACATGCCGGTCTATGCCTACCGGTCCCTCCGCAATGTATTCGGACAGCACCGACGTGGCACCCTTCTTCGCGGTATCCTGCTCCTCGGCACTTATGGCCTCGTCATCATATTGGGATTTCTAGCGACCCTCCTTGTGGCGGTACTGATGGCCTGATATCAACGTTCCGTAGGTTTTAGACTTTTGTCATCGCGAGGTGCGCGAAGCGCGCCATGGCGATCCAGCCGTTTTGACAAGCTCAAGGCCCCGAGCTGGTCGAGGAGCTGGATCGCTTCGTCGCCACGCTCCTCGCAATGACAGTCCAAATGCAAAGGGACATTGGCCTGAGACAGAATCCCTGAAAAAGTCAGGACGCACGGTTAGCACTACTCCGTTAAGAACAGCCAACACACCCCGGCGCTGCGCGCCACCCCTCTTGATAGAGGGGACTTCAAACGGTACTAAGAAAAATCCCCTCTGGAGAGGGGTGCCCGTCAGGGCGGGGTGTGGTCGGGGCACACGAACCTAACGGAGTAGTGTTAGGACGTGTTTTCAAATGTTGTGGGAGGGGCTTTATGCCCCGACGGGATAATAGCGGCCTCGGCAGAGTCGGGGCGTAAAGCCCCTCCCACATTGTAGCGAGCGACTCTCGGGCATTTTGCAAACACGCCCAAGTGCCGTCTCACTTCAGCACCGGCCGCAGGACAATGTTGCGGTAATCGATCTGTGAATGATCGCCCTGCAGGTAGATCGGGCCGGGCCGGAACACATCGGACCACAACGCGCCACCGGTGCAACCGAGCAGAGGCTGGTTGTCGATGATGGTAATGCCGTTCAGGACGACGGTTGCGTGGCGGTCGACGAGCGTGATGTCCAGTGTCTCCCATTCTCCCGTGGGCTTCTCGGCGGCAACGCTGGGACAGAGGCGGCTGTAGATGGCACCCATGTTGTGGGAGTCAACCGGCAGGCCATAACTGTCCAGCACCTGCACTTCATAGATGCCGCGCAGATACACGCCGCTGTTGCTGCCGGCGGTGGGCCTCGTCTCGAGCTTTAGGTTAAAATCTTCAAACTCGGCCACGGTGCGCAGATTGCCATACTGTCTGTGCGGCTTGCCTTCCTCCTGCACGGGGCGGTTGATGAGCAGCCCATTCTCGGCGCTCCAGCCGTTTGCGTCGCCGGGGTTGGTCAGCTCCCAGCCGCTGAGATCCCGACCGTTGAAGAGTTCGACCGGTGCGCCGTAGCGAACCTTCGAAAGGTCGGGCGCGGGCGGCGGAGGCGGGAGGAGCGTGCCCTGGAGTGTCTCCACCTTGCCGCTGGGTTCATTGATCCCGACGAAAAAGCTGGTCAGGCTGAGGGAGTCACCGCTGCGTTTTGCGATAATCGTGCGCGTGTAACCCATGGGTTGCTCCTTGCCCGAGGCGTCCTTGCCCGTCCAGTGGGCCTCCACGACAAACTTGAGGGTGTCATCCTCGATGCTCACGTTTTTTGCCGGTTCGACGCTGCCCCCGACCCAGAGCAGTCCAACCTGAGGTCCACCGTCTTTTTCTTCGACGCCAAGCCAGCCGGCTCCGCCGCCGGGAATATTCAAAGCCCAACTGCCGAGGAAGGGTTTGGCCTCGCCCGCCGCAAAGACGAAGGCCGGGGCGAAGAGGCATAGGAACGCGATCAGGAAGCGACTCGGGGATTTCATGCGGCAAACATCCTAGCGCGCCACCCACCCAGGGCAAGGGATGATCCAGTGACCTTGGTAATAGAAATCCAGGCACTTGGGCAGGCTGTGAAATTGAAACCGGTGTTGGACCAGCGAGCTGATGCCCCGTTTCCAGCAGGGTCCGCAGGCGGGTCAGGGGTCTTTGGTCCGTCGTCTGCTTGTCAGTGGTCCTCCGTCCGCTCCTTGTCAGCC
>CAZBLQ010000233.1:0-3491 GCA_964492635.1 uncultured Oleiharenicola sp.
GCTCGAAGATCAGGATGTTCGCGTCCACCGCCATGCCGATGGTGAGCACGATGCCCGCGAGGCCGGGCAGCGTCATGGTGGCGCCGATGCTGCTCATGACGCCCAGAATGATGATGATGTTCACACCAAGTGTGACCACCGCCACGACGCCGCCGGTGGCGTAAAAGGTGATCATGAAGGCCGCGACTGCTGCCGTGCCAATGAGGGAGGCCTTCACGCCGCTCGAGATGGCGTCCGCGCCAAGGGAAGCCTCGACCTCGTGCTTTTCCTTGATCTGCAGCGGCAGGTCCAGCGGGTTGTTGAGGACATTGGAAAGGTCGATGGCCTCGCGCTGCGTGAAGGAACCGGAAATTTCGGCGCTGCCGCCGTCGATTTCCTTCTCCACCCCGGGAGCCGAATAAAGTTTCCCGTCCAGCACGATGGCGAGCCGGCCGCGGCGGCCGGTGCGCTGGCCCTCGTCGGCGATGGCCTTGGTGACCTGGGCGAACTGCTTGCTGCCTTCCTTCGTGAACTTCAGGATGATCTTGAACCGGCCGAATTCGTCCATCACCGGGTAGGCGTCAGCCACGCCCTCACCGGTCATCTCAGGGACGAGCTTGATGTAAAGCTCCTCGGAGAAGCTTTCGCCCTTGCGAGATTCCACATCGAGCACCATGGGCGCATAACCAGCCGGTGTTTCCTCCGGTGGCGCGATGGTGGGATGCACCATCTTGAAATCGAGGCGGGCCGGCTTCACCAGAGCGTCGACCAGCTGAGGGTTTTCCTTGGTCGAGATGCCGGGCAACTGCACCTCGATCCGGCTCTCCCCCAGCGGGCGGATGATGGGCTCGGCGACGCCAAGGCCGTTGACGCGATTGCCAATGATGTCGATGGCCTTGGTGAGTTTTTCGCTGCGGTTCTCCTTGGTAGACTTGGCGATTGCCTGTTCATCCACCTGCAGGGTGAAGGCGACGCCGCCCTTGAGGTCGAGGCCGAGCTGCAAGTGGCCCTTGGAGCGCCGCAGCAGTTCGTCGAGGAGGATGTTGTTGCGCTTCTCGACATTCTTGAGCGTCTCCTCGAGGCGGATTTGCGGGAAATACACGGACAGGTCGAGCTTCTCCTCCACGCCGATTTGCTTGAGGGCAACGTAGACACCAGTGGCCCGGCCGGATTTGATCCGGTCGCCCACTTTGGTCATCAGTTTGGCAAAGTCCGCCGGCTTGGCGGAAACGTTATTGTTAACGTAGACGCCGAAGTCTTGGTCCTTCAGCGGCAGGAGGGTGAACACCGCCCACAGCACAATGGCGGCGGACAGAATCAGTTTCCAGAGGTTATTACGGAGCATGGGGTTTGGTTGTTAAATTCAGGGAATCGCGGCGCAATGCGCCAGGCGTAGCCAGCGGGAAGGCGTCAGGACGACGCCTCGGTCTTCTTGATGACCGTGCTGATAAAACCCTTGCCGACCTCGACCTTGGCATTGTTGTCGCCAATCCGGATGACAAAACGGTCGTCCTTCACGCTGGTGATGGTGCCGTAGATGCCGCCGGCGGTCACGACCTCGTCGCCCGCCTTCAGCTCGGTCAGCATCTTCTCGTGCGCCTTCTGCTTCTTGCGCTGCGGAGCGATGAGCAGGAAGTACATGGCCGCGAACATCAGGACGAGCGGCGCCAGTTGCATGAGCGAAGAGACCCCACTGGGGGCGGCGGGTTGGGCTTGAGCGAGGAGAACGTGTAACTTAGTCATTGCGTCTTCGGGTGTTTTGAAAAATTTGAAAAGGGCGAATAAGCCTAGCCAGATTCATAAAAGCAAGCCTAACCCCTGACCGTCCCTCCCTCGCGAAATTGAAGCCCAAATCCGCAGCCAACTGGTCCGCCGCGCAGTCCGAAGAGCATTATGGATTTAAGCGCTGGGGCGCCAATCACTTCTCGGTCGATTCCGAGGGATTCGTCCAGGTGCAGCCGCTCGCCGACGGGCGCACCATCCGCCTAATGGACGTCATCAACGAGGCGACTAGCATGGGCCTCAAGGCGCCGCTGGTCATCCGCCTCCAGGACACCCTCCGCCACCGCGTCACCCAGCTCAACCAGGTGTTCCAGAAAGCCATCAAGGAAGAGGGCTACAAGGGGGAGTTCCGCGGGGTCTTTCCCATCAAGGTCAACCAGCTCCGCGAGGTCGTGGACGAGATCATTTCCGCCGGCAAGGACTTCAACTACGGCCTGGAGGCCGGCTCCAAGCCCGAGCTGATGATCGCGCTCGCCATGCACGAGGGAGCCCAGCGGCTCATCATCTGCAACGGCTACAAGGACCACGACTACATGCGGCTGGCCCTCCTCGGCCGCAAACTGGGCAAGAAAATCATCATCGTCATCGAGCAGCTCTCCGAGGTCGACAGCATCATCCAGATTTCCAAGGAGACCGGCGTGAAGCCAATGATCGGCTTCCGCGTGAAACTCCAGACCCGTGGCGAGGGCAAATGGGCGCTCTCCTCCGGCGACAACGCCAAGTTCGGCCTCAACACCGCCGAAATCCTCTTCGCCGTCGAGAAGCTGAAGGCCGCCAAGATGCAGCAGTGCCTCAAGCTCGTCCATTTCCACATCGGCTCCCAGGTCCCGAACATCATCACGATCAAGGCCGCAGTTACGGAGGCCGCGCGCTTTTATTGCCAACTTGACAAGATGGGTTTCCCCATGGGTTACCTTGATGTCGGCGGCGGCCTCGGCATCGATTACGACGGCTCGCGGACGAACTTCGAGTCCTCGATGAACTACACCGTCGGCGAATACGCCCGCGACGTCGTCTTCAACATCCGCGAAATCTGCACTGCCTCCGGGGTCAAGGTGCCGGACATCGTGACCGAGTCCGGACGCGCCGTCGCCGCCCCCCACTCGATGCTCGTCGTCGAGGTCTTCGAGCGCTTCAACAAACACGAATCCCTCGGGAAACAGCACCAGCCGAAGGCCCGGCACAAGATCGTCGACGACATGGAAGTGTTGTTGAAGAACAAGGCCAAGCTCGGCCGGCTGGAGCGCTTTCACGACGCGCTCCAGAAAAAAGAGGAGGCCTTCTCGCTCTTCAACCTTGGCTACCTCGACCTCGAGAACCGCGCCGCCGCCGAGCAGATTTTCTGGCAGATCTGCGAGAAGATCGACAAGGAGGGCACCAAGTCCGGCTACCAGCCCGAGGAACTGCACGACCTGAAGAATCTCCTCGCCGACCAGTATGTCTGCAATTTCTCCGTCTTCCAGTCGCTCCTCGACAGTTGGGCGCTCAAGCAACTGTTCCCCATCACGCCGCTGCACCGGCTCAAGGAAAAACCCACGGTCAATGCGACGCTGGTCGACATCACCTGCGACTCGGACGGCAAGGTTGGCAGCTTCATCGACCTGCAGGACACGAAGGACTACATCACGCTGCATCCACTCAACCATGAGCCCTACTACCTCGGCATCTACCTGACCGGCGCCTACCAGGACATCATGGGCGACCTGCACAACCTCTTCGGCCGCGTCAAC
>CAZBLQ010000234.1:0-3490 GCA_964492635.1 uncultured Oleiharenicola sp.
CACGAACGCAATCAGACACAATGTGATGAGTAAACGTTTCATGGGAGTGACTAAGATATGTAGTTAGTTGTTCCGACGACGCCGGAGTGGATAGCCGGTGCAGGAAGCGGAAACAAGTCCGGAGTCAGCAGATATATTCCACCGGTGTCATCAATGCCCCAGGCCTGTCGCCACGCCTGACATGCGCTGGTATGGCTAGAGATCGGGCAGAGGTTCAACCGGCCGTACCTCGACTATTGTCTCATGATCCAGTCCGGGGCAGCCACGGGCGATTTCGACGGCCTGCTTCAGGTTGTCCGCCGTCAGGAGAACGTAGCCTCCGACGATTTCCTTGGATTCAGCAAAGGGACCGTCCGTGACCGACGTGCCCCGCGGCCCGCGCAATACTCTGCCGGTGTCCTGCAGGCGGTTGGAACCAACGAAGTCTCCTTTGGCTTTCATGCCTTTCATCCAGGCCATCCATCGGCCGAAGATCTGCTCCATCTCCTGGGGAGTGGGATCAGGACCAGCCAAGGGTTGATGGAACAGGAGGAGGAACTGGGATTTTTTGGATTGGGTGGTCATAATTATTGGGTGGTTTCAGAGAGTTAGACGAACCAGCTGGCGCGGGCAGGACAAAAATATTCACTTAAAACCGAAAAATCCGGCCGCGACGGCGAACTTGCGGTAACCGGAAGACAAGCCATGTTCCCGCGACCAGCTTATGAGCCCGCACACCCCGCCGAGCATGTCCGCCCGCGACTTCGAGGCGTTTTTGCATGAGAAAATTCCGCTGACCCGGGCGATGGCCGTGCGCGTCACGGAAAGCGGTGCACGACTGGTATTGGAAGCTCCGCTCGAAGCGAATGTGAATCACGTCGGGACGGCGTTCGGCGGCTCACTCCACGCGCTGCCCACGCTCGCCTGCTATGCCGCATTGTGGACCCTGCTGCATGAGGCCGGACTGGACGGCCACGTGGTTGTGAAGCGCAGTTCCGCCCAGTATCGCCAGCCGGTCAAAGGCACGCTGCGTGCGGTTTGCGTGCGACCGGCACCCGACGCGGTGGCGAAGTTCATCGCAGATCTCCACCGCCACAAGAAAGCCCGCATGGAGCTGGCCGCGATCGTCGAAGGCGCCAATGGCAAACCCGCGGTTGATTTTTCCGGCAGCTTTGTGGCGATGATGTGACGCGGGGCCAAGCCCAGCAAAGTATCAAGTCACAAGTGCCACGGGACAACTGCGACAGGACTGCGTTTATAGTGATTGGATTCTTGCTACTTGCCCCTTGAAACCTGTCCCTTCGCGGCGGCTGCGCTGCGTCAGATATGCTTTGAATCGGCCTCGTCCTTTTTGACGTAGCCGCTTTCCTGCCGCTGATGGTTGACGGCGTTTTTCTTTAGATAAGCCTGGTAGACATCGTCCGGCGTCATGCCGAGCGTCTGGGCCAGCGACACAAGAAAGTGAAAAAGATCCACGACTTCGACCTTCGCATTCTGCTCGTCGAACTTCTGGTATTTGGCCCACCACTTCCACGGCACGCTGTCGATCAGCTCAGCCGTCTCCTGTTGCATGGCACGGGTGTAATTGAGAATCCACTTCGTCTTTTCCTCGTCCGTGGGCGGGGGCAAATTCACTCCAATACGCTTATTCAGCGCATCTTGCATACGAAAAATCTCCTCGAGTTTGTCCATGAAGGCCAGCTTGAGAGCCGGCATGCAGGCTGGCAAGCCCGTCGCCGGGGAATAATTAAGTTGCTCTGCCCCGGCACATGAACGACGGTGAAAGACTATTGCCGCTGTGTGAGCGAGATTTTCGAGCTCCGGCTGGCATCAACAACCCTGCGCCGCCACCTTTGGCAGGCGCTTTCAACCAACAACATAGACATGTCATCCACAGAATCGTCCGGTGCTCCAGCCGAAGCCACCGCGACCACCCCGGCGTCAAACGCCGCACCCTCCTTCGGCTCCACTCGCGGTTCGGGCCTGCTCCGCGGGAAGGCAAAACGTCCCAGCGCCCCTGCTGCCGCCACTGCGGCCTCGTCCGACTACACGCCCACCGCCATCGCAGTCGTTAGTGCCCCGCGTGAATACCAGAACCCCTTCGCACCGGTGGAAACACCGGCTGCCGTGACTCCCGAACCGGTTGCCGCTCCTGCGACAACCGTATCCGTCACCCCCGTCGTAGAAAACTCCGCCCCGCCCGCCGCAGCCTTGGCGACGCCGGATCGGGTCGCCGAGACCGCTCCCGCTCCTGCTCACACCGAGCCCGTCGCGACTCCCGCAACTGACGAGCAGGCCGAGCTGCACATTCTCGAACCGGAACAGCAGAAGACCGTGCCCGCCCAGACTTGGGAGAGCGAAGGCTTCCGCCCCGCCCGCGAACCCCGGGGTGATCGCCCGCGCCGCGAAGAACCCCGTCGCGAAGAACGCAGCGAACGCGCGCCCCGCGAGGAAAGCGCACCATTCGATCCTGCCACCATCCCGGCGAAATTCCTGTACGTGCGGCCCGGCTACAATTACGTGCCGACTCCGTCCAACTATAGCGGTGCGCCGCGCAGCCGTGAAAACGGCCCTGCGGCCGCGGAGTCCTACGTGGCACCAACGGCCGTTGCTCCGCAAAAATCGGGCGGCTTTCTCGGCTGGTTGAAATCGCTCTTCGGCGGTTCCACCGCCACACCGGCGCCCGCCGAAGTCCGCCAGGGTGAATTTCGCTCGGGTGACCGCCATCGCGGCGGTCGCGGACGCAGCTCAGGCGGTGGTGGTGACGGTCAGCGTCGCCGCAGCCGCGGCGGTCGCGGACGCAGCCAGTATCGCGGAGAAAATCGCGGCGGTGGTGATCAAGGCGGCCCCTCGGCCGGCTAAGCGTCAATCGACGCACCATCGGGTGCATATCCTTCAGGCGTCTGCTTAACCGCAGACGCCTTTTTTTCGTCGCAACGCGACGACCTCGCCGTAGCTTCCGGGCGAAGGCGGGTGCGCCACTTTCCCCTTTTCCTTTCAATTTCCCTTTCCCAATGGCCGATCTCATCATTCACGGCGGCAAACCCCTGAGCGGCACCATCACGCCCTCCGGCAACAAAAACTCGGTGCTGCCCATCCTGTGCGCCTCGCTGCTCAGCAGCGCCCCGATCACACTGCGCAACGTCCCCAATATCACCGACGTCGAGAAACTCGTGAATTTCTTCACCGAGCAGGGCTCGCGCATCGCGTGGGATCACGCCGCCGGCACGATGAAGATTGCCCATGCATCCTTCGACGCCCGCCGGCTGAAGGGTGAGCTCCCCGCCGGCATGCGCTCCTCCGTCCTGCTTTTTGCCCCGCTGCTGCAGCGCATGAAAAAAATCAAGCTGCCGACCAACGCCAAGGGCTGCTCGCTGGGCATCCGCGAACTCGACCCGCACCTGGAGATTCTGGCCAGGCTCGGGGCAAGGATTTCCCACAACGGCGACCTGACGATGTCGCTCAAAGGCCGCTTCAAAGGCGCACGGCACTGGCCCGACTACATGTCGGT
>CAZBLQ010000235.1:0-3431 GCA_964492635.1 uncultured Oleiharenicola sp.
CCCTACCCATCGAATGGAATTCAATAGTCCAAATCATTAGGGACTCTGGTATAAGGATACCCTGCCCGCACCCGATCTCTCAAGGCCGACCCTCCTGACGCATGTTTCGTTGACAGACATATATAATCACTATTTATGCTTCAACGAAATATGCCTCGCCGCCCCGCCCCACCCAAGTTTGACTTCAGTGTGCTGCGCCGCCTGCGTCAGCAGCACACCCTGACGCTGGCGGAATTGTCCAAGGCCTCGAAGGTCTCGACGGCGGTGATTTCAAAGCTCGAGCGCAACCAGCAGTCCGCCGAGCTCGACACCCTTTACCGGCTCGGCCGCGCGTTGGGCATGAGCGCCACCGACCTCCTCGCCCTGGCCGAATCCCCCCTGGCCCACCGCGCCAAGGAAGGCTTCCACCGGGCCGGCGGATTCAAATTCCGCGAAATCCGTTTCGCCAACGTCGTCGCCCTGCTCGGCACCGCCCCGGCGAGTTCCAAGGTGTCGCGCCCCGAGATCCACCACGACGACACGGAGGTCTGCTGGGTGCTGGAGGGCAGGCTGCGCCTCAGCCTCCCGCATGAGCAATGCGTGCTGGCGGCCGGCCAGTGCCTGCAGTTCGACGCCATCCAGCAGCACACCTACGAGGCACTCGCCGACTCGCAGTTCATCATCCTGCACCTCCGGAAGGATAAACGCTACTGACGCTATCCCAAACACGACACGGAGCCCACTGAGCAATCACCGAGGTCACAGAGGTCTGAACAAGTCCTCCATAAACTCCGTGCCGCCTCTGTGCCCTCTGTGAGAAAAATCCGAATCACTTTCACCTTCACTCTCACTTCCCTACCCCATGCGCATCGACGACCAACTCTCCGCCGCCTCGCTCGCTCCCGCCCTGGACAGATTCTGGCGGCTGTCCGGCGACAAGATTGATCTCATTCTCCGCGAATACGATCCGGCCCGTGGTTCACCGGTCTTCACCGTCGGCGGCAAATACACCACGCGCGGCTGGACCGAATGGACCGAAGGCTTCCATTACGGCTCCGCCTTCCTGCAGTTCGACGCCACCGGTGAAAAGCGCTTCGCCGACTCCGCGCAGAAGCTGACGGTCGACCGCATGGCCTCGCACGTCAGCCACGTCGGGGTGCACGACCACGGCTTCAACAACCTCAGCACCTACGGCAACTGGCTTCGCCTCCAGCGCGAGGGCCGGCTCCCCGCCAGTCATGTCGATTTTTGCGAACTCGCGCTGAAAGTCTCCGGTGCCGTGCAGGCCGCACGCTGGTCGAAAATCCACGGCGGAGGCGGGTTCATCTACTCCTTCAACGGCCCGCACAGTCTCTTCGTTGACACCATCCGCTCCGTTCGCATCGCAATGGTCGCCCATGCCCTCGGCCACCGGCTCATGGGGGAGAACGACGTTGCCCATTCCCTGCTCGAACGCGGCCTGCAACACATCGAAGCCACGGCGAAATATTCCATCTTCTACGGCGAGGGCCGCGACCGCTACGACGAGCCCGGCCGCACCGCGCACGAATCCATCTTCAACCCCATCGACGGCCGCTATCGTTGCCCCAACTCGCAGCAGGGTTATTCCGGCTTCACCACGTGGACGCGTGGTCTCGCCTGGGCCATGGTGGGCTTCGCCGAGGAACTTGAGTTTCTCGACACCATGCCCGAGGCCGCGCTCCTCGCCTTCGGCGGCAAGGCCAACCTCCGCGCCATGATGCTCAAGGCCGCTCGCGCCACCTGCGACTGGTTTATCGCCAACACCGCGCTCGACGGCATCCCCTACTGGGACGGCGGCGCCCCGCATCTCGGCAAACTCGGTGACTGGCGTGCCCGCGCCGCCGAGCCGTTCAACGACCACGAGCCGGTCGACAGCTCCGCCGCCGCCATCGGCGCGCAGGGTCTGTTGCGTCTCGGTCGCTATCTCGGCGAAACCAACCTCGACGGCAAAAAATACTGGCAGGCCGGGCTCACCACGATGCGCACGCTGCTCTCCGACGCCTATCTCGGCATCGCGCCCACGCATCACGGCCTGCTGCTCCACACGGTCTATCACCGGCCGAACGGCTGGGACCACATCCCCGCCGGCCGCAAGATTCCGTGCGGCGAAGCGTGTATGTGGGGCGACTATCATCTCCGTGAAGCCGCGCTCCATCTCCAGCGCGTGATCCGCGGCGAAAAATATTACACCTTTTTCGGCTGCCTGAAGTGATGAGCATTATCCACAGAACACACAGAAACCAAACTGCCCTTGACCACAAAGAGTCACAAAAAGACACGATAAAAGAATGTACCAAATCATCTGCTTCTTTTTTGTGAATTGTTGTGACTTTTCGTGGCTGAAAGTCCTCTGCCTTTATCCGTGTTCATCCGAGCAATCCGTGGTTAAAAAATGAATCCTGCCCCCCTCGGCAAACTCTGCATCCACACGATCACCACCAAACCGTGGACGATCGAGACTGCCGCGGCTAGGTTCGCCGCGGCGGGCGTGCAGGGCATCACCGTCTGGCGCGACACTCTCGCCGGTCGCGACATTGCCAAAACCGGCCGGATGATCCGCGACCACGGCCTGTCGGTCGTCTCGCTCTGCCGCGGCGGTTTCTTCCCGGGCAGGACCGCCGCCGAACGCTTGTCCGCGCTTGATGACAACCGTCTCGCCATCGCCGAGGCCCGCGCGCTCGGTGCCCCGCATGTCGTCCTCGTCTGCGGCGCCGTCCCCGGCCAGCCGCTCACCGAGTCGCGCAAACAAATCCAGGAAGGCATCGCCGCGCTGCTCCCCGAGTGCCAGGCAGCCGGCGTGAAACTCGCCATCGAACCACTTCACCCGATGTATGCCGACAGCCGCTCAGCCGTGAACACGCTCGGTCAGGCCAACGACATGGTCGAGGCGCTCAAGTCGCCCTACGTCGGCGTCGCCGTCGATGTCTATCACGTCTGGTGGGATCCGGCGCTCGAGTCGGAAATCGCGCGCTGCGGCCGGCTCAAGGCGCTCTTCGCTTACCACGTCTGCGACTGGCGCACGCCCACCACCGACCTGCTCAACGACCGCGGCCTCATGGGCGAAGGCTGCATTCCGCTCCGCCAGATCCGCGCATGGGTCGAGGCCGCGGGCTTCAAGGGCTTTAACGAAGTCGAGGTGTTCTCCACGCGCCTCTGGGCCACGGATCAGGACGAGTATCTCAAAAAGATCGTCCAAGCCTACAAGGACCATGTCTGACCAATCCCTATTTTTCCGACACAGAAGCTGGGGAGCCCTCACAGAGACCACAGAGTTTCCCAAAACTCCTCCGTGAACTCCGTGCCACCTCTTCTTCCTCTGTGACACAAAACCGAAACACTTTTTACCCTCACTCTCACTTCCTATGACCACCCACCGCATCGGCATCATCATGAACGGCGTCACCGGACGCATGGGCACCAACCAGCACCTC
>CAZBLQ010000236.1:0-3319 GCA_964492635.1 uncultured Oleiharenicola sp.
TGTTGAGGACCTTGTCGAGCTGGGCCTTCTCGGAGTTGATGAGCTTGCCGCGGAGCGGGAGGATGGCCTGGAAACGACGGTCGCGACCCTGTTTGGCGGAACCGCCGGCGGAGTCGCCCTCGACGATGTAGATCTCGGTCAGCGCGGGGTCGCGTTCGGAACAATCCGCCAGCTTGCCCGGCAGGCCGCCGCCGGAGAGCGCGCCTTTGCGGATGGTTTCGCGGGCCTTGCGGGCCGCCTCGCGGGCCCGGGCCGAGAGCATCGTTTTCTCGATGATGCGCTTGGCGATGGCGGTTTCCTTCTCAAAGTAGAACCGCAGCTTCTCGCCGAGAATTTTCTGAACGATGCCATCCACCTCGGAATTGGAGAGTTTGGTCTTGGTCTGCCCCTCGAAGCGGGGTTCGGGCACCTTGACGGAGATGACGGCCACGAGGCCTTCGCGGACATCGTCCCCCGTGATGGAAGGGTCCTTCTCCTTGATGAGATTGTGAGCCTTGGCGAAATTGTTGATGACGCGCGTCAGGGCGGTGCGGAAGCCCGAGAGATGCGTGCCGCCCTCAATATTGTAGATGGAGTTGGCATAGGCGAAGACCTGCTCGCCGTAGGTGTCGTTGTATTGCAGGCAGACATCCACGACGATGTTGGGGAGGGCGGGGTTGGTCTCGTTGGGGGCGGAATCGCTGATCGAGATCGGCTTCGGGTGGAGGACGACCTTGTTGTTGTTCAGGAAACGGACGAATTCGGCGATGCCGTCCTTGAAGAGGAAATCCTCTTTCTTCTGTGCGCGTTCGTCCTCCAGATGAATCTTCAGACCGGGATTGAGAAAGGCGAGCTCGCGCAAGCGCTTGGCGAGGATGTCATATTGAAATTCGCGCGTGGTGAGAAAAATCTCCGGGTCGGGCTTGAAGGTGATTTTCGTGCCGGTCTTCTTGGTTTCGCCGATGACGGTCATCTTCTGGGTGGTCTTGCCCTGGGCGAAACGCATGTGGTAAACCTTGCCGCCGCGGCGCACCTCGGCTTCGAACCACTCCGAAACAGCATTGACGCATTTGGCGCCAACGCCGTGGAGGCCGCCGGAAACCTGGTAGGCCCCTTTGCCGAATTTGCCGCCGGCATGGAGATTGGTGAGCACGAGCTCGAGCGCCGGAATCTTGTAGGTCGGGTGCATGTCGACGGGGATGCCGCGGCCGTTGTCTTCGATGGAACACGAACCGTCGAGGTGGACGCTGACCGTGATTTGCGACGCGAAGCCCGCGAGAGCCTCGTCCACTGAGTTATCGACCACCTCGAACACACAATGGTGCAGGCCGCGCTCAGCCGTGTCGCCGATATACATGTCCGGGCGTTTGCGCACACCCTCGAGCCCTTCGAGTTTTTGGATTTTGGACGCGTCGTAGGCGGCGGCGCCGGCGTCAGTTTTAGCTTGGCTATGGGCTTCTTCGTGGTCGGACATTTAGAGGGGAAAAAGGATGAAAAAATGTCGTGGAAACAGAGCGAGACGACAACGTTTTTCTCTGCAAAAACAGGGGTATTTTTTTCAATTAAAACACTGTTTTAAGCAATTGATAATCAATGTTAAACAACAGGAGAAAATCTGTGGCAAATTCAATTGGCTTGTCACTTGTTTTCGGGGCCGGAATTGAGAGGTCATTCCGCCGGAAATTTTCCGTGGGAAATTTGCGAATGATGGTTTCATTTGACCGGGTCTGACCGCAAAGCACAGTGGCCCTAACATGGTTGCCATCAATCTGGACAAATTGCTCGTGCTGCAGGAACGCGACAGCCGGCGCCTCGCCCTCGAGCATCAGCTAATGGCGGTGCCGCGTGAGATTGCCGCGGTCGAGGGCAAAATTGCCTCCGAAAAGGCGGCCATCGAGGCGGCGAAGACCGAATGGCGCGACTTGGAGTCGAAAAAGAAACAGCTGGAGATTGAAATCGGTTCCGCTGAAGAAAAAATCGCCAAATACAAGACACAGCAGAGCCAGGTGCGGAAGAACGACGAGTATCAGGCGCTGACGCATGAAATCGACACGACGCAGACGGGAATCGGCACTTTGGAAGAGCAGGAGATTGGCATCATGCTTTCCATCGACGAGGCGAAAAAACGCTTTGTTGCGGCCGAGGCGGAACTGAAGCAAAACATCACCGGCCATGAAGCCAGGATCCGCACGTTGCGGGAGCGCGAGTCCCATCTGCAGGCCGACACGAAAGCGGCGCAGGTTACGGTGGCCGCGGCACGTCTGGAGGTGCCGGCGCCGCAGCTGAAAATTTATGACCGCATTGCTTCCAAACCGGGTCATCCCGTTTGTGTGCCCGTAACCGCCGCCCGCTGCGGCGGTTGCCATTTGAAGGTCTCGGCCAACGTCGAGATGGAGGCCCGCAAACTGGAGCAAGTTACCACTTGCGACCAGTGCGGACGCGTGGTCTATTGGGCGTCTTAGTTTTGGGGCCAGATCTTCGCTCCGAGTTCTTTGATCCCAAGGCGCGGGTAATGCCGCGCCCGATAGAAGTTCGGAGAGGAAAGTCCGGACACCACAGGGCAGGATTCCCCGCGAAAGAGGGGGAACGGCGCGTCAAGGCGTCGTGACGGACAGTGTCACAGAGAACATACCGCCTTGCGGGCAACCGCATGGTAAGGGTGAAAAGGTGGGGTAAGAGCCCACCGCGCCGAAAGCAATGACGGCGGCACGAAAAACCCAATCCGGTGCAAGACTAAATAGGGGACTCGGCGGCCCGTCGGACAGTCCCGGGTTAGTCGCATTCCGTGGCGCCGGCGCAAGCCGGCAGCCCGGAAAGGCCGCGCCTTCAAGCGCACCTAGAGAAATGAAGATCACGCCGCATTTATAGTGTGGCGGACAGAATCCGGCTTACCGGCCCCAAAACTAAGGCTTTTCAGCCAAACGCGCTGTTCTTCCAAGGACTGCGCGTTTGGCTTTCGATCGTCGTCGGTTGAGAGGCGTGAGAATAGAATTCTCCCTTGACTCACCGCCTTGCCTCTGAGTTTTAGCCCTTTCCAACCTATTTAAGACCCATGGCCAATACCAAGTCCGCAATCAAAGCCGCCCGCAAAGCCACCCGCAATTCGGTCCGCAACCAGGCCACTAAGACCCGGCTGAAGACCCTCAGCAAGGCCGTCCAGAAGGCTGCCGCAGGTACTGACGCCGAAACCACCCGCGCTGCAGCCATCGCTTACAGCTCGGCGCTCGACAAGGCGGTCAAAAGCCACGTCATCCACCGCAATTCGGCTTCGAACCATAAGTCGCAGTACGCTAAATACATCTTCGCCACGAAGAAGTAATCTGTCCCGATTTTGTTCATT
>CAZBLQ010000237.1:0-3315 GCA_964492635.1 uncultured Oleiharenicola sp.
GACCTGTCGTTGGCCGGCGCACCGTTGCGTGGCGATCCGGGAGCACGCACTGAAATGTCAGAAGTACGGAAGACTGACCTCCCCGGAGCGATTCGTGAGGGCCTGCGCGTCATGGCCCAATGCGGATAACTCCTAACGCCAACTCACGTCATGCACGGAGAATCCCGTGTCAGGCTATCAGGCGCGCCTTAATCATCGGTTTTCTTAACCAACGTCATCGCGCTTTCCAGAGATTCAATGCGCAACGGTTTGACCAGATGGGTGGCAAAGCCAGCCGCCTTGCCGAGCGCAATGTCTTCCTCCATGCCGTAGCCGGTGAGGGCGATTCCCTTCATGCTGTATTTTTCGCGAAATTCATTCATGAGGTCGTTGCCGCTCCCATCGGGCAATCCGATATCGGATATCAACAGGTCGAATCGTTTTTTATTCGCGGCTTCCCTCGCGTGCACGATCGAATCCACGGCGACCACCTGGTAGTTTCTCCGCTCCAGCAGTTGCGTCAGGACGGTCCGGGTGATTGCGTGGTCTTCGACCAGCAAGATCGAGATTGAGCCAGCTTCTGCCTTCAGCATTTCCCAATGACTTCGGTGCGCATGGCTGCTGTGGAATTTCGGCGCGGCCTCCAGTTCCCCGGCCAGGGGCAGTTCGACGGCAAACACCGAACCCTGGTCCCTGCCGGCGCTTTGGGCCGTGATTTTTCCCGAATGGAGTTCGACCAGCCTTTTGGAGATGGCCAGCCCCATGCCCAATCCGCCAAAGCGATGAGAACCCGCATCGCCCGCGTGGTCCCCCTGGGCAAAGGCCGTGAAAGCCCGCGCCATCTCGGCGGAATTCATGCCGATTCCGGTGTCCGTTATCTTGATCAACAGTTGGCGTGGCTCCGCATTGGACGTTTCAACCGTAACCCTTCCTCCCGCCGGCGTAAACTTCCCCGCGTTCTTCAGGACATTCCAGAACACCTGCTGCAAACGCACCTCATCACCCTCGACCAGCGATTGCCCCGCCTCCAACCGAAGCTCCCACTGCTGCCCCTTGTTTTCCTGCGCGGCCCGCGTCGTGGCGATGGCGTCGTTCAAGACCGCGTGAACGTCCACCCGGCTCTTGTTCAGCATCATTTTCCCGGCGGAAATGCGCGTCAAATCCAGCAGGTCATCAATCAATCGCGCCTCGAGCTCGATGTTTTTGCGGATGGTTTCAAAACTCAAGCGCACCCTCTCCGGCAAGGCAGGATCATCCGCCGATTCACTGGCCAGCAGCAGCGCGGGATTGAGGGGAGTCCGGAGCTCGTGGGAGAGCGCCGCCAGAAAATCGTCCTTCGCGCGCGAGGCGGCCACGGCCTCCTTGTGGGCCTGTTCCAGCTGCCGCTCGGCCTGCTTTTGCTTGGAGATGTCGCGGGCGATCTTGGAAGCGCCGATCACCTTGCCCTCGGCATCCTTGATCGGTGAGACGGTCAGTGAAATTTCCAGCAAGGTGCCGTCCTTGCGCTGGCGGATCGTTTCATAGTGCTCGCTCCGCGCGCCGAGGCGGATTCGTTCAAGAATCTCCGCCTCCCCGTCCGCGCGACCTCTCGGCATCAAAATGGTGGTGGGGCGACCCACCGCTTCTTTCACGGAAAAACCAAAGA
The DNA here is from genome assembly GCA_964492635.1 of uncultured Oleiharenicola sp. GTDB lineage: Bacteria > Verrucomicrobiota > Verrucomicrobiia > Opitutales > Opitutaceae > Lacunisphaera. Next base: position 1,625 of record CAZBLQ010000237.1, read on the forward strand.
GCTTTTCGGCGCCGCGATTCCAGGTCGTGATGATGCCATTGATATCCTTGCTGATGATCGCGTCCTCCGAGGATTCCACAATCGCCGCGAGCTGCTGCGAAGCCTGGGCTTCGCGCCTTTGTTCGGTGACGTCGCTAAAATAGCAGACCACGCCGTGCTGACCGTCCGGCAAGGTCACCCGCTGCGTTTCCCATTCATAGGATTTTTCCTCTCCGAGGTCCTGGCGAAATCCCGAAAAACGTGGGGAAACATACCGCTCGCCGGTGGCCAGCGTGTGCCGGAAAATGGTGACGATCTCGCCGCCGAGTTCCGGCCCCCAAAGGATGTTCATCACCTCGCCAAAATCGCGCCCAATCTTCGGCTCGACCTGGGCAAAGGCCGGCAACGCGAGCGCATTGATCTGTTGCAGCCGGAATTGCGCATCCACCACATAGACGCCGGTGGGGGCGAGGTTCACGAGCGCCGAGAACAAGGCCTCGTTCTGACGCAAAATGGCCTCCGCCTGTTTACGTTCGGTGATGTCAATGATCACGCCCAAAAAGCGGGTTGGTTCGCCGTTGGCGTCCTTTTCCAACCGTCCCCGCCAGGTCACCCAGCGGGTGGCGCCGTCCGGCCGTTGCAAACGGTAGTCCATTTCAAATTCGCCGCTCTTGCTTTGCAGCGCGGCTTTCTTCGCAGCGGCCACGCCCGCGCGATCTTCCGGGTGAATTCTCCGGAAATAATTTTCGGCCGGGGCGCCCGCCACCTCTTCTGCCGACATGAAAAAAATCCGCATCATGTTTTTATCGGCATGGATCCGGTCGGTTTTCATGTTCCAGGTCCAGGTGCCCACGCCGGCGATGCCCAGGGTTGCCTCGATGTGCGCCCGCGCCTCGTGCAACTCCTCCATCAACTCGTGCGATTCATACTGGCGTTGCCGCGCCCGCAGGGCCACCTCGAGAGTGCTGACCAACGTCCCCGGTCGGAAGGGTCGTTCGAGGAGGATGACATTGCCGCCCGGCCCGAACACGGCGAGCCGTCGCAGCCGGGTCTGGCTCACTTCGCCACCGCTGGTGATGAGAACGATGGGCAGGTCCGACCACGAGGGCTGCCCGACCAAGGTCCCAACCAGAGCCGAGATGGAGGGTTGGCCAACGGTTTCTTCCGCCAGAATGATCGCGCCGCATCCTTGCTCTACCTCGGCGCACAGCTGGGCCACATGCTGGCAGGTTTTTGCAGCCAGGCCGGCCTGGGTTAGGAAAACCAAGGTGAGCCCCGCGTCATTTCCCGTCGGGGCCAGAATGAGAATGCGCCGCTTCAGCGTTGCCGGGTCCGTCCCGGCCGGCTGTTCACCAATTTTCGAGGAAGCCGGCGGGTTCATGCACCGCTTTTATTCCCCAGGAACGACGGGGTCCCCGTCAACACTCCCTGCATCCCCGTCAGCGGTTTGCCCACGGCAATCCCGGCCTTGCTCATTTTGATTTCCCGGATCGTGCGCTCGTGCCGTCCGCTTCGCTTCTTGATGACGGACAAGGCCTGCTTCACCTCACCCCGCATTTCAAAATAGCGCAGCATGACCACCGTGTCCGCCAGATACGTCAGGTCCACCGTCGTTTGCATCGCCCCCACCAACCCCTGCTGCGACAGCACCATGATGCTGATGACGCCCTGCTGGTTCAGGTAGCTCAACAGCTCGTGCATCTGCAGCAGCA
>CAZBLQ010000238.1:0-3222 GCA_964492635.1 uncultured Oleiharenicola sp.
CCCAGATCGATGCCGATGTCGTTGGAAAAAAGTCCCAGCAGTTGGTTGAACATTGGTGGCGGTGGCGGGGGTTGGAGAATACAAGCGACCCGGCGGCGAAATTGTCAAAAGCAAACTCGTTGAACAGACGGTCTTTCGGCGAGCGCCCATTGGCATGGTCCGTGGGCGTCGGAAGGTCGCAGGCGGCAGAAATGGCGAACCTCCGGCATCGCCGTTTTTACCTCCGCCTCGCTGGAAGAAACCGGGCAAACGAGGTCATGAACGATTCGCGTGCCCGCCACCCTGTGTTTTGTTTGAATCGTTCGGAATTGACGGGGTGGCTGGTGCTTGTCCGGGCCAGTTGAGTACTGGGTTTACGGATGACGTGGCCGCATTGCAGGTGCCCGGCGATCGTTTCGTGGAGTACCACTACGCTGACGGGGGCGTTTTCCGCCACCAAGTAGTAGTCCCCGGGCTTTCCGCAACGGAGCAATGCCAGGTACGCCCGGCCCAGATCCAGACGTTCGATGACTGACCACAACACAGATTCGTCATCAAGTACCTCGACGTCGCCGTCTCTGAACCGATTGGCGATATCGATGAGCGGTCCGGTCGACCCATAAACGAAACTGGGCAGGCAAAACTTCGCCCAGCGTGAATCGCGCCGGGCTGCGAGTTCGGTCATGAGCAAAGACCGGCCCGCGGCAGCTTCGCGCGGGGTGTGCGTGGTGGATTCATCGATGAACGAGCCCTTGGCGCAGTTGCCGTAGATCCAGACGCCGCAGGTGAAAACCATCAACCGGGTCTCGGGTCCTCGCAGGGTTTCCAGATTTCCGACGGCAATTCTCTCCTGCCGGTGGATTTCCTCCTTGGGGTGATGCCGATAATGCGCCTGCGCGGCGTGGATGATGTAAGTGAAGCCAAGTCTGCCGGAAAGGCGGCGAAAGAGCTCCGAATCGGTCATGTCGCCGAGGACGGCGCGTCCACCGGCTTGCGTGATACTTTGCGCGGCATCAGCCCGACGGACCAAGCAGTGGACTTCAAATCCCGCAGACACGAGGACTTCGAGAATGCCGCTGCCAACCGTTCCGGTCGCTCCAGTCAGAAACACGGACTCGTTGGGCATCGTTTTTGGGGAAGCCTTGTGAATCGGCTCAGTAATAGCGGCAACGATGGGCGAAGTCCTGTCGAACCCTACTTCTTGGTCAGCGCGACAAACTGTTCGACGGTCAGCCCACTCGCCCGGATAAGGCTGCGCAGCGTACCCGGAGCGAGTTCACGGTGGTCGGGCACCGAAAGTGTCGCCCAGCTGCCAGTCTTCACCAAGATCACGTGACTGCCCTTCTGCCGGGCCAGTTTCCAGCCGTCTCGTTCGAAGGCCTTGACATCTGTGCGCCCGCTCATTCTGGGCAACGTCGGCATGTCAAAGCGCGATTTCGACCTGTTGCGTTTCGACGGTCAGTGGCAGGCCGCGCTCGGCGCGCACCTCAAGGCAAAGCCCGATGGCTTCACAGATATTTTTAAGGGCGGTAGGCTTGGTCGCTCCTTGGCTAACGCAACCGGGAATCGCCGGGCATTCGGCGACCCACGTGCCGGTTTCGTCGCGGTCGATTGTCACGGTGAATTTCATGCCTGAACCGTAATGCTCCAAGGGCTGATTCTGCAAGCCCGGCTTTGCTGGAGCAGGCTGCGGGCTTGACGGATGGAATGTTTGTGCCGTGGTAAAGCCAGCAAGACGCCATGCACGGAATCGATTTCATCAAGGATCTGGCGGTGGTGATGCTGGTGGCCGGGCTCGTCGGCTGGGCCTGCCGCCGGGCGGGCTTGTCCGTCGTCGTGGGCTATCTGGTCGCCGGCATGGTCATCGGGCCCTACACGCCGCCGTTCTCCCTGGTCTCGGACATCGGCCGGATCGATACCCTGGCACAGGTGGGCCTGGTCTTCCTGATGTTCTCCATCGGCATGGGGCTGAGCCTGCGCAAGCTCCGCCGGCTCGGCCTGTCGCTGGTGCTGGCGACACTGACCGGCGCCATTGTGATGTACAACCTGACGCATGCGGTCGGCGGTGCGCTGGGCTGGAGCCCGATTGAGACGGCGTTCCTCGCGGCGATGCTGATGGTTTCCAGCTCGGCCATCATCAGCAAGGTGCTGCAGGAGACCGGCGCGACCCACGAAAAAACCGGCCAGCTGGCCATGGGTGTCGCGGTGCTGGAGGACGTGGTGGCGGTCGTGATGCTGACGATCCTCAATTCATTGGTGCAGATCGGCGGCGCCAAGGCATCGGTCGGCACCACGCTCGGTTTGCTGGGTGCATTCATCGCCCTGGCGGGCATCGGCGGCATGCTGATCGTGCCGTGGCTGCTCAAGAAGATGAGCCAGAGCGCGGGCGAGGAGCTGGAGACCATCGTGGTGGCGGGATTGCTTTTTGTGCTGGCGTTTCTGGCGGACCGGGCGGGATTTTCGCTGGCACTCGGGGCCTTCATGCTCGGCGCCATCGTCGCCGAGACGCCGCACCGCACCCAGATCGGCCGGGCGTTCGAGGGAATGCGGGATGTTTTCAGCGCGGTGTTCTTCGTCTCCATCGGCATGTTGATCGACCTGCACGCGGTGCTCGACTCGTGGGCGCTGATTCTGGGCATCACGGCGTTTGTGCTGGTCGCCCGCCCGCTGGCGGTGACGGCGGGCATGCTGGTCATTGGCGGCGCGACCAGGGAGTCGCTGCGCGTCGGCCTGTCGGTCACGCCGCTGGGAGAATTCTCCTTCATCATCGCACAACTGGGCGTGACCACCGGAGCGGTGCCCCAGAGGTTCCAGGCCCTCGCCGTGGGTGTATCCTTGCTGACCACGCTGGCGGGGCCGGTGCTGATCCACCGGTCGGAATTCATCAGCGGCTGGCTGGCCGCGCGGCAGCCCCGGTGGCTCGGCGACTGGGAGGGCTACTACCAGCGCTGGCTGCAGCGGATGCAGCAGCGCGAGCGGAAGAACGTGCTCTGGCAGATGAGCAAAAAGCGTTTCATCCAGATCGCGGTGGAAATTCTGCTGGTGACCGGGTTGCTGGTGTTCGCGGAGCCGATGTTCGGGCTGGTGCGGGAATTCCTGCCCGCAGAGCATACCTTTCCGCGGGGGGCCGCGCTGATTTTCTGGAGCGCGCTTGCCTTGGTCGCCCTCGGCCCGCTGGTGGCCATCTGGCGCAACATCTCGGCGCTGTCATTGCTCTACGCCCAGGTGAGCACGACGGGGCAT
>CAZBLQ010000239.1:0-3191 GCA_964492635.1 uncultured Oleiharenicola sp.
TGCCATGATTCGAGCCCTGTTAAATGGCCCGGCCGGGTGCGGTTTGGCAAGGCGGGAGTGCAGACCTTACGTCATAACCTATCCACCAAACGCTCGCCAGAGGCCGGTGCCCGGCCTGATTTGTCAGTTGGCATGCGACTGGCCTGCGGTGACGAGGTATGGGCGCAGCACCGCCGGTTCGGCCCGCGATCCACCGCGCTCCCGGAGTGTTTTGGGGTATCAGCGCTTTCGCCCATCGTGGCCGCACCATTATGCCGAAACCCGCAGGGTGCTGGCACCCCGCTCACCGGCAAACCGCGACGCCGTGAGGTGGATGCAGTTTCGCGACCTGGGGCTAAGCGAGAATGCACCAGCCCTCCTCCTCCCTTTTCTTTTCGACGAAATCTGTTCTCATCGCCCCGTGTCTATCGAACCTGAGCCCCCGGAGCCGCCGCCCTCCCTGGTCGGCGAGGCATTGGCCGCTGACTCCGTCGCGGCCCAAGCCACCGAGCCGCTGCCCCACGCCCATCCGATCCACACCCACTGCGAAAACTGCGGCACCAGGCTCCAGGGCCCCTTCTGCCATCACTGCGGCCAGCACGACTTCGATTTTAGCCGGTCGTTCGGACACATGTTTCTCGAAGCCCTTGAGAACTTCTTTCACTTCGACGAGAAGCTGTTTCGCAACATCATCACCCTGCTTTTCCAGCCGGGAAAGCTCACCGCCGATTTCAATGATGGCAAGCGGGCCTCGCAGATGCCGCCATTCCGGCTCTACCTTTTCGTCAGCGTCCTGTTTTTCTTCATCAGCTTTGTCGGTTCCGGCCCGCATGACTTCAACCTGAATGCCCGGCCGGCCACCGAACAGCGGGCGTTGGTGCGGCAGGCCCTGGAGGCCGCCCTGGTGGAGGCCGGCAAGGGGCCGGGAGATCCCCGGACAAAAGCGCGGACTGAGCGGGTTATCCGCCGGTTGAAGGAAGCCAATGAGCAGCCCAATGCCGAGGTGATGGCGCTGGCCGACCTCGGCAAGCTCATCCGCGACGAGATCAAGAAGGAGGAGAGGACGGAAAAAACGCAGGCCGCGGCCGCCGCCGGTTCTGCAACTGCCACGCCGGAAGAGCCGGCGAAGAAAATCGAGCGCCGGGCCGGGCCGGATGAACCTGCCTTCATCCTCGACGGCAAAGACGACACCCCCCTCAATCGCCTTTTCATTGAAAAGGGGAAATACGCCTATGAACACCAGCAGGAGTTCGTCGAGGAATTCATCCACGCCCTGCCCAAGATGCTGCTGGTCTGTCTGCCGCTCTTCGCCCTCTACACGCGCGGGCTCTTCCGCAAGTCCCGCCAGGTTTACCTGCAGCACCTGGTGCTGGCGCTGCATTTCCACACCTTCATTTTTCTCTGGGTGCTGGTGCGCAGCGGCTGGGGTTTTCTCGTCGGCGGGGTCAGCCCGGCCCTCAAAACCTTTCTGCTATTCGGCTGCGGCGTCTGGCTGGCGCTCTACCCGCTGCTGATGCTCCGCCGGCTGTTTGCCAATTCCTGGTGGAAGACCTTTTTCAAGACCAGCCTGCTGGCCCTCGCCTACCTCTGCACCCTTGGCCTCGGTTTTCTCTTCACGGCAATCGTCCTGTTCCTGCTCCTGTGAGCCGGCTGCATCGACCAGCGCAACTTTGCCACCCGCTCCCCGTTCTCGGCCAGCACGGCATGGTCTGCACCAGACAGCCGCGCGCCACCCAGGTCGGACTCACGTCCACAAGGCCGGCTGCTCCGCCATCGCCGCCAAAACCTCCGACTCCGCATGCCGGGTAACTCAATCATTCGGTTTCCAATCAACCAGCCATCAATATCCCGACTCCCTTCGCACCAAAAGACGTTCGCGTGATCGCCAGCCAAAGGCATGGGCGAGTTGACAAAGCTTAGCTGATCGAGACAGACCTCCCCTAATGGCATCTAGGCCGGCGGTTTCTTGACGAACTTGTTTTCGGTGCCGTTCAGGAGCCGCCGGATGTTCTCGCGATGGCGCACGATGACAAAAAGCCCGAGCCCGGTGGCGACGATGTTCAACGGCAGCGGATTGCCCCGCAGCCAGCTTGCCACCGCCACGGCGACCGCCGCCAGGATCGAGCCGAGTGAGACATAGCGGGTCACAAAGAAAGTGAGCACCCACACCGCCGCGCCAATCGCGCACGACACCGGCATGAGCACCACCAGTCCGCCGGCCGCCGTGGAGACACCCTTCCCGCCCTTGAATCTGGTGAAAATTGAAAACGAATGCCCGAGCACGGCGGCGATCACGCCCGCCAGGCCCATCATCCGCGAATCCGGCGCGTGCAACAGCGGCAGCAACGGCCAGCCGGCCGCCACCGCGCCTTTCAACGCATCCAACGCAAAAACCATGTTGCCCGCGCGCCGGCCGCGTTCGCCGAAGCGTTCGCCGAGCACGCGCTTGACGTTGGTCGCCCCGGGATTGCCGCTTCCCGTCTTGAAAATATCAACGCCGTGCGCCCGTGCGACGAGGTAGCCGAAAGGCAGCGACCCGAGCAGATATCCAATGAAGACTGAGCTGAGTAACCAGGCGTTGAACATCAAAGGTTGACTACCACAGCCTGCTTGATGGCGCGATGGCTGGTCAACTCCTTAAGGGCCGCCTCCGAGGGCTGGCTGTCGAGATTGAGCACACACAGGGCAATGCCGCCGGCATTGTTACGACTCAGTGACATCGCGGCGATGTTCACCTTGTCGCGTCCCATCAGCATGCCGACCATGCCGATGATGCCGGGCTCGTCGTGATTCTCGTAAATGAGCAGTGCGCCGGAGGGCGACGCCTCGACCTCGCGGCCGTTGAGTGCCACGAGCCGCGGGCTGTTGGCCTTGCCGAGCAAGGTGCCCCGCGCCGAGACCGTCGCGCCGTCGGCCTGAACAGCCTCGACCTGGATAAGGTCGGTATAATCGGCGTCGGTGTTCGACTTGATGATCTCCACCTCCATGCCCAACCGCTGCATGATGGTCGGCGCGTTGATGAAATTAAGGCTGTCCCCGCTGATGCGCTTCAGAAAGCCGCGCTGGATGGCGCGCGTGACCGGGTTGGAATCCAACTCGACGATTTTGCCCCAGAACGTGATCCGCAGGCGCTCGACGCGGGCGGTGGCGACCTGCTGCACCAGCGTGCCGAGTTTGGCGCCGAGTTCGAGGTAAGGCCCGATGACCTTGAG
>CAZBLQ010000240.1:0-3185 GCA_964492635.1 uncultured Oleiharenicola sp.
TCCGCCACATAGAGATTGCCCGAACTGTCCACCGCCAGCCCGGTCGGGTGATTGAAAAGCGCCCCGCTACCCGTGCCGTCCTCGGTGCCGCTTACGCCGACCAGTCCGGCCAGGGTGGTTACAACCCCCGCGGAAGTAATTTTCCGGATAAGGTTGTTGGTTGTGTCGCCTACGTAGAGACTGCCGCTGCCATCAATGGCGAGGCCGTTGGGCGAATTGAAACGGGCTGCCGTGCCCGTGCCGTCCGCACTGCCGGCGACACCCGCGCCACCGGCAAAAGTCGTCACCACGCCGCTCGCGGTTATCCGGCGGATGGTGTTCCCCATGGCATCGGCGACAAAGATTGTCCCGCCGGCGTCCTGCGCAATGCCAACCGGCGAAGTGAACGTCGCCGCTGTGCCGGTGCCGTCGGTATTGCCACGAAGGGTGGTCGAGCCGGCCAGAGTCGTGACCGTGCCATCGGTGGTGATGTGGCGGATGGTCGCATTTGCGGTATCGGAAACGCTCAGTATACCTGTGGATGACGACGAGACGCCGCCGGGCTGGTTGAACCGCGCACCGTCACCGCTGCCATCGGCCATGCCGCTCTGGCCGCTGGTGCCAGCCAGGGTCGTGACCGTCCCGTTCGGAGTGATTCTCTGAATGGTGTCGGCCGAGGCGTCGCCGACATAAAGATTGCCCGAGCCATCCACCGCGATGCACGCGGGATGGGGGAAAAAAGCCGGCGCGACGGCAAGGGTCGCGGCATTACTGGTGGACGTGCCACCCGGAACCGTGACCACGTAGCGGTATTTATAACCGTTGAGGGATGAACTGACACCACTGATGTCCAGGGTGCCGGTGGTGGCGCCACTGTACGTGCTGTTGTTGACCACGTCGGTCCACGTCGTGCCACCATCGGAGGAAACCTGCCATTGGACCCCGCCGCTGCCTCCAGAAATAATCACATCGCCGCCACTGGAGCTTCCCGTGGTGAAACTCACTCCGTGACCGGTCGTCACCGTTTCGTTTGCCAGTTGACTCGAGAGAACGGTCAGGGTCGCGAAGCTGCTCGTAACTGAACCGGCAGCGTTGGTGACAACGACATGATAAGAACCGGCATTCCCGGACTGCACGTTGGTCAGGGTCAACGTAGCACTCGTCGCACCACTAATGGCTGTACTGCCAAAAAACCACTGATAACCGGTGGGATTACCCGTGGCTGTCACAGTAAAGGACGCGCCGCCGCCCGCCGGGGTGGATTGATCGGAAGGTTGGCTGGTGATCGTAGGAATGGCATTGCTGCTCCCGGTGAAAGATATGTTAAGCGTAATTCCACCCGAGTCGGCGGTGGTGTCGGTAGGGGCCATGAACCCGTCCACCGCAAGGTAGTAGGTTGTCCCGTTGGTTGCGGAAAAAGTCAGCGCGCTGTGCTGCACGATGCCGGGATTAACATCGTCGTTGGACGCGATCATTGTCAGCGCTGAGACCGACGAGCCGGTGTAGATTCCCAGGGTCGTGTCGAAAACACTTCCAGTGGTGTCCACATTCACGCTCCCATCGCCCAGCGCGGTCCATTTCCACCACACGGAATGGCCGCCCGAGTTGCCGGCATGGTTGGGCTCGCCCGTTTCCTTGGTGGCGTTGGTGTTGAAGCCGGCCAGATGGGCGGCGTTGTTGGTCAGAGTAATGGTGCTCGCATTGGCAAAATTGTCATTCGCCGGGATGCCGGGAGGACCGTACAGGCTTTGCGCGCCAGCGATGTCATCGCTGGTCTGGGCATCGATGTTGCTGACATGGCTGTTCATTATGGCCGAGACGGTCTGGCCGTTTTCGTCCGGATGATCCAACCCCAGCGTGTGCCCCAGTTCGTGGATGGCCACCCGCTGGATGTCCACGACGCCAGTGTGAATCGGCCCACGGTACGAATCCCACGTCCATTTGGTGTTAAAGATGGTGTCGCCCTCAACGCGCTGATTGGGATTTAACCCGGTCCAAGTGGTGGTGACTGCCAGGGTGCTGGAATCGAAAGACTTGCCGAAAATCGAGCTGGCAAAGGCGATTTCGTTCACGCCATTGCCGTCACTGGCCGAGCCGGCGGCCACGATTTGTGGCACGAATTGCGCGGAGCCGATCAAGGCGTTCCACGTCTGCATCGCCGCCTGGATGGTGGTGGCCCGGGTTGTGCCGTCACTCAGGGTGGTTGTGTTGTCGACCATGATCCGGACGGGGATCGAGCCGGCGGGCCACTTGATGGGCAGCCCGGTCTTATCGCTGGTGATGTAACTGAAGCCCCACGCGAGCGAGGCCAGGGCCGGAACCGCCAGGAGGAAAAGCCACCGCCGATTCATAGGCTTAATTCTGGAGCGGCGGATGCGCCGGGTTATTCGCGGCTGCACGGATCCGGCTCACAAAGTCGGCCGCCGAGAGCGGCTGCACGTTGGCCTTGAGAGCCTGCTGCACCGGAGCTTTGTCCGACATGGGCAGGGCAACTTCCTTCTCGTCGTACAGTGCGGCGCCATTGCTGCGCGCCACATATTCGCGCCCGGTGGCGGCATCCCGCTTGATCGGATAACGGCCGTGCATGAGGGCAACCAAGGGGTTCATTTGCTGGCCATTACCGTGCACGAAAAGGATGTCTTCATCGCCCACCTTGAACTTCGGCGCGCCCTCAATCACCATTTCCTCGTTTCCGACCTTGCCGCCAAGCATCTCCAGCACCAACGGCTGGGGCGGCGTGCCGCTGATAACCTCACGCACGTCCAGCTCGACTTTCGTGATGATGTGCCGGTTCTGACCGTCCGTCTGCATTTCGGAACTCACCGATTTCACCACGGCCCGGACAATATAGTCCGACTGGCTGACCAGTTGCTGAAAGTCCGGGGGGATTACCGTGGTGGCTTGGGAAACAGCTGCCATCATGCTGTAAACGGTCACTGCCGCCAGCCAGCCACGCAAGAAGGACATGCCAGTCAGTTTCATAAGGTGGGGATGAGTGATTTACGAAAAGTGAGCCATTGTAAGCTCACTCGCAAGAGTTCAGACCAGTGTTTCACGTAACGGTTCGGACTGAAATCAAGGTGACGACATGCTGCCACCCGGGTTACACGCCATCAACCGGGCCGGATAAGTTACAGGGGGACCGGCGACAACTTGAGGCGCAGGCATTGGTATCGTAGGCAAAGTCCGTTCGGGTTGGTGGCTCC
>CAZBLQ010000241.1:0-3119 GCA_964492635.1 uncultured Oleiharenicola sp.
CCCAGAGAAGTGCGGCCAAAATCCAGGGAGCCGAATCCCCGGCGGGCATACCATTTGATGGCTTCCCACATCACGAGATTATTGGCCCGCAGGTGCTGGAATTTTTCATGGGAAGCACCGAATTTGTAGATGGCGTGGCGGCCGAAATGGAAGAATATGGCACCGGCAACCGGGACCCGGCCGTGCCGGGCCAGCACCACCCAGCCCAGATTCTGCGAAAGCACGTGGCGGTGGATGTTTTTGAAGAAAGCAAAAGGCTGCACGGGCACGCCGTGCCGCCGGCGGGTCCTGCCCAGCAGGCCGTGGAAAATCCGCACCGCGTCCAGTTTCTGGGATAACTCAACGGTCAGGCCGCCCTGCTCCGCCCGCCGAACCGCCCGCCTGACGGAGCTGTCCACCCCGGCGAACAGCGCGGATTCGTCGTCCTGCAGTTCCAGCCGGTGGCCATAAAATGACGTTGAGGCCGGGACGTCGCCAAACCAGTTCCGGCCGCCCCGGCACTCCCAGTACTTCCAGTCCCGGGCGGCCGCGCATTCCCTGGCCTGCTCAGACAGACGGTGAAACGAGGCGGCGTCGGAGCACAGCGGGGCACATTCGTCGGTGAACGGGAGCGAAATACCCCGCCGGCCCGTCAACCAACTGTTCACTTCCATGACCGGCAGAAGCGATTGAATGCGGCCGCACTCGCTCAGGGTGAAATAGACGGGCTGGTAGCCGTAAGTGCTGTGCATCACGCGCGCCCAGGCCGCGCTGTGGAAAAACGTTGCGCCGGGGAGGTGGCTCAGCCGGGCGTCCCAGTCGGGAACTTCCAGAGGACTGACCGGACTGGTTGCGGCAGCGACCATGGAGGCAGGCGGTTTATCCAGCAGACCCAGTGCCGGACTGAGGCGGTCAGACGGCCACATGTTCATGGCGCACGCAACAGGTCTTGAGCCCGCACGTATCCGGCAATCGGTCCAAGCTGTTTGGTTGATGCGGGTGAAGTAGAGGATTCATCCAGTGGGTGACCCGGCGGTCCGGTTCAGCAGACACTCAACCGACCTTGGCCGACTCAAAACTCGATCTTGAGCTGGACGAGGCCAGGGGCGAGACCGATCCCTTGGATTTCACCTGCGCCGTTGGCGGATTGGACCCGATGAATCTTAGCGGCGTGCCGGACGCCGTGGCGGGGCGGCCATATTTGCCGCCCATCGAAAGATCGACGGGAGCGCCGTGTTGCTTGACCGAGGCGGAACAGGCTTCCAGGACCCGGACAACCTCCAGCCCCTTGTATCCGGATGTGATCGGGGTCCGGCCATTCCGGATGCAATCCAGGAAGTGCTGGCACTCAATCTTCAGTGGTTCGTCCGGTTTGACGTAAGGACTGTAGGTGTCGCCGTAATGGTAGGCGTAATGAAACTCCGCGAAAGTATCGTAGTGCGGCGGGCGTTTCACGTTCACGTCGAAAATCTTGATCTTCTCCTGCGGCGCCACGTCATCATAGATGATCATCCGTTCGCTGCCGACGATGGTCATTTCTCGGACTTTCTTCGGATCGAGCCAACTGCTCTGGATGGTCGCCGATTTTTCGTTCGTGAAGTGAAGGTTGATGGAAGTGACATCCTCGATTCCGGGTGTGATATGGGCCGCACCTCGGCAGTTGACGCTATAGGGCGTCTCCTGCATGATATGAAGAATGATGGAGATGTCGTGCGGGGCCAGATCCCAGGCGACATTGATGTCCTTTTGGAAAAGACCCAGGTTCAGCCGCCGTGCGGAAATATAGCGGATTTCGCCAATGTCGTTCTTATCCACGATCTCCTTGATTTTTCTCACGGCCGGCGAATACAGGAAGGTGTGCCCCACCATCAGCACCAGGCCCTGTTTTTTCGCGAGGGCGATCAGCTCTTCGCCTTGCTCGACGGAGGCGGCTAGGGGCTTTTCAATGAGCGTGTGTTTGCCGGCCAGCAGACTCGCCCGCGCCATCGGGAAGTGATGTTTGAGCGAGGTGGCGACGACGATCGCGTCGAGACTGGAGTCGCCGAGCAATTTGTCATACTTGGTTTCCGCCTCCACTTCGGGGTACAAGGCCTTCAGATGCCGCAGGCGCTCTTCGCTGATGTCGCAGATTGACTTCAGGCTGCAATCCGGGAGTGACCGGAAATTGCGCACCAAGTTCGGGCCCCAGTATCCACAACCGACGACCCCGACACTGAGCAGTTTCTTCATCCAAATATTCTTCGAGCCGGAGACTGGTTAAGACGAGTAAAAAGGAGAGCGGCTGTTGGGTGAGACCCGGAGCGGCACCATGGGCGCGGTGGTGTGATTATGTTCGGCCAGCGACTTCCGTCTTGGGTAAGCGCGGCGAGTTTCCTCCAGCACAGTGGGAACGGTCTGGCACATGATCTTAAGATCCAGCCATGGGGAAATAGTCCGGGCATACGTCAGATCAAAGTGAATCATTTCTTCGAAAGTGGTGTGATTCTTGCCCGAGACCTGCCAGAGCCCGGTAAGCCCCGGCACGGCATCGACCCGTTTCTGCTGCCAGGGAAGATAGCGCTCGAATTCGGTGGGAATGCACGGGCGGGGCCCGACCAGGCTCATTTCACCACGAAGGACATTGATGAGCTGTGGCAGCTCATCCAAACCCGAGGCGCGCAGCAACCAGCCGCAAGGAATCAGCCGGGCATCGCCCCGGGCATCCATTTTCACCATGGGAGAATTGCTCCCGATCAAATCGTTGAAGTAGGACTGATGGGCCGAGGTATCGGCGCCAACCGTCATGGTCCGGAATTTGTAGATCTTGAACCTCCGGCCTTGATAACCGATGCGTTCCTGACGGAAGAAAACCGGCCCCGGTGAAACAAGCATGGTCACAACGGTCATCACCAGAGCGCACATGGCGAGAAAAGGCAGTGCGACCAGACAGCAGGTGATGTCGATTGAACGCTTCCAAATTGGCATGGTCTGAGAACTGTTAGCCGCAGGGTTTTGCGGGGCTCGCTTATCGCATATTGGATGCATGAAATAGGGAGATTGCATGGAATTATTATATTTACTATCTTTTTATTTAATAATTTGCAATTATCTTACAGCAATCAATATAAACGTATAAACATTTATCTACAAATTAATTATAC
>CAZBLQ010000242.1:0-3077 GCA_964492635.1 uncultured Oleiharenicola sp.
GCCCACCTCACCATAAAGAATGGTGTTCTCCATGAACATCACGGGGTCGTTGTCGCGGATGGCGGACTTGAGCAGGCCCTTGGCATCGTAAGGGGTGGACGGAACGACGACCTTGATGCCGGGGTGGTAGGCGGCGATGGACTCGGGCGTATGCGAGTGCGTGGCGCCGACGTTGGTGCCGCCGTTGGCCGGACCGCGGATGACAATGGGGCAGTTGATGAGCCCCCCCGACATGTAGCGGATGTTGGCGGCGTTGTTGAAAATCTGGTCGAATGCGACGGTGTAGAAGCTGAAGAACATCAGCTCCATGACCGGGCGCAGGCCGAGCATGGCGGAACCGACGCCCAGGCCGATGAAGCCCGCCTCGCTGATGGGCGTGTCGACGATGCGCTTGGGGCCGTATTTGGCGAGGAGCCCCTCGGTGACCTTGTAGGCGCCGTGGAACTGGCCGACCTCCTCGCCCATGATGACGACGTTGGGATCGCGGGCGAGTTCCTCGTCCATGGCGTGACGGAGAGCTTCGCGGTAGGTGATGACGGGCATGAGCAGAAAGTGAAAGTGACTCGCCTACGCTCCGGGAGCTTCGGCGAGGCGAGCCCGTTGGGCTCGGAGCAGGTTATGAGTTTAAGTGAGTGAGAGTGGGAGGAATTGAGTGACCGAGGGAAGATGATGGCTCAGTCGAAGAAGAGGCTGCCGACGGACTTCTTGTCCTGCGGGTTGTCGATCTCCCAATAGACATCCTTCTTGATGTCCTCGAGGGTGGGATAGGGGCTTTGCTCGGCGAATTGCGCGGAGGTCTCGGCCTCGGCGCGGGCGGAATCATCAATGCTCTTAATGATGTCCGACGTAAGCACGCCTTCGGCGAGGAGTGCGTTCTCGTAGACCATGATCGGATCCTTCGTGCGCTTGTATTCCTCGATTTCCTTTTTGTCCCGGTAGGTGGAGTCCGGGTCGGCGACGGAGTGGCCGCGGTAACGGTAGGTGCGGATTTCCAGCACGCTCGGCTTGGACTGGTCGTGGGCGAGTTTGAGGGCCCGGCTGACCTTGTCGCGCACTTCATAAACATCATGGCCACTTTCCACGATGGCCCAGTTCATGCCGTAGCCAACGGCGCGGCCCGCCAGGGATTCTCCGGCAGAGGAACGCTCCTGGCTCGTGCCCATGGAGTAGCCGTTGTTCTCGATGATGAACACGACCGGCAGATCCCAGAGCGCCGCGAGATTGTAGGATTCGTGCACCGCGCCCTGGTTGACGGCGCCATCGCCCATGAACGTCAAACAGGCGCCCTTGATGCCCTTGTATTTCAGCGCGTAGGCGAGCCCGGTGCCGAGCGGAACCTGTCCGCCGACGATGCCATGACCACCCCAATAGTTCCGGCTCGGGTCGAAATAGTGCATCGAGCCGCCCTTGCCCTTGGAGCAGCCGGTGTATTTGCCAAAGTTTTCCGCCATCAGCTCGTTCATGCCCATGCCGACGCCCAGCGCGTGGCCGTGGTCGCGATAGGCCGTGATGATGTGGTCGTGGTTGCCCATGACCGAACAGCAGCCGACCGCCACCGATTCTTGTCCGATGTAAAGGTGGAGAAACCCGCCGATCTTGCCCTGTTGGTAACTCCGGAGACAGCGTTCCTCGAACCGGCGGATGCGCACCATGTCGCGGTAGAACTGGATCTTTTCGTCCTGCCCGAGCCGGGCGTTGATGGGCGCCAGCCGCGCATCATAGCCAGCGGCGGAGACTTCGGACTTATTGGAAGCGGGCGATTTCTTGGACACGTGGAATGGTTTGAGTTGGAAGCAATCTCTGGAAACAGGAGTCCCTCTTTTAGTTAAAGCAAGCGGATGACAAGCGAAACTTGAATGCCAGGACACATTAGTGGATTCGGCTGCCTTATCCGGTCCGATTCGGCCAGATTTTATGACAATCGGGTGGGCGGTGAATCGGTTTGCCCGGGAACAGCGGAACGCTAAAACTGGCGCAGTTTTTCAGGTAATAAGAGATCAGTATTATCCATCCCATGGCAGGCAAACCACAGACAATCACCGATTATCTTGCGCGCTTGAGTACCGATAAACGGGCGGCGCTGCAGAAGCTGCGCCGGGCGATCAAGTCCGCGGCTCCCAAGGCTGAGGAGTGCATCAGCTACGGGGTTCCCGCCTTCCGTCTGGGCGGAAGGATGCTGGTGGCCTTTGGCGCGGCGACGAACCATTGCTCATTCTACCCCGGGGCTGCCCCCATAAGAGTCCACAAGAAGGAACTCAAGGCCTACAGCACCAGCAAGGGCACTGTTCGCTTTCCAGCGGACCGTCCCTTGCCGGCCACCTTGGTACGGAAGCTGGTCAAAACTCGTGCCGCGGAGCATGCTGCCACAAAACCAGAGCACCCGCGAAAATAATCCATGAAAGGAACAGCATCGTGGTCCGTATTCTTACTTGGCGTTTTGGTAATGCCGGGCGCAGAGCCGACCATCAATGAACTGCGCGCCAAGGCCGAGGCTGGGGATAGCAAAGCCCAGCTATTGATTGCTTCGGATTACGATCATGGCAGAGGTATCCGGCAGGACTACGCCGAGGCCGCACGCTGGTATGAGAAGGCGGCGGTTGCGGGGGACCGCGTTGCCCAAAATAATCTGGGAAGCTTGTACCAAAACGGACTGGGCGTGACCAAGGACTATGCGAAGGCTCTCGAGCTTTACCGCAAATCTGCGGAGCAGGAGTTTGCGATGGCTGAGAACAGTCTCGGCATGATGTACGACCTTGGCTTGGGAGTAGGACAGGACAGAGAGATTGGCAACCAGTGGTACCGGAAAGCCGCCGAGCACGGAATTCCCGAGGCTATGTTAAACCTGGGCTTGAATTATCACGATGGAGCGGGTGTTCCTCAGGACAAAGTCGAAGCATTCAAGTGGATCGACCTGGCCAGATTTTTCACCCAAAACAGCAATGACATGAAGACAAAGTGGCAGATTCGTGGTGTCCTGGATCAGCTGAAAAAAGAACTTTCCAGAGCGCAAATCAAAGAAGGGGAACATAGATCTCATGACTGGTATGAATCCTATCGAAAGAAGAACAGTAAGTAGG
>CAZBLQ010000243.1:0-3052 GCA_964492635.1 uncultured Oleiharenicola sp.
GTCCGGCGATGGACCCGGCCTGGGCGATCAGTTGTGAGGCGAGTCCAAGAACGGAATGGCCGTGGATTCCGGTATGGAGCATGATGGCGATCAGTTCGGTATCGCTGAGGGCTCCTGCCCCAAACGTTTCAAATCGCTGCTGCGGTTGTTCCCCTACTGCTATCGTGAAACCGGGGTCGGGTGCGTAGTCGCCAAGGTTTAATGTGGATTGATTCATTGTGCCGAACGCACGTGCGCTGCACCGGGCCGGATGAAATATCCAGTTGTCGGGCTCGCCCGCGCGTTGGCCCTTTGGGGCACGCCCAGTCACGACGCCGGCCGCCGAGCCCGGAGCCGTGGTGCTCCGTGCGAGGGGGAAGGCCGAAGGAGGGAAGGTGGAGTCGAGCGCCGCGAGCGATACCTTGACGGGCGTGACACAATGGGAAAACGCGCGGAAGTAGACCACCCCCACAAGCCGCGAGTCGGCCGGCTCACGTCATATTATTTTACCAGCAGGGTCATGACCGGTTGATGCGTAGAGCCTGCTCTACTTTGCGCGCAAACATTCCGGGCTAAAGGCCGTCGGCTGATGCAAGCAGCACGTAGAGATTACGTGGCCCAGTTGGCGCAGAGGAGTGCGGCTTGGGCGAGAACTTCTTTCACCGCGGCGTCCTGCAGGTCGGGCGGATAGCCGAAGCGGTTAAGAATGCGCTTCACCATAACGCGAATTTTAGCTTGGGCGCCTTCGCGCAACGTCCAGTCGATGGTCACGCTCTTGCGGACTTGAGTGACGAGTTCGGTGGCGATGACGCGGAGCTTCTCGTCGCCCATCGCCTGCACGGCGCTGTCATTGGTTGCGAGGGCGTCGTAGAAGGCGATTTCCTCGTTAGTCAGCCCGAGGTCGGTTCCGCGTTTGTCGGCCTCGCTGAGCTGCTTGGCCAGCTTGATGAGTTCCTCAATGACTTCCTGCGTGGCGATGGCGCGGTTGTGGTAGGCGTTCAGCGTGCGCTGGAGCAGCTCGGAGAACTGCCGGCTCTGCACGAGATTGCGAGTCATGCGCACCTTGATCTCATCCTTCAACAGCTTGGCCAGCAGCTCAGCGGCAACGTTCTTGTGCTTTAGACCGCGCACTTCGGAGAGGAATTGCTCGGAGAGAATGGAAATGTCCGGCTTCGGCAGACCTGCTGCGGTGAACACATCGATGATCTTGCCGTCCGTCGTGATTGCGCCTGACACGAGCTGGCGCACGGCCGCGTCCAGCTGATCAGGTGTTTTGCCTGAGCTACCCGCCGACTTCATCAGCGCGGCCTTCACGGCTTGGAAAAACGCCACATCATCGCGAATCTCGGTCGCCTGAGCACTGGCAGCGCAGAGCGCAAAGGCCTGCGATAGCTCCGTGACCACCTGCGCGAAACGCTTCTTGCCGTCAGCCTGGGCAAGCACGTGCTCTTGCGCGGCCGGGAGGAGCAGGAACAGCTTCTTCGCATCACCCACGACTGATTCCCATTTTAGTCCGTGCATGATGCTACACGCGATTTCATGCTTCTCCTGCATGACAGCGATGGCCTGCGCGGTATCGATGGCTGGTGAGCCCTGCCCGCCACTCTCGGTGTAGGTGGCGAGGGCGTGTTTTAACTGGTCGGCCAGTCCGAGATAATCGACCACGAGGCCACCCGGCTTGTCCCGGAACACCCTATTCACGCGGGCGATGGCCTGCATGAGACCGTGTCCCTGCATCGGCTTGTCGGCATACATCGTGTGCAGGCATGGGGCGTCGAATCCCGTCAGCCACATATCGCGCACAATCACGATCCGGAACGGGTCTTTGCTGTCCTTGAAACGGTTCGCCAGCTTGCGGCGCTTCTCCTTGTTGCGGATGTGCGGCTGCCAGGCCGGACCGTCATCGGCGCTGCCGGTCATGACGATCTTCACGACGCACTTCTTCCCTTTCTCCGCCTCGGGGTCGTCCCCCGACACACCGGCCCAGTCCGGGCGCAGACGGATCAGCTCGTTGTAGAATTCGACGCAGATGCGCCGGCTCATGCAGACGACCATGGCCTTGCCTTCCATTGCCTCCAGACGCTTTTCGAAATGAGTCACAAGGTCGGCGGCGATGAGCTTCACCCGCTTGGGATCGCCCACGAGCGCTTCGAGCGCGGCCCACTTCGTTTTAAGCCGCTCGCGATGGGACTCCTCCTCGCTTTCAGTGATCTCGTCGAACTCCTCGTCGAGCTTGGGCAGCGCGGCGGCGTTCAGACCCAGTTTGGCGATGCGGCTTTCGTAGTAGATTGGCACCGTCGCCTTATCGGCCACGGCGCGTTGGATGTCGTAGATGGAAACGTAGTCACCAAACACGGCGCGGGTGTTCGCGTCGGTCTTCTCGATAGGCGTGCCGGTGAACCCAATGAACGACGCATTGGGCAACGCATCACGCATATGGCGGGCCACGCCGTCGATCAGTCCATATTGGCTGCGGTGAGCCTCGTCGGCAATAACGACGATATTCTGGCGCGGCGACAGTGCCGGCATCTTGTCGCCGTCGGCTGGAAGGAATTTCTGGATGGTCGTGAAAACCACACCGCCGCTGGCAACCTTGAGCAAATCGCGAAGCTTATCCCTGTTGTCTGCCTGCACGGGAGTCTGCCCGAGGATTTCGTGGCAGCGCTGGAACTGGCCGAAGAGCTGGTCGTCGAGGTCGTTGCGGTCGGTCAGCAGCACCAGTGTAGGATTCTGCATGACAGGATGCCGCACGACCCGGGCGGCGTAGAAAAGCATGGAGAAGCTCTTGCCCGAGCCCTGGGTGTGCCAGACGACGCCAGCCCGCCGGTCACCCGGCTTGCCCCCGTGCATCCGTCCCGCCCAATATGCTCCCTCACCCTCCTGCACCTTACCGACCTCGGTCATGCCACTGGCCCGGACGGTTTCCTCGACGGCGGCGTTGACCGCATGGAACTGGTGATAACCGGCGATGATCTTGTGGAGCCGATCACTCTCGGTGTCCTCCTCGAAGACGATGAAATGATGGAGCAAGTCGAGGAAACGGCCTTTTTCAAAGACCCCTCGAACCAGCACC
>CAZBLQ010000244.1:0-3040 GCA_964492635.1 uncultured Oleiharenicola sp.
CTCGCCGCCACGCTCGCCGCGCTTGGCGGGGTGCCGGGCACCGAGGTGCGACGCGTTGCACGTTCCTATCGCACCGCGCCGCTGGGCCCGGCGAATCAGGACTGGTATCTCAATACCGTGGCCGAGATCGCCACCCGGTTGACGCCGCAGGAGCTGCTGACCCATAGCCAGCGGATCGAGGAATCACTCGGCCGCGTACGCCGGGAACGCTGGGGACCGCGCACCATTGACCTCGACCTGCTGTGGTTCGAGGGCCTGACGCTTCGCACGGAAAATCTCACACTGCCGCACCCCGGCGCCCACCAGCGCAGCTTTGTGCTTGTGCCGTGGTGTGAACTGGCCCCGGGCCTGCAACTGCACGGCGAAACACTGGAGCATTGGCGTGCATTGGCCGATTCCCTCGGTATCGAGGAGGACGTATGAGCCGCCGCGGACTGGCGGTGCCACACGCCGCCCCGGCCCCAGCGGAGGCCTTTGCGCGGCTGGCCAGTCGGTCAGGCGTATTCTGGCTGGACAGCAGTCTGCCTCGTGCCGGAGACGGACGTTTTTCCATCATGGGTTGCGAACCGCGCTGGACTTTCACCGCGCGCGGTCCCGCTTGGCGGCTGGAGTTTTGCGGCAGCGGTGCCGAATCGGGTTCCCAAGCGCCGCTCGAACGGCTGGAGGCCTTGCTACAGACGCAACAGGTGACGCCGGCGGCCGGGGCCGACCTGCCGTTCTGGAGCGGTGCGGTCGGCTGGCTGGGCTATGACCTCGGCCGGCAGTTTGAACGGGTCGATGGGACGGCCGAGGACGATCTGGGCATGGCGGACATCCGGCTTGCGTGGCACGACTCGGCGGTAGTTTGGGATCACCAGTTGGAGAAGGCTTGGCTGGTGGGCGCCGACGGCGACCGGCCGGCAAATGTGGCCTTGGCCGAACTCGCCGGATTTTTGCAGGCGCCAGCGGTGATGCCACTGGCGCCGGGCGATTTCCCGGGAAAGGGCCGAGCGGTCAGCAACATGTCGCGCTCCAGATATATGGCGGGGGTCGCGTCGGTTCAGGAAGGCATCGCGCGGGGAGAATATTATCAGCTCAACCTGGTGCAGCGATTTGCCTGCGAGCTGTGCGAACCGCCGGCAGCGGCCTACCTGCGGTTGCGCGCGCTGAATCCCGCTCCTTTCGCCGCATATATCGAGGCGGGCGACTGGACGGTGCTCAGCAGTTCCCCGGAGCGGTTTCTGGAAATGACACCCGAACGCCGGGTGCGCACCTGCCCGATCAAGGGCACGCGGCCGCGAGGTGCGACTCCGGAGGCGGACGCAGCGCTTCGCGTGGAGCTGCTGGCAAGTGAGAAAGAACGGGCGGAGCTGCTGATGATTGTCGACTTGCTCCGCAACGATCTGGGACGCGTGTGTGAGTTCGGCAGTGTAGCGGTGCCGCGGCTGCATGCGCTGGAGAGTTTTGCCACGGTGCACCATCTCGTGGCGGAAGTGACCGGCCGGCTGAGGCCCGAGGTGACCTTGGGCGGACTGCTGCGAGCCGTTTTTCCTGGCGGTTCGATCACCGGGGCGCCCAAGATCAGCGCCATGCGGGCGATCGACCGGCTGGAACCGCACCGGCGCGGACTGGGCATGGGCGCCCTGGGCTATATCAGCGCGCACGGGCGGATCGACCTCAACATCGCGATCCGCACTATTCTGTGCCGGGGTGCACGGGCGTATGTGCCGCTCGGCGCCGGCATCGTGGCGGATTCCGATCCGGCGGCAGAATATGCGGAAACCCTGGCCAAGGGTAGCGCGCTTTTCTCGGCGCTTGGGGTACGTGCGGATGAAGGACTGCAGATGCCGATCAACGGGGAGGTCCGGTCGGCGCCGGAGGACCGGATGACGGAACTGCCGGCGGGCGAGGGCGTGTTCGAGACGGTGTTGATCCGGGAGGGGGCGCCGGTATTCTTTGACGAGCACTGGACACGGTTTGAAGCAGGATGCCGCTGGCTCGGCATGGTGGCTCCCGCGACCCGGGAGGAACTCGCGAGCTGCGCTCGACAGTTGGCGCTGGCAAATCAGGTGCACACCGGGGTGCTGCGCTTCGCAGCGTGGCGGCAGGACCAGCGGATCGAATGGCGCGTCGACGTCGGTCCGCCACGGTTGCATATGGCAAAAGTGCATTTCACGATGGCGGACGGCGGGCCGGTCCTGCCCCTGGCCGGTCCGGATCGAGGCTGCAAACACTTGGGGCGTGAGCAATGGACCGCGGCGCGGCGCGTGGCGAGGACGGCGGGTTGGGACGAAGTGCTGCTTGGCGATCTGGCCGGCCGATTGGTGGAAGCAGGTGGTTCAAATGTTTTTTTCGTCATGGATGGCGTGCTGCATACGCCCAGCCTGGCGGTCGGGCCGCTCCCGGGAATCATGCGCGCCAAAGTGCTGGCATTGGCGGGGGCGCAAGGCTGGCCGGTGAGGGAAGGGGAGTTTTCCGTCCGCGACCTCGCCGCAGCGTCTGAAATCTGGCTGACCAATTCGCTGATCGGTGTCCGGCCGGTCGCTGCGTTTGCCGGCCGTCAGCTCGATTCCGCCCATCCCGTCCTGCACCGCCTGCGCGAAGCCTGGCGCGAGGCACATGGCTGGGACCCGATGGTGATCGTAAACCACGGACAGTGAGTGCGAACGGAGTCGGCGCACTTTCCCCTTGCCAAGCGTGCGGGCGTCCTCTGTTTTGCTCCGCTCTCCTCATGCAAAAGACCAAAAAGTCCGTTGCCAAGCGCTTCAAGATATCCGGAACGGGTAAGCTGATCCGCCGCACGCCCGGTTTCCGCCACTTGCTGGCCGCGAAGAGCACGAAGTCCAAACGACGTGCCTCCCGCGACAAGCTCGTGGCTCCCGGCCATGCTGCGCCACTCCTCCGCTGTCTGCCCACCGGTCTCCGGTAAGCTGTTGCGCAAAATCCCAACCCAGCCAGGCGGGTGAATCCTAACGAGACGACCCGCCGGCCCTAAACCACCCATATAACATGCCTCGTGTCACCAATGCTCCCGCGTCGCGCAAGCGCCGCAAGAAAGTGC
>CAZBLQ010000245.1:0-2929 GCA_964492635.1 uncultured Oleiharenicola sp.
GGGGTGTACCCGTCGAGCCAGATGTATTCCAATTTGATTTTAGCCATGGTTGTTTTAGATTTTTAGGGGTGGGCTCATGGAGGAAAGGCGGCCGTGGAAGACGCCAAGCACATCGATCAGCCTGCGGCAGATTCAGCACCTCACATGCCAGAAGTAAAAAGAAATTTGGAACATGACTCAGGTTTTACAAGTATTCCGGCGTGAGCCACCCG
Source organism: uncultured Oleiharenicola sp. (assembly GCA_964492635.1). GTDB lineage: Bacteria > Verrucomicrobiota > Verrucomicrobiia > Opitutales > Opitutaceae > Lacunisphaera. The sequence continues at coordinate 213 of CAZBLQ010000245.1, forward strand.
CCGGCACTCAAATCGTACACTTGCTACCTGCCGCCAGGTCTCAATCTTGGGCAATATCCCCATGCATGAGGTCAAAGACACCCAGCGCGCCCAAGTGCGCATCGGCTTTGATGGTCGCGTGCACAAGACTTTCCGGGGCCGGGAGGCCTTCGTCCGGTTCCAGAACGAAGTCCGGGTGCTGCGTTATCTTGAGCAACGCGATTGCGACTTCGTCCCCCGCCTGCTGGAGGTGGATGAGGCCGGGTTGAAAATCGTGACCACCAATTGCGGTTCGCGGGTCGACCAGCTCAACCCGGAGCGCATGAAGGAGCTGTTCGCCGAGTTGGAAACCTTCGGCGTGCGCCACGATGACCGGGAGATGCGCAATGTCACCTACCGGACCAGCGACGGACGGTTTTGCCTGATCGATTTTGAATTCGCCACATTGACGGACGAAGTCGCTGCCAACCAGGGTCCACTTCCGCCCGATTTCCGCTGGTCGGGCAGCACTCATCGAGGGAATGTCCGCCCCAACAACGAGGACACTTTTCTCGCCCTTGAATTCGACGGCAAGGAAGTCCGCTATCTGGGCAAAACCGGCGAAGCCTCCTCTGCCAGGGCGGATTTTGTCTTCGCTGTCAGCGATGGCATGGGCGGCGCCAATTCCGGCGAGTACGCCAGCCGGATCACGGCTGACAAAATCACCGGGCTGCTGCCCAAAAGCTACCGCATTGCCGCCCCCGGTCCAACCAGCGGCTTCGCGAACATCCTTCACGAACTGTTTCAGTCCATCCATCAAGACCTGTTGAAACTCGGGGAATCCTACGAGGAATGCCGCGGCATGGGGACCACCCTCAGCATGAGCTGGTTCACGCCCGGCTGGATGTATTTCGGCCACATCGGCGACAGTCGCATCTACCATCTGCCGCCGAATGGCGGGTTGATCCAGCTCACCCATGACCATGGCCATGTCGGCTGGCTGCGCCGCAACGACCAGATCAGCGAACGGGAAGCCCGCTCCCACCCCATGCGCAATGCCCTGCATCAGGCCTTGGGAGCCGATCATCAGTTCATCGAGCCGCAATTCGGGGCAATCGCCTGTACCCCAGGCGACCGCTTCCTGCTTTGCTCCGACGGCCTCGTCGAAAGCCTCTGGGACCACCACCTTGAGGAAATCGTCCGCGCGCCCGAGACTAGTCCAGTCGCCGGGCGACTCATCAGCGCCGCGCTGGAGCGCGCCGGCCGGGACAACATCACTGCCCTGGTCGTCGAGTCACTCGCGCCACCGGTCAAACTCCCATGACCCGCGTATTTGTCTACGGCACACTGAAGCGCGGCTGCCTCAACCATCATTTTCTGGCCGGTCAGCAATTTCTCGGCGAAGCCCGCACCACACCGGGCTACACGCTGTTTTCTTTCGGCAATTATCCCGGCATGGTGCGGTCAGCCGAGGTCAGTCACCACGTCGCAGGCGAACTCTGGGCGGTTGACGCTGACTGCCTGAAGAAACTCGACGAACTCGAGGGCGTCGCCGAAGGACTCTACGAACGCGTGCCGCTCAAACTCGCCCCACCCTTTGCCGACAAGCCGGTTGAGACGTATCTCTATCTCCGAAGTCTTGATGGCCGTTCACCGCTCGGCTCTTCTTGGAAAGAGTAAGTGAGATTTTGCGGGTGGGAGTGCCATCACCCCGCCGACCCTTAACTCACCCCTTCAGTGCCGATTTCGGCACCCGCTTCACGGTCACAAAGCGGGCGCGGAAAAGTTCCTCCATCAGCTCGCGGGTCGGCGCCGGGATGCGCTTCACCAAGTCTTCCATTGGAGGGAGATTGCTTTTCTCCTCCGGACTCTCGGCTGGTGCCTGTGGAATTGTCGCTGCGCCGCTCTCCCGCTCCTGGGCCAGAAAAGCCGCTTCCTCCTCGGACGACGGCCCGGCCGGCGCATCCGCCACGAGCGCAGCTGGCGCACTCTCCTCCTCTTCGGTGTTCTTGCTTAAAGCTTTTGGCTTATCGCCTATCGCCGCAGCGCCCTCAGGCGCTGCCGTCAGCCGTTTTTTTTTGAGCCGTCCTCGGGCAGGCTCTCCGCCATCGTCGCGATTTCCTTGATCAGGCTGTCGATGGCCCGGGCGCGGCTGGCCTCGACTGCCTTGAGCAGCGCCACCTCGAAATTGATTTTCTCGGACAGCCCGTGCTTCACGCCATTCTCGCCTTCGCGCAGGCCGTCGAGCAGGCGGGTGAGCTGCTCGGTGGTCATCGGCGTCCCGAGAGCCTCGCTGCTGCCCCCCTGGGCAATGGAGTCGAGCAACGCGGCGCGGACATGCGACTGCACATCGACCAGCAGCCGGTAGAGGTCACGGCCGTTCTCGTCGCAATCGTCAACCAGTTCGACGATCTTCTTGTGGTCGGCCGCGGCCAGGGCGGCGGCCACGGCGGCGATTTTCTCCGCCGAGACGAGACCGTAGACATCGAGCACGTCCGCCTCGCCGACCTCGTTACCACAGAAGGAAATCATCTGGTCAAAAATGGACTGGGCGTCGCGCATGCCACCGTCGGCCATCCGGGCAATGCTGCCCAGCGCGGCGTCGCTCACCTTGATTTTCTCCGCCACCGCGATCTTTTTCAACCGCTGCACAATGAGCTCCGTCGGGATGGGCTTCAGGTCGAAACGCTGGCAGCGGGAGATGATGGTCGGCAGCACCTTTTGCACATCGGTGGTGGCGAAGATGAACTTCACGTGCG
>CAZBLQ010000246.1:0-2908 GCA_964492635.1 uncultured Oleiharenicola sp.
TCATCGAGCTGCCGCTGTTCACCAGCCTCGTCACGCAGATCACCGATGACCACCACTTCCGCCAACTTCAAAACGACCTGCTGAAAACCCCCGAAAAGGGCAACCTGATCCCACACCTACACGGCCTGCGCAAGGTGCGCATGGCCCTCGCAGGCAAGGGACGGTCAGGTGGGGCCCGGGTCATCTACCTTTATCTTCCACATCACCACGCCGTCATCTTCTTCTACATCTACACCAAGGCCAAATCAGAGAACCTGACCCCGGACCAGGAGCGCCAGCTCCGGGCTGCGGTCGAAATCATCAAACGAGAGTTCAGACATGAAAACCAAGCACATTGAATTCAACGCCGAGGATCTGGTGGGCAGCGTGGAAGCGCTGGCTGGCCACCTTGCGGGCAAGAGCAAAATTACCCTGCGCACCAAAACGATGGCCCTGCCAGCACGAGTAAAGCCGTTTACCCCGACCCAAGTACGGGCGATTCGCAAGAAGCTCAACGTCAGCCAACCCGTGTTTGCTGCGATGATGAATATCCCTTCGGTAACCGCCGCCAGTTGGGAGCGGGGCCGGCGGAAGCCGACTGGAGCCGCCTTGCGGCTCCTCGACATCGCACGCCGCCACCCCGGGGTACTCCTCGCGAGTTAATACTCCTCCCTCTCCGACTATTCCCGGCGCTCATCGACCATCCCGCTCCCGCGGGTGGCACCGGGCAAGGGTTTTCTTCAAGTCGGGGATAGTGAGTTTAACATAGGGTGCCAGCGTCTCGATGCTTTCGTGGCCCAAGGCCTCCTTCACATGCCAAAGGTTCGCCCCATGGCGGATCAGCTCCGTGGTGAAGGATCGTCTGAAGGTGTGGGCGGTTACATGGACGGGCAGACCTGCCTGTGCAGCCACGGCCAAGAGCTGCCGGCGGAACGTGTGGTAAGGCATGCGGGCGCCCTGGCGATCCAGCCAGAGCGCCTTCACTGCCGGGTCACGGAGCATCAGGGGCCGAAACGCCTTCAGGTAGGTTTCGGTTGCGCCAGCGGTGACCTCGCCGATGGGCACCATCCGTTCCTTGCTGCCCTTGCCGAGGACCAGGGCCTGTTTGTTCTTCAGATCAACGTGTTCCAGGTCAAGGCCGAGCAATTCTGCCACCCGCACGCCGGATGAATAGAGGAATTCCAGCATGGCCCGGAGTTGGTTGCCTTCCGCTGTGGTGGTATTCACCGCCTGCAGGAGCTTCATCATCTGCCGATGGGTGAGCACACTGGTCGGCAAACGATGACTTGGCTTGCTGCGCGGAACAACCTGCACGAGATCGGCTGGCACAATGCCGGCGCGGGCCAGCCACGCCAGAAATGCCCGATCACAATTATATTGTTTACAGACGGAGGTGGGCTTCAACGGGAGGCCGCCACGCGTCTGCCGGGCGGTCATGTGACGCGTCCAGGCCTCAAGGTGCTGGGTGGTGAGTTTTTCCGGATAAGTGATGCCATGCATCAGCTCCAGCCACGCCAGCAGGCGCTGCTCCACATAGCGGAGGTCGCGCAAGTAAGCCAAACTGCGGCTCATCGTCCGTTGCTGCTCAAGAAAATCCTGAAGGTATTCACGGAGTGTTTTCATAGGGATTTCCTCCGACGGTTTAACTCCAACCGCGGAGGCGAGGCCTGGAGATAGCGGGCGAGATGACGATAGGTCTGGTGGCCCAGCAGCTCTTTCACTTGGGCCGGCTGCGCCCCGCCGCGTAACAGATGGGTAGCAAAGGCTCGCCTGATGTCATGGGGCGTCAGCCTGAGCCCAATCCGGCGAGCAGCGCTTTCCAAAGCCCGGGTAATGCCGATTGGACTCAAGGGTCGTCCGCCCCGGCTGCCGATGAACAGTGCGCCGTGATCGGGATGTGAACCCAGCAACCGACCGCGTGCCTGGATCAGGTAGCGGGCAAGAGATTGACAAGCCAATCGGGTGAGCGGCACCACGCGATCCCGGTCCCCTTTGCCATGGAGCAGCACGAGTCCGTCGTCCAAGCGCACAGAGCTGAGCTGCAACTGGGCGAGTTCTCCGACTCTGGCTCCAGTTCCATAGGCGATTTCAAGCAAGGCTCGGTTCCGCTTCGCCAGCGGAGTGCGCCCCGTTACACTACTCAGCAGTCGCTTCATCTCCACCTCGGATGGGCACCGCACCAAGCGATGCGGCAGCTTTAGTTTTTTTCGTTCTGCCGCCGGACTGTGGAAAAGTCTCCCCTGTTTCACGAGCCACTTGAGCCAATATCCCATGATCCGGGTGAATTGCTCCTGGGTGGCTGGAGTGTGGGCACACAGCGTTTGCTGCCATGCCTCCAGATCGCTTTGTTTGATTCGCCGGGCATCAACGATATCGCGCTCTTTAAGGAACCGTTGGAGATTAAGCAGCGCCGCGGTATAGGTGGAAATGGTCTTGGGGCTGTACCGGGCGCACCGGAGGAAATCAAGCCACGCGACGGCGGGTGGAAGGAGAGGTGATGACGGAGAAGCGCTCATGCGATTGCTGAAATCCGGGAATTTGTGGAACGTCATGGCCAAACACCTCAGCCGCCAGCCTTTGGCTGGGGTGCGGCGGAGTGGAATTCCGCTGGAACGTCCGTGGAATTTGCCGGCGGTGTCCAGTCGAGCACGTAGCGGTGGGGCCGGCGTCGCGTGCTCGTGTCGCGGAGGACATACTCGTAGTCGATCAGCTCGGTGAGGCAGCGGTGAAGGGCCGTATTCGAGCACTTGCCCTGCTCCCGCACCTGCCGGCGCGTGAATGAAAACCGGCCCGTATCGTCGCATTGACCTCCTCCCGGTTGTTCTCGAGCGGACGCCTTCATCCTGTCCAGTAACAACAGGAGATCTCGGCTGGGGGCCGACAGTTCATCGAAGGACGCGACGAAGAGCCTGCGGATGAGCGGCCGGGC
>CAZBLQ010000247.1:0-2901 GCA_964492635.1 uncultured Oleiharenicola sp.
GGCCATCGGCGCCATTACCATCAAGCAAAGCAACGAGTCAGTTTCCCGCAATGTGGAGAAAGTTTTGACGGAACTCTTCGCTGGCGACCATGACGGATTTGTTGCCTGGATTGGTGAACAGGCAAAGGCACTGCCATATGCGCACGATTCGACGATGCGGGATGACGATTTGGAAACGGTGGTCAAATTCATGCAGGCGAAGGCGCGGCGCACTGGTGCGTTCATCGCACCCGAGCAGAGCGTCACGGGAAAAGGGATGAATCTGGATTCAACAATGCTGTTCACAGATGAAATCGGAACCCAGCCATGAGTGCCCCGGCTTCAAAACCAGTGCACACGATTTCAGTGCGCGACCTGGTCCAGTTGGTCCTGCGGCAGGGCGACCTCGGTGGCGAACGGGAGTTCGTCGGCTCCGACCGTGCCCTCGCCGGCATCCGCGGCCACCAGAAAATCCAACGGTCGCGACCGGCGGGTTATCTAACTGAGCTGCCGGTTGAATATCCGGTGGAAACAGAGGAGTTCACGCTGCGAATCCGGGGGCGGATTGATGGTTTGCTCATTACTGCCCAACAAGTGTTGCTGGAGGAAATCAAAACCGTCCAGGGAACCTGGGATCACCAAGTCGACCCCCTGCACTGGGCGCAGGCGAAATTCTACGCCTTCATGCACGCACAGGAAAACGGTTTGAAGGCACTCATCCTTCAACTCGTGTACCTGGAACTGCCGGCCGGCAAAGTGACCGAGTTTCGCCAGACCATTTCATTCGTCGAGCTATCTGACTTCTTTGCCACGACTACCGCCGTCTATGTGGACTGGTTGCGTGAACGTCATCGCTGGTGCCTTGCACGCAACGCCTCCACCGCTGCACTGGCTTTTCCCTTCCCCGATTATCGTCCTGGGCAGCGTGAATTGGCCGTCGCCGCCTATCGCGTGTTAGCCAATGGCGGCAGACTCTTTCTCGCAGCACCGACCGGCATTGGCAAAACCATTTCCGTTCTGTTTCCGGCAGTCAAAGCCCTGGGCGAAGGAAAACTTGAGCGGATCTTTTACCTGACGGCCCGCACGGTCGGCCGGGCCATCGCTGAGAAAGCGCTGGTTGATTTACGCCGGGCCGGATTGAAGCTGCGCGCCGTGACACTCACGGCGAAGGAAAAAGTGTGCGTGCGCGAAGGGCTTCCCTGCGATCCGCTGACATGCCCGCTGGCCTTGAGTTATTATGACCGTGTCAAGCCCGCCATCCGCGAAGCGCTGGAACGGGAAGAAATCACCCGCGCCATTCTCGAAGAAGTCGGCCAGAAGCATCAGGTGTGTCCCTTCGAACTTTCCCTGGATGTGTCCGTGTGGGCGGACGCAGTAATCTGCGATTACAATTACGTTTTTGATCCGCAGGTTTATCTGCGTCGGCACTTCGCCGAGGAAGGAGGCGCATACGGCTTTCTGGTCGATGAAGCCCACAACCTTGTGGAAAGGGCGCGCGACATGTTCTCCGCCGATCTGGATGGCCAGGAGATCCTGGAGGTCAAGCGTGCCATCAAAGGGTCAGCCCCACGCTGTGCCAAGGCCCTGACCCAACTTTACTCGGCAATACGGAAACTGGGCAACGGCACTCGATCCCATGAAGATTCGTTTGAAGCTTCCGAGACCGGCGTCGAACTCAATCTGTTTCCAATTAAGCCGGCGGCGGTCCGGAGTGAAGCCAACGGTGTCAGCACCAGCCCCGAATTTCCCGATAGCTTAACTGAGCCGCTGGAAAGGGCGTTGGACGAAGCGGAGAGCTGGCTGGTAAAAAACCAGCCGGCAAACTTCCGCGAATCCCTGCTCGCGCTTTATTTCAGGATGCATTCATTCCGGCGAACGGCCGACCTTTACGACGAGCGCTTCGTGACCATCATCGAAAGCGCCCCGGCGATAAAGGTCCGTCAGTTTTGCCTCGATCCTTCCCTGTTGCTCCGGAAGGCGCTTGCCCGGGGCAAGGCCGCCATCTCCTTCTCCGCCACGCTCACGCCGGTGGATTATTACCGCACCCTGCTGGGCGGTGCCCCGGAAGATCCCGTGTTGCAACTGGCCTCGCCTTTTCCATCTGAAAATCTGGCGGTGTTGATTCAAGACCGCATCCAAACCTATTTCAAGGGCCGGGCGGAATCGCTGGAGGACGTGGCCGAGGCGATGGGAACTTTGGTGCAGGGGCGGCGCGGCAACTACCTCGTCTATTTTCCCTCGTATCAATATCTCAATGACGCACTCCAGGTATTTCAGATTCGTCACCCGTCCATCCCCGTTCTCGTTCAACGTCCCGGAATGACCGAACCGGAACGCGATGCGTTCCTGAATGCCTTTTCAGTTGAACATGGAGAAACGCTCGTCGGCTTTGCCGTGCTGGGCGGGATTTTCGGTGAAGGCATTGATCTGGTCGGCGAGCGGCTGATCGGGGCGGTGATCGTCGGAGTGGGCCTGCCACAACTGTGCGTCGAACGAAATCTGATTCGGGATTATTTCCAACGGCAGAACGCGGCGGGATTCGATTACGCTTACACCTTTCCCGGCATGAACCGTGTGCTCCAGGCGATTGGGCGGGTCATCCGCTCGGAAACGGATCACGGCGTAGTGCTGCTCATCGACGCGCGCTTCAATGAGACCCGCTATCGCCGCCTCTTCCCGGCCTGGTGGAAATACTTGCGGGTGAGACACTCAGCCGCATTGCGTGAAGCCATCGGCAGCTTTTGGGAACGATGTTCATAATGCCGCCGCCTCCAGTATCTCCGAAATTGTCTCCAGCGTATTCCCCTCCCAGCCGGTTGTTCACGTAGATAAGAGTTTTTCTTCCCTGCTGCCGCCGCGCCGGCGGTAATCAGTTTTGCGCCGGCTGGATCTGCCTCGGCAGCGGCACGCCCGCCAACCAAA
>CAZBLQ010000248.1:0-2892 GCA_964492635.1 uncultured Oleiharenicola sp.
GCGCTGGATGTCGATGCGGTCGACGTTGTAGCTGTCCCACGGGATGTCGGTGACAAAGAAATCGCGGGTGTTGTCGGCGGAGGCCAGACCGCGCACGCGGTTCGCGGTCGAGGGATTGCGGAGGTTATTCGTCTCATCGACGCTGGTGCCATTGCCCTGTCCGAGGTAGGTGCCGCGCGTACCGGCCACCTCGGCGTTGGTCGTGTATTGGAGCAACGTGCCGCCGTTGGTCGCGCCCACGTCCTGCAGAAACTCCTTCGTGATGACCTGGATCGCCGAGGCGACGTCTTTCAGGTCGGTGCGGATACGGGTGCCAGCGAGCGTTTCCGTGGCTTGGTAACCCGTGTCCCGTGATGCGGTAACTTCAAAGGGACTCAATACGATTGTTTCGCCCTCCAATTTGGAAGGAGTGGCGGGCGGGGTGACGGTTTGGGCGGCCAGGGGCCAAGCGCCAGCCAGGAGGGCCAGAGCGGTGAGGAGTCTTCTTACATGGTTGTTCATGGTCGGGGTTAGGATAAGTGAAACACGGCAACTGCGTGGTTCAGGACAGGAGGGGGGCTTGCACTGAAGGTGGGGAGTGTGCCTGGTTAACCGGAAAGTGGGATTACCGGTGCCGCCAAAACAACAGAGCCCGCTGGAGGAAATCAAAAGGCTATTAAGTCTAACTTTAGAGCACCCGGCGGGTTTGCCGCCCGGCCAGGCCGGTTTTTGCCGGGAGCGGACCGATTTTGATTTATTAAATCATTCCGAAACCCGGGCCACCACCAGGCGGTCCTTCGCCGCCTGCCACCGGCCACGGCTTCCGGCGGCTTGGCCAAGTCGAATGGATCCATCAACTTGCTCCGGGCCCGGTTTGTCCACCGGCACCGGCCCAGCAAAAACGTGTAGCAATGTGTGTTGCGCATCACCGAGGGTGAATCTATAAATCGGTGCGGCCTTTGCAGACTGCCCTTCGTTCCCATGCCACCCGCCGACCCCAAAAAACTTCGTTCCCGCCGCAAACGCCCAACGGGACGGACCGCAACCCGGACCCGGCGCGTGGGGCCAGAAACGGAACGTTTAGCCCAGGCGACACTGGATGCCCTCCCCGCCCACATTGCGATTCTCGACGAATCGGGGGTGATCATTGCCGTCAACCGTGCGTGGCGCGATTTCACCCAGGCGAACCAACCTGTCATGAAAAACGCCGCCGAAGGCGCCAATTACCTCGCCGTGTGCGATGCCGCCCGGGGCCCGGACGCAAGCATGGCAGCGGCGTTTGCCGCCGGCATCCGCGCCGTGCTGAGCGGCACGCGGCCGGATTTTACCCATGAATACCCGTGCCACTCGCCGGCGGAACGGCGTTGGTTCCTCGGGCGGGTGACCCGCTTCGCCGACGCCGGTCCGGTCCAATTGGCCGTGACTCATATAAATATCACCGAACGCAAGCTGGTGGAGGAGGCGCTGCGAGAGAGTGAAGAACGCCAGCGGCTGGCAGCCAATGCCGCCGGCTTTGGCACCTACACCCATGATTTTGTCAGCGGGACAAGTTACTGGTCACCGGAACTCAAGATTCTGCTGGGCGTGCCCCCCGACCAGCCGTTGCCCTTGGATGCGGATATGCTTTTCACCGGTCTCCATCCGGAAGACCGGCCGGCGTTTCTTGAGGCCATGACTACGGCCAACGAGTCGCGGGGCAGCGGACTGTTTCGGCATGAATACCGGGTGATCCATCCAGACGGGACGGTGCGCTGGCTGCATGTCCGCGGCCGGACAACTTTTACCGGCGAGGGCGCTGCGCGTCACTCCCTGCGGGCCGCGGGTGTCGTGCTGGATATCACCGAGCGCAAGCGCGCGGAAGAAGAACTCCGCACCTCCCGCGAACAGATGCGCGCCCTGGCCGCCCGCCTGCAGGCCGTGCGGGAGGAGGAGCGCACCATGCTCGCCCGTGAAATGCACGATGTGCTCGCCCAGGAGCTGACGCGGTTAAAAATCGACCTCGTGTGGTTGGAACGCCGTCTGGCCAGGCCCGGACCGGATGCCGCAACACAGGGGTTGGCGCCCCGGGTTGCGGAGATGAGCCAGGTGGCCGACACGGCGATTCACTGCGTGCAAAGGATTGCCACGGGCCTGCGACCGGCGGTGCTCGACAGTCTCGGTCTTTGTGCCGCCATCGAGTGGCAGGCGAAAGATTTCCAGACCCACAATGGCATCACCTGTCAGGCGAGCGTCCCCGAGATGGAACCGCGGGTGAGCCATGACGTCGCGACGGCCACCTTTCGCATTCTGCAGGAGAGCCTGACCAATGTGATGCGACATGCCTATGCCACGCGGGTGGATGTTTCCCTCCTGCAGGAAGCTGGTCATCTTGTCCTGCGGGTCGCCGACAATGGCTGCGGTATCCGACCAAAGGCATTGAGCAACCCGATGTCCATCGGGCTGGCCGGCATGCGCGAACGATCGCTGCTGCTGGGCGGCAAGTTTGAAATTCAAAGCCAGCTGGGATCGGGCTCGACGATTGAAATGCGTCTCCCGCTCGCTCCGAATGCCACACCATGAAGATTCTGATTGCAGATGATCATGCCGTCCTGCGCAAGGGGCTGCGGCAAATCCTGGCCGAGGCGCTGCCCGACGCGGAGATTGACGAGGCGGGCACGACGTCCGACGCGCTTGAACAACTGTCGCGGCAAAGCTGGGACGTGCTGGTCCTGGACATCTTCATGCCTGGCCGGACGGGCTTGGAAGTACTGCACGAAGTACGCCAGCAGCAGCCCAAGCTGCCGGTGCTGGTATTGAGCAGCGCTCCCGAGGAGCAGCTGGCCGTACGGGTATTGAAAGCCGGGGCCAGCGGGTATCTCAACAAACAGGCGGCGCCAGAGGCTCTGGTCAAAGCCCTCCGGAAAATCCTGGCCG
>CAZBLQ010000249.1:0-2843 GCA_964492635.1 uncultured Oleiharenicola sp.
GTCTGCCGGCCGGAACCGGACGGGGGATTGCATGAATTCCCGATCTACTCGGAGAACCGCCGGATCGGCGCATTTTTTTCCGTGAACCGGATTTATCGGGCTGTGTTGAGCAGATTGCACCGGACCGCCCCCGGTGATCTGCCGGAATATTCTGCCGGTACAACCGCTCCCGGGGTTCCGGCGCCGCCACCGTCCCGCCGGACGCCCCTGTTCACCCGAAAATACGCGTGGAAGGCGGACTTCAACCAATGCAGCGGCCGGCAGTTGATCCATGCCTTGGAGCGTGGGGAAGCGGCTTGCGGCCGGAACCTCGCGGCCAGCCTGCCGTTTGTCCTCATCGGCCACTCCAAACTCTACACCCGCTTCAATGAATGGAGCCTCCAGCCATTTCTGGCCTTTGTTGCCAGCCATCCGGACCGGTTTGTTTTTGCGAAGTTCGCCGATTTTGATCTGGCGGCCCTGGAGCCGCGAAGACCGGCGTTGAACCGGGCGTGACCCCATCGGACAACTGTACTGAACACGTGAGCCTTTCCGTCGTAATCGTCAGTTGGAATGCGAAGGACTACCTTGAGGAATGCCTCGAATCGCTTGGCGGCGCGGCGGCGGAGAGTCCGCTGGAAATCATCGTCGTGGACAATGCATCAACCGATGGTTCGCCCCAGCTCGTTGAAGAGAAATTTCCGCAGGTGCAATTGATCCGCAGCGGTTCCAACCTGGGTTTCGCCAAAGCGAACAATCTCGGGATCAAGCAATGTGGGGGAAAATACGTCTGCCTGATCAACTCCGATGTCAAAGTCCTGACCGGGTGCATCCGCACGCTGATTGAATACATGGAATCAAATCCGAGCGTGGGCATCGCGGGACCCACTATGCTCGATGCCCATGGCAAGGTTGGCCGCTCCTGCCGGGGGTTTCCGACGGTTTGGAACATGTTTTGCCACGCCCTGGCGCTGGACTCCCTGTTTCCAAATTCCCGTCTAGTCGGCGGCTATATCCTTCGATTCTGGCCCCAGAACACCACCCGTGAAGTGGGCATTCTGGGTGGATGGTTTTGGATCATTCGGCGCGAGGCCATGGATCAAGTCGGAGTGCTTGATGAGAATTTCTTCTTCTATGCCGAGGATATGGACTGGTGCAAACGCTTCCACCTCGGAGGGTGGAAGGTGATGTTTGTTTCAAACGCCGCTTCCATCCACTATGGTGGTGGCAGTTCCAAGCTGGCCCCGCTCAAATATTACATCCAACAGCAGCGGGCTGACCTGCAATATTGGAGGAAACATCATACCAGGCCCGGACAGGTTGCCTACTTCTGGATCTGTGTCCTCACTCACGCCACCCGGATGCTCGGCCATGGCATCTTGTCGTTATTTTCAGCCGGCAGCTCCGGCCACAGGCAAAAAGCTTCCCTTGGCTGGCATTGTCTTCGGTGGTACTTGAGCGGAGCCAAATAATGGCTGCTGCCAGTCTGCCCTTGTCTGGCGGGCCAAACACCGTACCTGAATCATGCAAGACCCGGACCTGATTCGCATTCTGACCTTCCATGGTCTGGGAACGCCCAGCCGACCCTTGCCCGCGGGTGAAGATCACTACTGGCTGGAGGGCTCTATTTACGAAGCGATCCTGGATCTGGTAAAAAATCGCCCTGACGTATTGATCACGTTCGATGATTCCAACGTCTCCGATTTCGTGATCGCCCTGCCGGCCTTGCTGGCGCGGCAAATGACCGCAACCTTCTTTGTCGTGTCGGAACGAATCAATCAGCCGGGGTTTTTGACGACCGCGCAAATTCTCGAAATGGCGCAGGCCGGCATGTCAATCGGCTCGCATGGGACGCAACACCGTCCTTGGGCAACCCTGGGTCCGAAGGACCTGCACGACGAACTCACCACCTCCCGAAAGGTGCTTGAAGATCTGCTCGGCCGCCCGATCCGTGAAGCGGCCTGCCCTTTCGGCAGTTACAATCGCCGGGTCCTGCATGCCCTCCGTGTCGCCGGATACGAGCGGGTCTATACCAGCGATCAAGGTCCTGCACATCGCCACGAATGGCTTTCGGCCAGAAACACCGTCACCAGGCCGCAGCCGCTGCAGTATGCAAGAGCCGCCCTCGGACCTCCAGTCAGCGGACTGCCGGCGGCGCTGCGTTCCGTGAAACTCATGTTGAAAAGGTGGCGTTAGCTCCACGTCGGCAATCTTGAAACTTGCATGCAATCGGCTGGCACAGCGGGCTCCCGGGGTTTGGTGATTGTCGGATTTGCCGAATCCTTCTCGAGCCCGGAAGTAACCTGGAGCCTGGTCGACGCCGGATTCACCGTCCGGGCGTTTGGTCGCAGAAATTCCGGGTCGGCGTTGTGTTCCAGCCGGCACGCCACCGTGTTTGAGATCACCGCGCCGGAAGACGACACCGCGGCCACGGTCCGCGAGTTGGAGTTTGAAATCGCAAGATTGCTCGAGGGCCGCCCCCGCAGCCTTAGTCTGCTGGTGTTGGACGACGCTGCGCTCTGGGTTCGGGCCCGGCTTAAAAGAGATCCGCGGCTTGTTTTTATTGGCCCAACTGACGTGCAGGTCGCATTGAACAAGAACCTCCAAATCGAAGTGGCGCGGCAAGCCGGGTTCAGGGTGCCAGACACTCACGTTATCAGGGACGGCTCTGTGTCCGCCGTCCCACCCGTTGGTTTTCCGTTGATCTTGAAACCGGTCGAAGCGATTTCCCATCTGGCAGGCCGGCTGACCAAGGGCCGGTTCAACATCTGCCATACCGCCGCCGATTACGAGGCGGCTATAAACAGGATCCCGCACGACGGATCAATGATGGCCCAACAATTTATAACCGGCGTCGGGGAGGG
>CAZBLQ010000250.1:0-2807 GCA_964492635.1 uncultured Oleiharenicola sp.
CGTGCGCAATCTCATCTTGGACGGGCATAACGACAAGATCCAGCAGTTGCTTGAATCGAGCAGCGACTCGGGCTCGAAATCATTCAACAAGGACCTCTACCGCCTCATCAAGGAGGGCAAGATCAGCAAGGCCGACGGCCTTCGCTTCTCCCCGAACCCTCCCGCCCTCGAGATGAACCTGAAGGGCATTTTCTTCAAGACCTGATGAGTCGCCCAATCCCCATGGTTTGGTTCGTTTTGCTTGCGGCGCTTGGCGCCCGGGCGGGTGAGCCGACCGCACCGTTGGAAGATTCCAAGCAGGAACTCAAGGCGCTGCAAAAAGAACAGTCGACGAATGGCGTCGAAGCGCCCGCGGGAAAACTGCACGACGTAATGCCGCGGTTGCAGGCACCGGATTCGCCGGCCCTGCCCGTTGAGCCGCCTGTTCCGCAAAAGTCAGAAACGCAGCTGAACAGGGAGGCCAGGGAAAACTGGTTGCTGGATGGAATGGACCGGCTGGAGAAAAACCCCAAGGGAAAGGCCCGGAATCCCAAGGATGAATCGACGAAGTCCAAGGGTGAGCAGGCTGATCCAAACGACCCCAATTACCTGCTTAATCTTTACGGTGAGCAGCAGAAGAATGCGGCCGCCAAAGCCGCTGCTAAAACGCCTGCAGCAGGCCGCAAGGATCCTTTGACCCCATTTCTCCAGGACTGGCTGGCCAATTCGCCGGTGCGCGGAAAATTTTTTGACGAATATATGAGACAGCGCACCACCACGGATGGCTCCACTGGTGCCACAGCCCGGGGGCAGTTGGAAAGTGGAGCGAGTGCCTCTTTCGCAGGAATTGACCCAGACAGTGCCGGCGTGCGTCATGGGCCTGACGACACTGCGCCAGTGGCGGCAAATCCCTATCTGCAATCTTTGGACTTGTCGGCTTTGCACGAAAAGAGCTCCCACGACAGCCAAACGGCAGCAGCGGCCGGGTTTCGGCCCGCGGCAAACCCACCAACGGCAGCTTTGGTCGACCCTGGGCTTCCCGCGAGACCGCCGGACAGAAAACCGCCGCCGCCCTTGGCGGATGACAATAAATACTTCCCTCAGTTAAAGAAATTTTAGGGCTTGGTTTTTGGACCTCGGGCCGGTTTAACCGACCCTCTATAATATGTCATTGGCTCTAATTTTCTCCGGACAAGGTGCCCAGAAAGTGGGAATGGGCAGAACGTTTTATGCCGGCTCGGCCGCGGCTCGTGATCTTTACGAGGAAGCCAACCATGTGTTGGGCTGGGACTTGAAGCGGATATGCTTTGATGGTCCCGAGGACGAACTGACGCAGACCAAAGTCTGCCAGCCGGCTCTCTTTGTCCACGGACTGGCGGTGTTGGCCGCTTTGGCGGAAAAAGGCGGGCTTCCTGAAGTAAAATTCGCCATGGGCCTGAGTCTGGGGGAGATCACCGCTCTGACCGCGGCGGGCGTATTTGATTTTGCCACCGGCCTGAAAGTTGTCGCGGAACGCGGTCGGCTGATGCAACTGGCCTGCGAGAAAACGGTGGGAGGCATGGCCGCGGTAATCGGCGAGGAACGGTCGAAAGTCTACGAACTTTGCCGGGATTTCGACATTGAGGCGGCCAACTTCAATGCCCCCGGCCAGATCATTCTTTCGGGAGAAAAGGCCAAGGTCGCTGCAGCGGTGGCCGCGGCAAAGGACCGCGGGATGAAACGCGTGATGACCCTGAATGTTGCCGGCGCCTACCACAGCCGCCTGATGGAGCCGGCTCGCGCGGAATTCGCCACCTTCCTCGCCGACATGACCTTTGGCCGCCCACAGTTCACCGTTTTCAGCAATACGACCGGTCAGGTGGTCAGCGAGCCCGCCCAGATCCGCGAGGCCCTTGTCCGGCAGATTGTATCATCGGTCCTGTGGGAAGATTGCATGCGTCACTGTGCTGCGGCCGGGGCGACGGAATTCTGGGAATGCGGCCCGGGCGGCGTGCTCGCCGGACTGGCGCGGCGCACCGAGAAATCCTGGAACGTGAAAAGTTTTGCCGAATTTACCGACCTGCCTGCCTAAGTGAAAGACGCGCCACTCACTCGCAATTTCTGCATCATTGCCCACGTCGATCACGGCAAGACGACGCTGTCCGACCGGCTGCTCGAGTACACCAGCACCATCACCAAACGGGTGATGACCGACCAGCACCTTGATTCGATGGATTTGGAGAAGGAACGGGGCATCACCATCAAGATGCACCCGGTGACGATGACCTATCCCGCCAAGGACGGACAGATCTACAAACTCAACCTCATGGACACTCCGGGCCATGTGGATTTTTCGTACGAGGTTTCACGTTCCCTGGCGGCCTGTGAGGGCGCGCTGCTGCTCATCGATGCGGCCCAGGGCGTCGAGGCCCAGACCGTGGCCAACGCGCACCTGGCGTTCGCCCAAGGACTCAAGGTCATCCCCATCATCAACAAGATCGACCTGCCCAGCGCCAATCTCGAGCTTTGCATGAAACAGTTGGAGGACATCCTGACCATCCCGGCGGAAGAGGCGATCCTGGCCAGCGGCAAGTCGGGCATCGGCATTCTGGAAATCCTGGAGGCCGTCGTGCTGCGGATTCCGCCGCCGCGCTGGACGGATTATCCGACGACGCGGATGCTGGTGTTCGATTCGAAATACGACGCGTATCGCGGCGTCATTTCGCACGTGCGGGTTTTTTCAGGCACCTTCCGCGCCGGGGAGATGATGATGCTCATGAGTTCGGGCCAGCGCTCCGAGATCAAGGAGGTCGGCATGTTTCATCCGGGCATGATCAAGTGCAAGGAAC
>CAZBLQ010000251.1:0-2761 GCA_964492635.1 uncultured Oleiharenicola sp.
GTCTTTCACTGATCGCGATCTCAACACCGCCGCGACTGCCGTTAAAGCCATCCTGGAAGCCTATAAGGTCATCAATGATGAAACCAATCCAGCTGACGGCGGCACCCGGATGGCCACCTTGGTGCAGCTGAGGACCGAACAGACCAACGATAAGGACAGAATTCATAAGCTGATCGTTGCTCGCGCCGGACAATACGGCCCCGACGAACTGCATAGCCAGTATTTGTTCAAACTCGCACAACAAAATGAGCTTGATTCCGAGATTCAGCGGGTGGAGTTGGAAATCGGCGTTGCCCAGGCGGCTGGAACGTCCGACGCCGGCACTCAACCTGCGTCGACCCAACTCGCCGCCACCGCCCCTGGTATGCCCTCGCCCACAACTGCCCCGGAACTAGCACCAATCTCGCGCGAAGACGTAGCAAGGATCGACATGCAGATGCGTGATGAGCTGGCCGAGGAATCGCGCCTCAAGTCCAGCCTGAATAAGCTGCGTCTGCGGTTCGGCCCCTCCTACCCGGAAGTGGTCGCCGCGGAAAGCGATTTAAAGATTGTGCAGGATCAGATTGCTGCTCTGCTGGCCGTCTATCAGGCGCGCACCCGGGAGACGAATGTGGCTGGACTGACCGGTCCGGGCAATGGCCGGCCCTCACTTGCCGAGCTTCGCGCTCGCGAGTTGAACATTCACGCGCAGTTGGAAAACGTGAAGGCTGACACACAGGCGCTTGGCGCCGTTGATCGTGAGATTCGCGCGCTGAAAGACGAGGAAGATGCGGTCGCCAAAAAACTCGATGACACCGTTTCACGCATCGAGGATCTCAAGCTGGAAGCCCAGACCACCGATCGCATAGAATTCCGCAGCTACGGCGAAATTCCTACGGCCCCGGTTTCCAATAAACGCGTTCCACTGACCTTCGCGGTCGCCCTGCTTGGCCTTGCCGTCGGCGCTGGTCTGGTCGCCCTTAGCCGTCTGGCTGATCAGCGCGTCAGCAGTCTCCTTCACATGCACCAGTTAGCGCCTGCCATTCGTGTGCTCGGAATGCTCCCGGTTCTGCCGGAGGATCTCTCGGACCCCGCGCAGATTTCCCTTGCGTCCCATTGCGTGCACCATATCCGCAATCTGCTGGAGACCACACCTGCTCATGACAAGGGCCGCGTTCTGGCCATCACGAGTCCCTCGCCTGGCGACGGAAAGACCAGCCTTACTCTCGCCCTCGGACTGTCTTTTGCCGCTTCCGGTTCCCGTACACTCTTGATTGATTGCGACATGATAGGCGGCGGACTTACCCGACGCCTCAACGCCAATACGCGGCGCCGCATTGGAAGTGTCCTGCGCCGTAAGGGCCTGCTGACCGAAGTCCAGCTCACCGAAGCCCTTCGCGTCTCCGCCGACACGCAGAAAAAATTCGGAGAAACGCTTGTGCAACTCGGATATCTCAAGGCCTCCGACCTTGAAAAGGCGCTGGCGGACCAGCAGGAAACCTCCGTCGGGTTGCTTGAAGCGCTCCAGGGCGAGGCGCTTGGTTCATGCATCACCCCTGCCGTCGTGGATGGCTTGTTCGTCCTGCCTATAGGAAACGCCAGCCCCGACCACAACAGCCAGATTTCCGCAAAAGCCCTCCGCGAAGTCATAAAGGCGGCCCGAGAACAATTTGAGTTCATCATCGTCGACACCGGCCCGATCCTCGGCAGTCTCGAAGCCTCAGTCTCCGCGCGCGAGGCCGATGAGGTCATTCTAGCGATCGCTCGCGGGGCGCCGTCGCCATTGGTCACCAAGACTGTTGAATTGCTCACTTCCCTTGGCGCCCACCTCGGAGGCGTGGTATTCAACCGCGCCACCGCCGGCGATGTTGCATATTCCAACTACGGCTCCTCCGGCAGCCTTCGATCTCTCCGCTCATTCCCCGTGATCCAGCGATCCGCAAGCGAACCACGCCCCGCCGTTGACGCAACGCCGCGCCTCGGCCCCATCGCTGCGGCGGTCGCCAATCTCGGCGCAGCGCCGGCAAGCGAATCCTCTTCGGCCCAATCCAGTGGATCCGCGGCAACATCCCGAGTTGCATTCAACGGCAATGGAGCGCACAACGGGCACCCGCCGGGAGCCAATTGACAGATGACAATCCTTTCCGCTCCAACCAGCATCTCCTCAATTCTCCCCACGGCTTCTACCGTTCCCACATTATGGGGACTTGAGCCCTGGGCTCTCCATGACCATTATTGGGCCTCGCGCGGTGTTCAGGTCGTCCGCGCCGGCGAACGCACCGAAATCGCCCGTAAAGCCGAACTGTTCTTGCTCATGGATCCGCAGGTCCTGGTCCTTTTTGATCTCGAAGTCTGGGTTGATCTGCTCACGTGGACCAATCCCGACATCCTCTTGCTGCGCATCCAGGCACGTCGCGACCTTGGCTATCGAGAGGTTTTCAGAACTAACGAAGATGGTGATTTTGCCGGATTTCAGCGCCGCTACAGGGCCGAGCAGATACTGGCGACACGTGTGGGACTCACTTGCGACCTTGAACTTGCCGAGGCCTGGGAGAGCGCCGCCAGCGTCTCTGTTGGGTGGCGGCAATTGCGGTCCGCGGTCTCCGGTTCCTACCGCGAAACCAGAAGTTCTCCCGCGCGCATCTACCGTCGTTCCGACGAGGCAGAATCCATCAAATTCGTCGAGGATCTCACCACCATCTGGAATCATCCCGGCGCCACGATCTCCCGTGCACGTCGGCTTGCTCACAAGACCTGGGCTGATGTCGACGCCAGAATCGAC
>CAZBLQ010000252.1:0-2731 GCA_964492635.1 uncultured Oleiharenicola sp.
GCCGATGCTGAAGGTGACCTTGGTCGAGGCCACGACCGTGCGCCCGCTGGCCAGGCGACCGCGCAGACGGGCGGGACCATGGCCGGCGACGAGGTGTTCACGACTTTCAAAGCCGGATTGACTCGAGTGGGCAATGCGGGGGAAGAGCGCGGGCACGTCGCGACGGGGCCGGTTAAGTTCACACGGTAGCTCGCGATGGCCATAGCGGAGGACGAGTTCACGGAGCGGTTCGTCGGGTTGCAGCGCCCAGCCCCCGACCCGCACCCGGTCGCGCAGGATGCCGTGGGCCACCGGCTCATCGATCACCGCGACGAAAGGTGCGCGCTCCACGGCGAGGCTGAGTGCCTTGAAAAACTGCCAGGAGCCGTCGGGCAGCTGGGCTTCAAAGCGTGCCAGGTAAACCCCGGCCGGGAGCCGGCCTTCGATGACGAAGCCGCAGCGGGCATCAACGGCCCGGCCGGGCAGCAGCCCGGTCGCGTCGGTGCGTTCCGTGCGCACAGTCATGGGCAGGATCCCGCCGTCAGTGACAAGGCGCACCGCCGGCGCCGAGGGCAGATTCCCGGCCAGGCACCAGCCGGTAATGGAGACATCGCCATCCTTGGCCCGCAACGGGCGGGGCGTTTCAATTTCGCCGTGCAGCCGGTGTGGCGCGGCCGTGCTCATGATTTTCCACCGCCGAATGTGCGCTCCAGCGAGCGCAGCCAGCTGGTCCAGCGCCAGCTGCGCGAGGACTTCATGGCGCGGATTTCGGCGTCAAGTTCATTAAGCCGGGCCTGCCGGGCGGCCGCGATGGAATTGGTCTCGGCCACTTCAAGGCTCAACCGGCTGATGTTTTTGGTCAGCAGTACGGCCTGATCGGCGAGGGCGACGATTTCTTTTTGAAGCTGGCCGCCCAGTTGCTCGGCGCTGGCGAGACGGTCGGTGGTCCCGGCCAGCTGCTGGCGGGTGTCGTTGAGCGCTTCGTTGGTTACATGCTGCATATGGCGCAGGTACTCATATTGCGCCTGCAGCTCAGCATGGACTTTCCCAAGGTGGCCGGCTTCGTCCACTTTTTGGTCGGCCAGAGTTTGGGCGGCGGTCAGCAGTATTTCGGTGTCCCCGAGTCTGCCCGCCAGCTCGTCGCGTCCATCCTCCAGTTCCATGACGCGGACCTGCGCCAAAATCAACTGCTGGCGCACGCGGTGAAGGAGTTCAGCCGTCTCCGGGGGGGCGGGCTTCATGGATGAAGCCTACATCAAGGCGCACCATCGCCGGATGTGAAGTCTATTGTCAGGTTTCCATGCACCTGGACCGGTAAGTCCGCTGCCGGCGAAACCCCTCTCGGTTTCGGATGCACTGACCGCAGATCAGCTCCGTCCGGGTCATTTCCCAACAAGCGCCAGATCGGCGTCAACCATCAGCTCCGCCAGGGCTTTCATGCGGATCTTCGGTTCCCAGCCGAGGTGTTTTTTTGCCTTGGCGTAGTCGCCGATGAGCAGGTCCACCTCGGCCGGACGCAGGTGGCGGTCGTCGAACTTGACATAGTCGTGCCAGTCGAGATTGACGCGGCCGAAGGCGGCGTCGAGAAAGGCCCGGATGGTGTGGGTTTCGGTGGTGGCGGCCACGTAGTCGTCGGGCTGGTCCTGCTGCAGCATCAGCCACATGCCCTCGACATATTCCCGGGCGTAGCCCCAGTCGCGCTGGGCCTCAAGGTTGCCGAGATAGAGCTCCCTCTGCAGCCCCTTTTTGATCCGGGCGGCGGCGATGGAAATTTTCCGGGTCACGAAACTTTCGCCCCGGCGGGGCGACTCGTGGTTGAAGAGAATGCCGCTGCAGGCGAAAAGATTGTAGGACTCGCGATAGTTGATGGTGAGCCAGTGGGCAAAGACCTTGGCGCAGCCATAGGGCGAGCGCGGATGAAGCGGAGTCGTTTCGCGCTGCGGGATTTCCTGGACCTTGCCGAACATCTCGGAAGAAGAGGCCTGGTAGAAGCGGACTTTCTTGCCGATGCCGGACTCGATGATCGCTTCCAGGATGCGGGCGGCGCCCACCCCGGTGATATCGGCGGTGTATTCAGGAATGTCGAAACTGATGCGCACATGGCTCTGGGCCGCGAGATTGTAGATTTCGTCGGGTTGCAGGTGGTACAGGAGCTTCACCAGCGAGACACTGTCGGCCAGATCGCCGTAGTGCAGGAACAGCCGCTGATCGGCGCCATGTTCATAATGCTGCAGATGGTCGATGCGGCCGCGGTTCATCGTGCTGGCGCGCCGCACCAGGCCGTGCACTTCATAGCCCTTCTCCAGCAGCAATTCCGTGAGGTAGGAGCCGTCCTGGCCGGTGATGCCGGTGACCAAAGCTTTCTTTTTCATGCAAGTTTGTTGAGTTCGAATTCGACCAGCCGTGCAACCATATCTTTGAACGGCACGGTATTCTGCCAGCCGAGCACTCGCCTGGCCTTCGCCGGGTTGCCACAGGGCGCGACCGGTTCCACGCTGGTGAGCAGGGCGGAATCCTGTTTCACATAATCGCGCCAGTTCAGGCCGCAGCACTCAAAAGCGCACGTCACGAGCTCTTCCACGCTGTGCAGCTCGCCGGTGGCGAGAACAAAATCGTCCACACTTTTTTGCTGCAGCATGAGGCGCATACCTTGCACATAATCGGGAGCCCAGCCCCAGTCCCGCCGGCCAGTCAGGCTGCCTAACACCAGCTCCTGTTGCAGGCCTTTCTTGATGCGAGCCACGCCCCGGGC
>CAZBLQ010000253.1:0-2700 GCA_964492635.1 uncultured Oleiharenicola sp.
CGCTGACGTAAAAAATATCTCCCTCGTCATTGGTGAGCACGGCCGGCGGGGCGTAACGCTGCAGCACCAACTGATCGGCCAGGGACTGAAGGCTGACCGGCGGCTTGGGCTCGGGCCGCGCCTCGGACCCGGCCGGCTGAATGGCGCTAAAGGACGAGGGAAAGACAATCTGCTCGTGTCGCAGGACGGACTCCGTCCGCCGGTAAAGCCGCGATTTGCCGCCGAGCGCGGCAAAGAGGTTGGCGTAATCGCCCACTGTCTCCGCACTGCCTTGGAACAAAAGGCCGCCGGGAGTGAGGCTGTAGTGAAACAGTGGAATCAGCTTCTTCTGCACCTCCGGGGTCAGGTAGATGAGCAGGTTGCGGCAGCTCAGGATGTCCAGCTTGGTGAAGGGCGGGTCCATGATGAGGTTCTGCGCCGCAAAAATCACCATCTCGCGGATATCCTTGCGCACCCGGTAGCCGCGTTCTTCCTGGGTAAAATATCGCTTCAGCCGTTCTTCCGTCACGTCGGCGGCGATATTGGCCGGATAGAAACCCAGGCGGGCCTTTTCAATGGCGTCCCGGTCCAGGTCGGTGGCGAAGATTTGAACCGTCAGTCTTTTCCTTGCTTTGATCTCGTCGATCGCCTCCTGGAGCACGATGGCGAGGGAATAGGCCTCTTCCCCGGTGGAGCAGCCGGCCACCCACACGCGCAGCGGCCGATCGGACGTGCGGCTCGCGAGGAGTGCAGGAATGGCCTGTGCGCGCAACTGCGCCCACGCGGCGGGATCACGGAAGAAGTTCGTCACGCCGATCAGCAACTCCTTGAAGAGCAGGTCCAGTTCCTGCGAGTTCTTCTGCAGGTAGCGGACATAGCCCGCCATATGGGTGATCTGGTGAATGCCCATGCGGCGCTCAATCCGGCGATAAAGGGTGTTCCGCTTGTAGAAGGAAAAGTCCTGGCCGGTTTGGGCGCGCAGCAGGACGACCACCTTTTCCAGGCTGCTCCGCGTCTTGTCTTCCTGCACTACTTCCGTCCGGGCGGCGAGCGGCGTGCGTTGCAGGTAGGCGATGATTTTTCCCGGCAGCTCGGTCACGGGGGCCACAAAATCCGCCAGCCCGGCGTCAATTGCACTGCGTGGCATGCTGTCGAACTTGGCCGTCGTCGGTTCCTGCACCAGAACGACACCCGCTTTTTCCTTGATGGTGCGCAGGCCCAGCGTGCCATCGGAACCCATGCCGGAGAGAATCACGCCGATGCTGTGCTCCTGCTGGTCCTGCGCCAGCGAGCGGAAGAAGAAATCGATCGGCAGGCGCAGCCCGCGGGGCGCCGTCGGCTGGAGCAGGTGCAATACTCCGTGCAAAAGGGACATATCCTTGTTCGGCGGGATCACATAGACGCAGTTCCGCTGCACCGTGGTGCGATCCTTGACCTGGGTGACTTTCATGCCGGTGGAGCGCTGGAGCAGTTCATGCATGATGCCTTTCCGTGTCGGGTCCAGATGCTGGACGATGACAAACGCCATGCCGCTGCCCGCCGGCACGTGTTGAAGAAACTGCTCCAAGGCTTCCAGTCCTCCGGCAGATGCGCCAATGCCGACGATTGGGAACGAAGCGAGTGACTGAGGGGGTGAAGTTCTTGGCCGGGCCGTCTTGGCGGACTTGTGTGGCCGGAGCTTGGGTAGGACCTTCTTTTGCATGGTCACGGATGTTTGCGCCACCGCATCTTTGCCAGACGACACCACGACTGGCGAGGGTATATTACCGGGGATGACTTCGATGGTGCGCGTCCTGCCGTCATCGAAACGAGATCGTCCAGCGGGGCCATTCAAGTGATTTACACGTTCCGTGAGTCGTCAGAGGACGAATCATCGGTGCAGGTCGCCATTAAACACCTGTTTTCGATGAACGGGCATAGGGTATAACCCTACTGCCATGACGGGGCTGGCGTGGTTGGCCGATCACGTGAAGAAGGTTGGCCTGAATGGACTTTCCGGCACATGGAGCCGCACGCGGCGAAGATTTTACTTTCGGGAATAAGCGTTCGTCCCGCCAGCCATAGGGTTCTACCCCATCGAAGAAGGGTAAATCTGCTGTCAATATGGCGGTCACATGATGCACCCAGCCGCACTTGCCAGACCAATCAGCCCGCTGTCGCATACAGCTGGCGAGAAGCCGCGTGGCCGGAGGTTTTGGCGATGAAAACCCGGATTTTCGTGGCGGATGATCATGCGATGGTGCGCCGGGGCCTGGCCGCGGTGATCGGAGCCGAACCTGACTTGGAGTTGTGCGGCGAGGCCGAGGATTGTGCCACCGCGACGAGCGAAGTAAGCCGGCTTCGGCCCGACATTGTCATCGCGGATATTTCCCTGCGCGGCAACAGCGGGATTGAGCTGATCAAGAATATCAAGGCGTTCGATCCGCAAATTCACATCGTGGTCTTCTCCGTCCACGACGAATCGGTCTATGCCCTGCGCGTTTTAAAGGCCGGGGCCAAGGCCTACGTGACGAAGCAGGAGGTCGCGAGCAAGGTGATCGACGCGATCCGCAAGGTGCGCAGTGGGCAAATGTACGTCAGCGAGCGCGTCTCCGGCCAGATGCTCAACCGGCTCGTCAAGGGCCAGGACGAGGTCAGCGACTCGCCGGTCGCCGGCCTGAGCGACCGGGAACTCGAGGTGGTCACGCTCATCGGCTCGGGCCTGGCCACGCGGGAAATTGC
>CAZBLQ010000254.1:0-2674 GCA_964492635.1 uncultured Oleiharenicola sp.
TGCTCCATAACCTAAAACAAATCCGCGGCCACAAACTCGCCGCTTCTGACGGTGCAATCGGTCAAGTCAAAGACTTCTATTTTGACGACAAAACCTGGGCCATTCGCTACCTGGTCGCAGACACGGGCAACTGGCTCCCCGGACGACAGGTGTTGCTCTCGCCCTACTCGTTCGGGCGCCTGGACCAGGACGGAAAGATTCTGTCGATCAACCTGATGAAAAAGCAGATCGAGAATAGCCCCTCGATCGACACGGATCGGCCGGTCTCACGCCAATACGAGCAGAATTACTACAATTACTACGGCTGGCCGACCTATTGGGAGGGCGGCAGCTTGTGGGGTTCGGGCGACTATCCCGCGTTCATACCGACCGACCGTCCGTATGATTTCCGATCCTATGACTATCCCCGCTGGGACGACATCCACCTGCGCAGCGTCAACGCGGTGACCGGCTATGCCATTCAGGCCACCGACGGTGCGTTGGGCTCGGTCAGCGGATTTCTGGTCGATCAGAAAAAGTGGCTGATCCGGGAACTGGCCGTTGAAACGGGCCACTGGTATTCCGGCAAGGAAATCCTGATTACTCCCGCCAAGATCGAGCGCATCAGTTATAATGAGTCGAAAGTGTTCGTGAAGCTCTCCAAGGCGGACCTGGAACGGACGGAGGAAAAACATCTCGCGACGGCAGGCTTCTAAGAAAGCTCGAAATGGAGCGGCCGAGTCACGGCGTGACCCGGCCTGCGCGGAGGCCGGAACTATTTATGACCGCTCATCAACTCTTTCAGCCGTTTCAGTTAAAATCGCTCCAGCTCAAGAACCGGATTGTCATGGCTCCCATGACGCGGTCGTTCTCTCCCGGCGGCGTGCCGGCTAAGAACGTCGCGGATTATTATGATCGCCGCGCGGCCGGGGAAGTCGGGTTGATCATCTCGGAGGGCACTGTCGTCAACCGCCCGGCGTCATCCAACGATCCGGATGTGCCCCGCTTCTTTGGCGAGCAGCCGCTCCTCGGCTGGAAAGCCGTGATCGACCAGGTGCATGCCGACGGTGGCGCCATGGCGCCGCAGCTCTGGCACATGGGTATCGTCGCGCCCAAAAATGCCACTTGGCTGCCGCCCGCACCCTTCGAGGGCCCTTCGGGTTACGTTGCCCCGGGAAAGATCGGTGGTGTCGCCATGAGCCAGCAGGCTATTGCCGACACGATCCGAGCCTTTGCGGAGGCCGCGGCGCAGGCCAAGAAGCTGGGATTCGATGCGGTGGAGATCCACGGGGCCCACGGCTATCTGATCGACCAGTTTTTCTGGCACCAGACCAACCAGCGCACGGATTCCTATGGCGGCAAAACTTTGGCCGAGCGGACCCGCTTTGCCGTGGAACTGATTCAGGCGGTGCGCAGCGCCACCGGTCCGGAGTTCCCCATCTGTCTTCGTATCTCGCAATGGAAACTCCAGGACTATGCCGCGAAGCTCGCCACCACCCCTGACGAGATGAAGGCTTGGCTCGGGCCTTTGGTGCAGGCGGGGGTCGATATCTTCCATTGTTCGCAGCGCCGGTTCTGGGACCCGGAGTTTCCCGGATCCGATCTGAACTTCGCGGGGTGGGCCAAGAAACTGACGGGCAAGACATCGATCACCGTCGGTTCAGTCGGGCTTACGGGAGATTTTATTGCGGCTTTTGGCGGCGAAGCTTCCACGCCAAGCTCACTGGATGAACTCCTTCGTCGGTTCGACCGGGGAGATTTTGATTTGGTTGCCGTGGGCCGCGCGCTTTTGGCCGATGCCGACTGGGCGCAAAAAATCAGCGAAGGGCGTTCGTCCGAATTGCGCGGTTTTAGCAAAGAAGCCCTGGCCACACTTTCGTGAGGGCAGGACAATGATGGTTTAGCAGCTCCGCCATGGCCACGCAGATCTTTTTGATACGGCATGGGCAAACGGAGTGGACGCTTTCAGGCCGACACACCAGCCACACCGATCTGCCTCTGACCGCTGAGGGTGAACGCGGCGCAGCCGGACTCAGCCGCATTATGGTCGGCACCAAGTTTACCCATGTATTCACCAGTCCTCTGCAGAGGGCTCGCCGGACGTGCGAACTGGCCGGTTTAGGCGCAACGGCGCGGCAGGAGCTGGACATAGGTGAATGGGACTACGGTGACTACGAGGGCCGGACTACCGTTGACATTCGCGCCCTGCAACCAGGATGGAATGTGTTCGAACACGGTTGCCCGCATGGTGACACGGTTGCGGAAATATCCGAGCGGGCGGACTCGGTGCTCGCGCGTATTCGTTCGATGGACGGCACGATTGCGCTGTTTTCACATGGGCAGTTTCTGCGTGTGCTAGCGGCGCGCTGGATTGATTTACCGGTGCAGAAGGGCCAACATTTTTGTTTGGATCCCGCCTCAATCGGCATTCTTGGCTACGAACACACCAACCAGGATGTTCCGGCGATCTCCCTCTGGAACGCGGGCACAAGTTTGGATTTGGCGCAGCAGGCTTAGATACTGGTCTGCGGGCGATGGCAACGGCCGGCCGCCGGGTCGCCCGTGAGGAGCATCCACCGGCCCTCCCCTTTGATGGCTAATCCCGGGTTCCAGAAGCGCAGCGAACGTAACCAATGCGGGTAATACCAGAGTCCCTAATGATTTGGACTATTGAATTCCATTCGATGGGTAGGGC
>CAZBLQ010000255.1:0-2615 GCA_964492635.1 uncultured Oleiharenicola sp.
GGGTCTTTGACAGCAGAATCAACGGGAGGGTTTACGGTGTGACGACCTCCCGGCTTAACGAAGCCGTGAAGCGCAATGCCGACCGCTTTCCTGCGGATTTTCGATTCCAACTCACCCGCGAAGAATACGCCAACTTGATATCACAAATTGTGACATCAAGTTCTGAAGGCGCTGATAAACAGGCTGATGCTCCGAACTCATCGCAAATTGCGATGAGTTCCAGAAAACACCGCGGCGCGGCTTATCGGCCTTGGGCGTTCACGGAGCACGGGGCGTTGATGGCGGCGACCGTGCTCAACAGTTCGCGGGCGGTGCAGATGAGTCTGTTTGTCGTGCGTGCGTTCGTCCAGATGCGCGAGGAAATTCAGGCCCACGCCACGGTGTTCAAGCGGCTGGCCGAGATCGATAAAAAGCTCGTCACACACGATGTGATCTTGCGCGATGTGTATGAGAAATTGCGTCCGATGCTCAACCCGCCGGTCGTGCCGCGCAAGGAGATGGGATTTCATACGCTCCTGAAGAAACCCAAACGCTGGCGGGAACTGAATGGTCGCAAGAAGCACAAAAGGGGAATGCCTCACGCAAAGACGCAGAGGCGCGGAAGTTTAACCACGGATTGCACCGATGGACATGGATGAACCGGTCGCAAATTGCGACCGGTCCGACTGTAGACTTACCGGTAGATCTCCCGGCGGTGACCGACGGCGAGCAGGTGGATTTCGTTCCGAGCGGAGTCGAAAGTGTAGATGATCCGGTAATCGCCGACGCGGAGCCGGTAACGATTGCCACCGGTCATCCGATAGTGAGGATAGGAACTGAGGCGCAGGCCCATGTCGTCAATGGCGGCCTCAATTCTGCGACGGACCTCATCAGGCAACCGAAGGAGTGTCTCGTCAAACGCCGAGTAATAAATCTGCAGGGCGCGGCTCATTCCGGGACGGATCGAGTGCGCGGACGCTGGCCCTCGGCCATCTGGCGTTCCGAACTCTCGATACGGCCCTTGAACTTATCCGTCATTTCCAGCCGGTCCTCGAGCTGGTTCTCCAACCAGTCGCGCACCAGGCGCATGTCCTCGGGGGACAAGCGGCTGATGGCCTTCTCAATTTCCTGGACGGTGCTCATGCCGGGAACATAGCCGGGAAGGGGAGTCAGGCAAGGGGGACTTTTAACCGCTAATCTGCGCTAAGGGACGCTAATTTACGCAGAAGCCGGGGCAGATCCTTCCTGGCCAGTTCATGTTGTGACCGTTCCTGCCCGATGGGCACCCGGCACGATCACCCCTGCGCCGGCGCTTCGGGGCCAGTCCCGCGGGGCGAAGGGCCAGCTTGGGGTGGATACAGTATGGAGGAATGAGTTCGGCGGGAGTATCTTGGTCCTGTCCCGATGCCTATGCCCCTCGCGGCCAATCGACCGCCCTCGTTTCAATTCCTTCGCCTGCTCAGGTGGCTGCGGCCATAGGCGCTGAAAATCGGCTGGATGTTCACGCTGGCGGCGATGACGGGGTGCAGCCTGTTGACCCGCGACACCCCGACGCCCATCCCGATCTTGAACAGACCGCTGTCCACCGCGGGCCGGACTGGGACGCTGATCGTCTGGCTGCCCGGGCGCGGCAACACGCTGGCGGATTTTGATCAGGAAGGCATCGGGTCGACCCTGCGGGAGGCCGGTGTCGCCGCGGACGTGATCGTGGTCGATGCGCATCTCGGCTATTATTTTCAGCGAACCGTCATTGAGCGGCTGCGCGCCGATGTCCTGGTGCCCGCGCGGCAGCAAGGCTACCGTCGCATTGTGCTGGCGGGGATTTCACTCGGCGGACTCGGGGCGCTCCTGAACGAACGCGACAATCCCGGCGCGGTGGATGCGCTGGTGCTGCTTTCACCCAACCTCGGCGACGATGAAAAGCTGTTCGACCGGATCGCGACCGCCGGCGGGCCCGCCGCTTGGGCGGCCGGGCGCGACCCGAAGGCCGGCGGCGTCTACGAACAGCTTTGGACTTTCCTCGGCACCCGTTCGGCGGCCCTGCCGCCGACCTGGCTGTTCACGGGGCGGAGCGATCCCTACGGGCGCGGCCACCGCCTCCTCGCCGGGCTGCTGCCGGCGGGCCGGGTCACGACGATCGACGGCGCGCATGATTGGCAGACGTGGCGCGCGTTGTGGCGCGAGGTCTGTTTCCACTCCGAGGTATTCCAAGCCGAGCGGGCGGGTGGGAGTCCAGCCGTCCCTCTGAAATAATCCGGACATGAAAACCCCCATCGCCCGCTTGGCCCTGGTGGCCGCGCTTCTGCTCGCCGGATCTGCATCGGCGCAGGCGTTGAGCTGGGCGCCCGGCTGGACCGTGCACCCGGCGGTCCGCGTGAGCGCGGTCACCGCGGCGGAACTGGCTGGGGCCCGGCGGCTGGGCAACACGATTGATTCCCCGGTTTCCGCCCGCGCGGCGATTGTCGCGTGGGAGGCGATTGCCGCCGGGCAGCCAGACCAACCCGAGGCGTGGATCGAGCTGGCCATGCTTCGCCTGCTGGAAGGCGCGGCCTACCGGAACCGGCCCGGGGATCGGCTCAAATGCTACGTCGCCGCCCTGCAGGATTGCGAAAGGGCGATGGCGACCAACCCCGGGT
>CAZBLQ010000256.1:0-2604 GCA_964492635.1 uncultured Oleiharenicola sp.
CTGCTGCCGCAGGGCCGCCAGCCCTTCGCTGAGCGTCACTCCATGGTAGCCCAGCTCCGCCAGCCATTGCATGTGTTCCGCGAAGCGGTGGGGGGAGGTGCAGACCTTGAAGTAGGGGTGTTTGTCAGGCTCGGGATCATCCGAGATGCTGTGATACATCAGGATTGGCAGCCTGAGGGAGGCACCGTTGTTTGCTGCTGCAAACCCGGTGTTTGTCCTCAGTTCTCGTTTGTCCGAAACTGAGGCAAACGTGAGATGACCCAAGACCCGACGAAGGGGCCGGGCCAGACCGATGGTGCCGAGTCGATCAAGACGCATGAACCTGATTTCCGAAATTCAGACTGGCCACAAAAAGCACAAGAGGCGCAAAAAATCACCGGAACACAGATCGGCGGACACTTATTCCCGGGCGATAAACTCGCGGAGTGCGGACAGAAGGTCCTGTCCGGCAAAGGCGTTGATTTTCTCCCGTGGCTTCAACTCGTCAAGCCGCGCAAGTTTCTCGCGGAGTTCAGCCTCGTCGAACGCCACGCTGACCTTGCCCATTTCAGCCAGACGGCGGGCGGTCGCCAGTTGGTGTTCATTGCGTACCTCCCGGAGGGCGTGGCGCCGCGGCATGACCAGAATCGGCTTCTCCCAGCGCAGCGCGGAAAGAATCGTGCCCATGCCGGCGTGCGAGACAATGGTCGTGGCCGAGGCCACGCGCTGGGAAAATTCGGCCGGCTCCAGAAACTGGCGGTACGGAATGAAGGCGGGCCGCCAGTCGGTTTTTCCGATCTGGGCAAAGACATCGGTGCGTTGGTTGTCCGCCGCCCATTGGTCGACCACCCGCACCAGCCGGTCAAAGGGCAGATCGCTGCCTACCGTCACAAAAATCATAGGACGCTGCCTTTGTAGTAGGGGCCGTGCTCGGTCGCGACCGCGGGCCATTGCGTCAGCCATAAGTCGGCGTGGCGTCCAACCTTCTGGCCGGAAAGGGAAAGGACCTCGACATTGCCCACACTATCGAGCCAGACGGTTCGCGCGCCCAGCAGTTTGCCCAGACGCACGGCAAAATAACCGGGGGCGGCCCCGGTGGTCACCACGACATCAGGCCGCTCCTTCAACAGCAGCCAGAGGATGCACAGGGCGGTGCGGACCAGCCCCGGTTTGTTCCAGCGGTTGGAATCAGGCACGACGCAGAATCGTGCCCCGCCCACATCCGCCCGATACCCCGGGTTCACCGTGACGAAAACCACGTCACTGCCCTCGAACGCCGGCCTCAGCCGGAGCAACTGCACCCAGTGCCCGCCACCGGACGAGATGGCCACCACCTTGGTCTTGCGAGCCGGTTTGATCATCAACTGGCCCCCCGGCGGAAGAGCACGGCAGGGATGGTTTTCGCCAGGATCTTGATGTCCAGCCAGAGCGACCAGTTGTCGATATAGTACTGGTCCATCTCCATCCACTGCTTGAAGGTAATTTCATTCCGCCCGCTGATCTGCCAGAGGCAGGTCACCCCCGGTTTGATGGAAAGGCGTTTCCGATACAGCCATTCGTATCGATCCACTTCATCCAGCAGGGGAGGGCGCGGCCCCACCAGACTGATGTGACCGGTCAGGACGTTTACCAACTGGGGCAGTTCATCGATGCTTGTCTTGCGGATGAAGTGGCCGAGCGGCGTGATCCGGGGGTCATTCTTGATCTTGAAGACCGGGCCGTCCATTTCGTTCAAATGGGCCAGCTCCTGGCGGCGCTTCTCGGCATCCACGAACATGGAACGGAAGTTATAGAGCTTGAAGCTCCGCTTGTTCATCCCCACGCGCGGCTGGATGAAGAGCACGGGGCCGGGACTGGTCAGTTTGATGCCGACGGCAACCGCCAGCAGCAATGGACTCAGCACGACAAGCAACCCCAGCGAGACCACGAAATCCATCACGCGTTTCCCGAGCAACTGGAGCAGCATTTGCTCGCGGAAAAACGTGACGACGTAGTTGCCTTCAAACTGCTCGAGATGGCACCGCGACAGGACCTTGGCCGTCGCCGGGTCCGGAAACAGGCGGACCACGACGCCGAGTTCCTGCGCCAGCCGCACGACCTCGCTGACCGTGACGAAGTGCTCGAGGACGGGCAGGCAGATCATGATCTCATCCACAGGCCCTTTTTCCAATATGGCCCGGAGGTCCGCAAATTGGCCGATAATGGGGTGGCGCTCTCCGGGAGCCTGGGCGCCGGTGAGGCCGGCGGCCTGCTCTGACACGAATCCTTCAATCTTATAACCCAACACGGGGGTGGCATCGATCTTGTGCGCCATCTGCAGCGCCTGTTCATTGTAACCAAGGATCAGAAGATGGCGGTAATTGTAACCGGAACGCCGGACCTGCATAAGGAACCAGCGCAGGACATAGCGGCTAAGCGCCCCCACCGCGCAGGTCGTCACCCAGAAGACGAGGACCAGCTCGTTGTGAAAGCGTTTGAAGGAGAAGATCGTGGCCACGACCATCAGCAGGAAAGCGGCGGCCGAATTCGCTTTGACCACGTCGAGCAATTGCGACTTGAGTGTCTTGAGACGGTTTGTCTCGTAGTGGACGATGTTGTTGAAAATCCAGATCCAGCCGAGCGCCA
>CAZBLQ010000257.1:0-2503 GCA_964492635.1 uncultured Oleiharenicola sp.
AGAACATGACTTACAACCAGTTCGTGCCCTACACGGACCGGCTGGACTACATTGCGCCGCTCGCCAACAACATGGCCTACGCCATCGCGGTCGAGCGCCTGGCGAAGCTGGAAGTGCCGGCCCGCTGCCAGGCCATCCGCGTGCTCACGGCGGAGCTGGCGCGCGTCTCCTCCCATCTCATGGGCCTGGGCGCCTATGGCATCGATGTCGGCGCGTGGTCGGTCTTCATGTACTGCTTCGAGGAGCGCGAGAAGCTCTACCGGCTTTTCGAGGAGCTGACCGGCGCGCGCTTCACCACCAGCTACACCCGCATCGGCGGCCTGCAGCGCGATGTGCCCGCGGGCTGGGTGCAAAAGGTGGACGCGTTCTGCGACCAGTTCCTGCCCATCCTCGACGAGGTGCTCAGCCTGCTGGTGCGCAACAAAATCTTCCTCGACCGCACCGTGGACATCGGCGTCATCTCGCGGGCGGACGCCATCGCCTACGGCCTGACCGGCCCGAACCTCCGCGGCTCCGGCGTGGCGATGGACCTGCGCAAGGACCGGCCGTACTCGGGCTACGAGCAATATGAGTTCGACGTGCCCGTCGGAGCCAAGGGCGATTGCTATGATCGCTTCCTCTGCCGCGGCGAGGAGATGAAGCAGTCCGTCCGCATCATCCGGCAGGTCGTGAAGAATTTTCCCGGCGGCGACTGGTATGCGCCGGATGCGCGCAAGATTTTCGCCCCGCCGAAGGACAAGATCCTCACCTCGATGGAGGAGCTGATCAACAATTTCATGATTGTCACCGAGGGCCCGCAGATGCCGGCCGGCGAGGTTTACTTCGAGGCGGAGAACCCGAAGGGCGTGCTCGGCTTCTACATCGTGAGCAAGGGCGGGGGCGTGCCCTACCGCCTGAAGATCCGCAGCCCCTCGTTCTGCAACCTTTCCCTCCTGCCCAAACTTTGCGTCGGCAACATGGTGTCCGACGTCGTCTCCATCCTCGGCTCGCTCGACTTTGTCATGGGCGAGTGCGACCGGTGACAAAAGGAGCGAGCATCGAGTAGCCAGTAGTGAGCATGATCAACCCAAACCCAGTCTCAAATCTTGACCCGCTCAGCGGTGGTTCGCTGCTGGCTTTCCTCCTCCCCGCTACCCGCTGCTCGCTACCCGCTACATCTGCACGATGAATCTCAAACCGGAAACCTTGAGGCAGATCGACGAGGTCATCACCCATTACCCGGTGAAGCGCAGCGCCGCGCTGCCGCTGCTGCACCTTGTCCAGGAGGACGCCGGGTTCATCTCAACCGAGGCCATCGAGTGGATTGCGGCGAAGCTGGAGCTGCAACCCATCAATATTTACGAGCTGGTCACCTTCTACCCGATGTTCCGGCAGAAACCGATCGGCCGCCGCCACATCAAGGTCTGCCGCACCCTCTCGTGCGCGCTGACCGGCGGCTACAAGGTGTGCGACGAATTTCAGAAACAGTTCGGCTGCTCCCCGGGTGAAATTTCGCCCGACGGCGAGGTCACCATCGAGTTCGTCGAGTGCCTGGCCAGTTGCGGCACCGGGCCGGTCGTGCTGATCGACGACGACCTGCACGAACGCGTCGACTCGGTCAAAGCCCGGCAACTCAGCGATCAAATCAAAGCCGTGGCGAAAGCGCGGCCCACCCCATGAAAAAGAAACGCCTCAAACACATCGCCCCGCTGCGGTTTGGCATCATCCTGGCGATCATCGTTGGTTTCATCGGGATCCTCGTTGTTCCCTTCCTGCTGCTCGCCGGGGCGGCGGCCGCGACCCAGGAACCCACCTTGCGCGGCATCCCGTGGCTCTTCTTTGGCGGTGGCGTGGCGGTCATGCCGCTGGTTTCCGCCGTCGCGGCGTTCCTGGCCGGGGTGTTCCTCGCCATGGTCTACAATCTCGCGGTCCGCTGGACCGGCGGCATCGAGTATCACATCGAGGACCTTTCCTGACATGCCCACTCCCGTCCAACGCCGGCTGATCTTTGCTCACATCGACGAGCCCGGCTACACCAATGACCTCGCCTGCTACCTGAAGCATGGCGGCTACGAGGTGATGAAGCGCGCGTTTGGCCGCAAGCCCGAGGAACTGATCGACGAGGTCAAGAAGTCCGGTTTGCGCGGTCGCGGCGGCGCGGGTTTTTCCTGCGGCCTCAAGTGGACGCTCGTCGACCGCAAAAGCGGCAAACCCATCTACCTCATTGTCAATGCCGACGAGTCCGAGCCCGGCACCTTCAAGGACCGCTACATCATGCACCAGGATCCGCACCAGTTGATCGAGGGCACGATGATCTCCTGCTTCGCGAACAATGTGAAGCAGGTCTACATCTACATCCGCGGCGAGATGCCGCAGGGCGCGCGCATCCTGGAGAAGGCCATCGCCGAGGCCCGCGCGGCAAACCTCGTCGGAAAAAACATTCTCGGGACGAACTACTGCTGCGACATTTTCGTCCACCGCGGCGCCGGCGCCTACATCTGCGGCGAGGAGACCGGCCTGATCG
>CAZBLQ010000258.1:0-2495 GCA_964492635.1 uncultured Oleiharenicola sp.
GCGCCCTCGTTGTTGAAACCCATCCGGTTGATCACGGCCTCTTCCGCCGGGTACCGGAAGGCCCGCGGCTTGGGATTGCCGGGCTGGGCATGCAGTGTGACCGTGCCGATCTCGACGTGGCCGAAGCCCAGGGCAGCGGCAGCCGGCCAGGCCCGGCCGTCCTTGTCGAAACCGGCGGCCAGGCCGACCGCGTTGGGGAATTTCAGCCCGAAACACTCAACCGGCCGGTGCAGTTTCGGAGGCAACTGGTTAAGTCGCTCCAACATAGCACACAGCGGGCGCAACCGGCCGAGCACCGTCAGCGCATTCACCGCCAGTTCGTGCGCCTGCTCCGGATCGAGGCGGAAAAGCGCCGGTTTGCACGCGTGTTGATAGAGCCAGCCCATGTGCCGCGCACTGTGGCATTTGCCGGCCAACTTACAAGCGTCCGGACCGCCGCGCCCGGGCAAATTTTTTGGTCTTGTTATTTCCCCTTGCCGGACCACTCTGCCGCCGAAAAATCCGGCCAGTCCAAGGAGGATGAAGATTTTCCGACTTTCTGCGTTTCAAGATTTGACAAGGGCTGAATGCCCCCCTTTTCGTGCAGCGAAATCAGCAACAACCAAATGGCGAAAGGCTCTCCTCAACTCGAATGGTGCATAGTCCGGCTCGGTGAAGACCACAACTGGTGGGTCAACGAGGTCAGCGATCCCGTGCATTGGGACGTCGATGGCCTGAGCATAATCGACCCGCGGCAGGTCGACCATATCATCGAGCTGATCGAGCCCCTGCGCGAATACGGCTTTAACTCCGACGTCTTCGAGCGCGCCTTCATCCCCTTCCGGATCGCCAAGGATCTGGGCAAGGGCCGCGTCCGCCTCGCCCGCACCAAGCAGCCGCTGCTCGAGTCCGAGGAAAAACTTTTTGCCCTGCCCGACATCATTGACGAGGAAAACGGGCCCTACGCCGATTTTCTCGACCATATCACCCGCCTGCGCGTCAAGCTGCTCAACGACCTGCTGGACTTCGAGGAGAAGCTCACCGTCGACGAGGTCGAGGACCAGCTCCGCGAGACGCAGAACAACGACTTCATCGAGGGCAAGGCCGTCCACCTGTTTTCGGAGATGACCGCCATCCTCGACTTCATGCCCGAGGGCTACGGCGACGATGACGAGGAAACCGAGAAACGCTCCGTCGAGGACGACGCCGACGATGTACCGGAGATCGAGGCCGCGGAGGAGGAAAAATTGAAAAACGACGCCTCGTTGAAGTGGGATGAGGACGAGGACGCCGAGGATGACGAGGACAAACCTGCCAAGGATGGCGACGACGACGAGAAGGACGACGAGGACGGGGAAGAGGACGACAAGCCCAAGAGCAGCAAGCGCAGCCGCGGTTAAGGGTGGCGGTTGAGTTCACTTGTGGGAGGGGCTTTACCTGTCGGCCATAGCTCGCAAGAGCGACGGCTGATGCCCCGACTGGTCGCGGGGTAAACCCGCTCCCACATTGACCGGTACAAGCAAAACTGCGTCGTCAGCCCGGCAAAAAGGTTTGTTGCCTCCCTGCGGGCAATCACTCAGTTACGTGGCACCGCATGTTTTCGTCCCGTCTGTCCAATCTCCTGGCCGCGCTATTGATCCCGTTGGGACTGGCCGGCTGCGCCGCGGGTGGCGCCGGTTCCACCGCGACCGCCAACCCCCAGGTGGCCGCACCCTCGCTCTCCGCCCAGTTGCGGCCGGGTGACACCATGACGGTTTCGCTGCTCGGCATCCCCGAGCCGACCAACAGCAACGTGCAGATCGACGAGCAGGGCCTCATCCGCCTGCAATACATCGGCGCGGTCACGGCCGCCGGCCTCACCACCTCGGAACTGTCGCAGAGCATCCGCGACGCCTACATCAACAAGAAATTCTACACGACGCTTGATGTGTCAGTCAACGTGACCGAACGGTATGTGTACATCGGGGGCGAGGTGCAAAAACCCGGCCGCATCGTCTGGTCGCCCGATCTCACGCTCTCCAAGGCGGTGCAATCCGGCGGCGGCTTCACCCTCTATGCCAAGGAAACACGGGTCGTCCTCACGCGCGACCGCAAGACCTATGATTTCGACGTCAAGCTCGCCCAGCGCCAGCCCGAGCAGGATCCCATTCTCTTCCCCGGCGACTCCATCCAGGTGCCGCGCTCGGCCTTTTAATCCAGGTATTCCTCCACGCCGTTAGAATATCACCGAGGCCTGTTCCCCGCTTAATGAGTCTGTTCCAAACCAAATCGATCGAGTCGTTGCAGAAAGAGGCCGCCGCGGACGCGGGGCTGAACCGGAGCCTCAGCAAACTCAATCTCGTCAGCCTCGGCATCGGGGCCATCATCGGCGCCGGCATCTTCGTGCTGACCGGCCAGGCCGCCGCGCAATACGCCGGCCCGGCCATCGCGATCTCGTTCGTCATCTCCGGCCTCGGCTGCCTTTTCGCCGGCCTGTGCTATGCGGAATTCGCCGCGATGATCCCGATCGCCGGCAG
>CAZBLQ010000259.1:0-2480 GCA_964492635.1 uncultured Oleiharenicola sp.
CGGCTTTCACCTTCCAGCCGGGGCCGCCGGTGCCGGGCATGCCGCTCTCGCCTTCTTTCGTGTTGGGGCAGCCGCCCTGGATCATGAAGCCCTTGATGATGCGATGAAAGGCCGTGCCGTCATAAAAACCCGCGCGGGCGAGTTTCTTGAAATTCTCGACGGTCTGCGGCGCGACATCGGGCCAGAACGCGACGGTCATGTCGCCGTAGCTGGTCTTCAGCACGGCGACTTCGGTGGGGGCGGTTTCTTTGCTCATAAAGGCGAACAAAAAGCCGCCGGCCGGGCCAATCCGCAAGAACCAAATAATGGCGCAGTAGGACTATTTCCGGAGCGCGAGATATTTGTCGAGGAACGCGGCCAGTTCGGTGAAAGTGCGTGCCGCGTCTTCGCGGTCCTTTTGCTCCCGATTTTCAAAATACTCCGCCATATTGCGTACCAGACGACCTTTGAGCAATTCATACGGCTGCCCGGTTGCTTTCAAGTAATGTTCTGTCGAGGTGCCATAATCTGCGACTATGCCGTCTGTCGCGTCACGCGGGTAGAAATGAAAGGATGGCACGTGGACGCTGGCGATGAGAGGCGCCAGATCAAGCGAATGGATGTATTTTCTGCCTGCACTGTAGCCGCCGGCGCGGGCGATAGTTTCCTCTTCGGTATAACGACCAAAGACCACAT
The DNA here is from genome assembly GCA_964492635.1 of uncultured Oleiharenicola sp. Taxonomy (GTDB): domain Bacteria; phylum Verrucomicrobiota; class Verrucomicrobiia; order Opitutales; family Opitutaceae; genus Lacunisphaera. The sequence continues at coordinate 676 of CAZBLQ010000259.1, forward strand.
CGCTAAATTTGAGCTTACTCGCGCTCAGGGGCGTAGCGAAATTGGCCCAAACCTTGAACAAGTCAGGATGGCGGATGAGCGCGGGAACCGCGATGATGCCGGCATTCAAGATGCCTTGAATGCCAATCCTATCCCCGTCGACCAAGCCCTCGCCGACCAGCCATCGCAGACCATCGGCCAGATCGTTGGCGATAGCACCGGCGATTTGTAGGGTGCCGGCCTCATGCAACTTGTTTCCGTAACCATTGACTCCGCGGTGGTCGATCTCCACCACAGCATAACCTCTGCTGGCCAGAAACTGGAGGTAGGGCTCGTAACCAAAATGCGTGCGTTCAACGAAAGAGTCTCCAGCCAAAATTAGCAGGGTCGGCAACGGCATCTTGGTTTCCCGGGGCAGATAGATGCGCCCGTGAAGCTCAAGGCCATCCCGGGTCTTGAAAGTGAAATAACGGCTTGGGGCCATGCGGGCGGAATCAATTTTGGGATGAGCCGAGCCCAATTGCGCCAGCAGGCCTGTTTTTCGATCGAGCAGGTAATACCACTCGGGCAGGACATCGCTGTAGCTTTCGATGATCATCTTGGATTCATCGGCGGAAGTGCTGACGATAGCGTTAAAAGTGTTGGGGAGAGTTGCATCCAGCATCTTGGCTAGTGCCAGGTCCGCTGGTTCAAGATAATGCACGCGCGGCCGGTCCGTCTCGTAGACTATCCCCCGCGTGAAGCTTGTATCGTCGCCCCAGACCAGCAGCTGATTCAGGTCCACCTCGGGTGTCTGCCAGACGATCTCCTTCGTGTCAGTCGCGGGATCCCAAGCGACGATTCGGTTCGTGTCACCCGAGGTATAATCGATCCCGAGGATCCGGCGTTGATCCGGAGCGACGCTCACTGGCCAGAAATCCGGCAGGTTCTTTTCGCCCAGCAGAACCCGCCGCCAGCTTTGGCCGGGTTTTTCGGGGAAGGAGATGAACCATTTTAGATCGTGGCGACCAAACCCCGCTATCGCCCGGCCGGCGCGATTCGTGAGCCAGCGCTGCACCAGATCCCCATTCGGTTGCACGATGACTGATTTTCCCGTGCGGATATTGACCCGTCGTAAATCCACTTCGCTGCCGATTTCGGCCGATACCAGTATATTGTCCGGGTCGTCCACCAAGGGGTTGACCAGGGTGCTGCCCAAGGAATTAAAGGTATACAAGTAATGGGTCTCATTTGTTTTCAGGTCGAACGAGCGCCAGTCGCGATTTCCTTTCAGATCTTCCACCAAGACCAGGATGGCTCCGCTGCTTTTCCACCAATAGTTAACGACCTTCAGGTCCTTGAAGATTGCCGCTCGCTTTGGCTGGCGCGTGGCCAAATCCACGACCGTGATGAATTCGAGATCCTGGGCCACCTCTACGTTCCCATAGAGCCGCCCGTCAGGCGAGAGTTTCGGCAGGCGGAATTCGGGCGGGGCCAGGAAAGTTTCAACCGGCAGGGGCTCGGCCACGATTGTGGAGACAACAACCAACGCAACGGACAGGACTGCGCCAAGCATACTTCTCATGGGAGAATGCTGCATCAACGCGCGAATTGAGGCAATTCTACAGTTCGTTTTCATGAGCCAGGTGAATGCACTTTCGGGGATTGTTTCTCCAAGAACCAAATGGACAGCGGCAGCGGTCATCGCCTGACTCGGACGGTGCGTTTTCAGAGAATCACCCTGCAAGGCTTCCGCAATCTGTCACTCGTTTCGGTCGAGCTGGGGGGGACGCGGACGTTCCTGTGCGGGGCCAACGCGCAGGGGAAAACCAATTTTCTCGAGGCGG
>CAZBLQ010000260.1:0-2442 GCA_964492635.1 uncultured Oleiharenicola sp.
TCATCGAGCTGCCGCTGTTCACCAGCCTCGTCACGCAGATCACCGATGACCACCATCTCCGCCAACTCCAAAACGATCTACTTAAAGGCCCTGAAAAGGGCGCCCTGATCCCGCGATTGCACGGCCTGCGCAAGGTGCGCATGGCCCTCGAAGGCAAAGGCCGGTCAGGCGGCGCCCGGGTCATCTACCTTTACCTCCCGCAGCACCAAACGATCATCTTTTTCTACATCTATACCAAGGCCAAATCGGAGAATCTGACACCGGACCAGGAACGCCGGCTCCGGGTCGCCGTCGAAACCATCAAACGAGAGTTCAGACATGAAAACCAAGCCCATTGAATTCAACGCCGAGGATCTGGTTGGCAGCGTGGAAGCGCTGGCTGGCCACCTTGCAGGCAAGAGCAAGATTACCCTGCGCACCAAGACCGTGTCTCTGCCGGCGCGAGTGAAGCCGATGAACCCCGCCCAAGTACGGGCGATCCGCAAGAAGCTCAACGTCAGCCAGCCCGTTTTTGCCGCGATGATGAATATCCCTTCGGTAACCGCCGCCAGTTGGGAGCGGGGCCGGCGCAAGCCGACCGGAGCCGCCTTGCGTCTCCTCGACATCGCACGCCGCCACCCCGGGGTACTCCTCGCGAGTTAATCTGCCCTATCAGGCAATCACCGGCGCTCATCGACCATCCCGCTCCCGCGGGTGGCACCGGGCGAGGGTTTTCTTCAAATCAGGGATGGTGAGTTTGACGTAGGGTGCCAATGTCTCGACGCTTTCGTGTCCCAAGGCCTCCTTCACATGCCAGAGATTCGCCCCATTCCGGATCAATTCCGTGGTAAAAGACCGGCGGAACGTGTGGGCGGTCACATGCACCGGCAGCTCTGCCTGCGCCGCCACGGCCAATAATTGCAGACGGAAGGTATGGTACGGCATGCGGGCTCCCTGACGATCCAGCCAGACCGCCTTCACGGCCGGGTCACGGAGCATGAGCGGGCGGAACGCCTTCAGGTAGGTTTCAGTTGCCTCCGCGGCGGCAACTCCGATGGGCACCATTCGTTCCTTGTTCCCCTTGCCGAGGACCATCGCCTGCTTGTTCTTCAGATCAAGGTGTTCGAGATCGAGGCCGAGTAGCTCCGCCACCCGCACGCCCGAGGAATAGAGGAATTCAAGCATGGCCCTAAGCTGGTGGCCTTCTGGAGTGGTTGTGTTCACCGCCCGCAAAAGCTTCATCATCTGCCGATGGGTGAGGACACTGGTCGGCAGCCGATGGCTTGGCCTGAGGCGTGGGATCACCTGCACGAAGTCGGCTGGCACCACGCCGGCGCGGGCCAGCCACGAGAGAAATGCCCGGTCGCAGTCATATTGTTTGGCGACGGAGGTGGGCTTTAACGGGAGACCGGCACGGGTCTGCCGGGCGGTCATGTGGCGCGTCCAAGCCTCAAGGTGCTGGGCGGTCAGTTTTTCCGGGTACGTGACGCTGTGCATTTGCTCGAGCCAGTTCAACAGGCGCAACTCCACACAGCAGAGATCACGCACATAAGTCCGACTGCGGCTCATTGCCCGTTCATGCTCAAGAAAATCCTGATGGCATTCGCGAAGAGTTTTCATGGGGATTTACTCCGACGGTTCAACGCCAGCCGCGGAGGACAGATCTGGAGGTAACGCGCGAGGTGCCGGTAGGTCCGGTGGCCGAGCAGTTCCTTCACTTGGGAGGGGTTTGCACCGCCGTGCAACAGATGGGTGGCAAAGGCTCTCCTGAGGTCGTGGGGTGTCAGCCTCAGACCGATGCGGCTGGCCGCGCGATCCAAGACCTCGACAATGCCGCTTGCGCTCAAGGCTCGCCCGCCCCTGCTGCTAATGAACAAGGCCCCCTGATCAGGATGCGAACCCAGCAATCGGCCGCGGGCCTTGGCGAGGTAGCGGCTGAGGGCCTTGCCCGCGATTTGGGTAAGAGGCGCCATCCGGTCCCGGTCACCCTTGCCATGCAGCAGCACGAGCCCGGTGTCCAGGCGAACCGAGCTGACCTGCAACTGCGCGAGCTCCCCGAGCCTGGCTCCGGTGCCATAGGCAATTTCGAGCAAGGCTCGATCCCGCTTCGCCAGCGGAGTGCGTCCCGTTACACTGTGAAGCAGTCGCTTCATCTCCGCCTCGGTTGGGCACCGCACCAGCCCCTGCGGCAGTCTTATATTTGCGAGCTCGGCAGCCGGATTGTGGAAAAGCGTCCCGTGTTTCACGAGCCACCTAAACCAATACCCCATGATCCGGGTGAATTGCTCCTGGGTGGCCGGCGTGCGGGCGCGCAGCTTCTGCTGCCAGGCTTCCAGATCACCGTGTTTGACTTGCCGGACGTTGACGATGGCACGCTGGTTTAGAAACCGTTGGAGATTAAGCAGCGCCGCGGTATAGGTGGAAATGGTCTTGGGGCTGCGCCGTGCGCACAGGAGGAAATCA
>CAZBLQ010000261.1:0-2419 GCA_964492635.1 uncultured Oleiharenicola sp.
TATAGCCGGGCGAATACCAGGCGTTGCCAATTTTCACCGGCGTGTACGAGCCATGAGCGTGAGAGTGAGATGCCTCGACCTTGGCCCAGGCGCTGGTCGAGATCACGCCATCGCGATATTTCTTCGCTGGTGTACCGCCGATGCGACCGGCCGTGGTGGTGCGCCAGATGCCCATATTCGGGTCCTGCGAAATCACGCACCAAGTGGTGGCGCTGATCGGAAGGACGTAATGTGAGTTGCCGATACCGTCCGGCGGCGGATGGATGACCCAATTCTGGCCGCCATCCCAGCTTTCTCCAAAGCCGCCTTCGTTGGCGGGGTTGTTCTTGAATCCATAGTGATAGGTGACGAGCAGGTGATTGGGCGGATCATCGGGCAAAATAGCCGTGTGATAAACATCGGTCACGCCATAAGGGTTGTAAGGCACATAAGCGGCGTCGGCGGCAGTGAGCCGGGTCCAGTTGACCGCTCCATCGGTTGACTTCCAAACGCCTAATGATCCGTAGCCGGCTGGCGAATAAAGCGTGGGCAGGGTGGCGGGATCGCGCGCCGGGTTGGGATCAATGCTGAAACCCCAAGGGTTGCCATTCATGGCCGTGTTGTTGATCAGCGTCCAGGTGTCGCCGTAGTCGGTGCTGCGGTACCATTTGATTTTGCGGGCATCATTATTGCCGCAGGCGGTGATGAGCGTGCCGGGATTGACGGGGTCGACCACAATGCTCTGAAACCAGTCTCCGGCAGCCTGGCCGGGCAGGGTCAACTGCGTCCATGCGTCGAGCGGGCCGGGCGGTGCGGCGAATGCCGGCCTGGGCAGGGCGAATCCGCAAAACGCCAGACCGCAGCCAAGGAGAAATTTCCAGCGGAAGCGCATTGGCCCAGAAACATGAGGGTATGAGCGGGGGATGTGCATAGTCGCGTGGTGAAGACGCGTGGACTCAGTTCGTGATGGTGATGCTGACCGGTTCATACGCCCCGCCCCATACGGCCGGGTCCCAGCGGAAGGCCGAGCCGAAAAAGGTTGGGTGGCTCTTCACTCCGGTGGCGGTCGTGCCGAGGACGTAGAGTTCGTAGTCGCCATTGGGAAACCGGGTGGTGTCGAAATCGAAGACGTAACGGACCTGCGGAGCCGGCGCGTCGCGCGAGGTTGTCAGCACGGCGATACGATCGCCGTAGCCAGTGGTGTCGCCCTTCTTGCGGAGAAAAAGTTCGACGGTCTTGATGCCGGTCGTGCCGCCGCTGCTCCAGATTTCGGTGCTCAGGGCGGGCATGTTCAGCCATTGGGGCGCCCAGTTGGCCCAGTTGGAATTGCCCACGACGACTTCGATGTTGGACTTGCCGGAGACAGCCGGCCCTTGGATCACGCCCTCGGAAACCTGGGTCCATTCCTGGCCGCCGATAAAGACAATGCTGGCCGGCGGCCCGAGCTTGGGGAGTTCGGCTTGGAGCGGGACATGATGGAGGGCGGAGGGAGGGGTGTACGGTGGCTCGGCATTTTTCGGAGTGATGACCTCGACATGCAGGTCAATGATGCCCGTGTTGTCGGCGAAGAATTGAAAGGTATTGTTGCCAACCAGGAGGGGTGATACGCCGCCTTGCTGGACCTCGCCGAGTTTGATGCGCACCGTGGTGGGGTTGTTCCAGACGGCGGAAAGTGTCGGATCGAGCGGCGAGGTGTTGTTCGCCGGCTGCGGGAGGTCATAGCTGACGCCGTTGACGAGCACATGATCGCCGGGGTCGATGGTCGTGTAGCTGAATTCATTGACCATGTAGTTGAATACCAGCCAAGCTTCGCTGCCGGCTCCGGAGACAGTGGGACGAATATCGTCGGGAATATTCACCGTGAAAGCGGGATAACTGGAATTCCAACGGGAGGCCTGTTGGTAATCAGTGCCGTCGATGCGGGTGACGTAGTTGTGGACCGCGCGCGGTTCCAGATCGGGACCGTCGAAGCCAAAGTTGTCCCAATGGGAGAGGAAATAGGGATTGTTGTCCTTCGAGGTGTTGTAGCCGATCGTGGACCAGAGCAGATCGTAGGTTCCCGGCTTGAAGGCCCCGGCGGCGAATGCCGTGTCGATCACACTCGTGCCATCCACGAAGACTTGAATTCCGTCGGTGCCGACACGCACATCGAAGCTGCGCCGGACGTTGGAACTCATCTTGCGGCCTTTGTCGTAGAGAGCGACTTCGGCGATTTGGTAGGAAGCGCCCGTGGCGTCGATCAGGTGGACCGAAAATGACTGATTGCTTGCCTTCAGCCTTAGCACGCCGGCCGGAAGCGCCTTCTCGCCATCCGTGTCGAAGAAGCTCATATGGCCGGTTAGGTCGGCCTTCACCGGATTAAAATCGAGGTACCAGACACTGCGGGGGCTCATGATTCCATCCATGTCGAACACGATGCGGCGGCGGACCCCGTTTTCGA
>CAZBLQ010000262.1:0-2320 GCA_964492635.1 uncultured Oleiharenicola sp.
TACCTGCACAACCTGGGCGTGACCGGATTTTTCCGCGTCTTCGTCGACGCCGATGAGAAGAAGAGTGACCTCAACGCCCTCTATGCCCGGCAGGGCGGCCTGAGCCTGCCGAGCAAGGACTACTATTTCGGCGAGCAGTTTGAGAAATACCGCACCGCGTTCATCGAGCATGTCTCCAAAATGCTGCTGCTGGCGGGCGACACGCCCGAGGCGGCGGCGGCCGGGGCGAAGACCGTGTTCGAGGTCGAGAAGGCGCTGGCAGTCAACTCCAAGCTCCCCGCCGAGCTGCGCGACCAGCTGGCGAACTACAACAAGATGCCGACCGCCGACCTGGCGGCCAAAATGCCGGCCTTCCCCTTCGCGCTTTATCTCAGCGAGCGCGGCATCACCGGCCCGGCGGCGGCCGACGTCATCGTGGGCCAGCCCAAATTCTTCGAGGGCCTGCAGGAGCAACTGGCCGCGCGCCCGCTGGCGGACTGGAAGGTTTATCTGCGCTACAAGGTGCTGCGCGCCGACGCGCCCTATCTCGCCGCGCCGTTCGAGGCGGAGAGTTTCCACTTTTACAGCACCGTCCTGCGTGGCACGCCGGCCATGGAGCCCCGCTGGCAGCGCATCTCCCGTGTGACGGACAACGAACTCGGCGAGGCGCTCGGCCAGCTCTACGTCGCGCAATACTATCCGCCCGAGGCCAAGGCCCGCATGGACGAGATGATCAAGAACGTCGTCGCGGTGATGCGCGACCGGCTGCAGAAACTCGACTGGATGACCGAGCCCACCAAGCAGAAGGCGCTCGCCAAGTTCGACCGTTTCTACGCCAAGGTCGGCCACCCGGAGAAGTGGCGCGACTACTCCAAGGTCGCGATCCAGCCCGACGCCTTCTTCGCCAATGTCCGCGCGACGAGTGAATTCGAGGTGAAGCGCGAACTCGCCAAGCTCGGCCAGCCGGTGGACAAGAAGGAGTGGGGGATGACGCCGCCGACGGTGAACGCCTATTTCGACCCGACGGCCAACAACATCAATTTTCCCGCCGGCATCCTCCAGCCGCCGTTCTTCGATTTCACGCTGGATGACGCCGTCAACTACGGCGGCATCGCGGCCGTCATCGGTCACGAGATCACGCACGGCTTCGACGACCAGGGCCGCCACTACGACGCCGAGGGCAACCTGGCGGAATGGTGGACGGAGAAGGACGCGACGGAGTTCAAGGCCCGCGCCCAGAAGGTGGTGGACCAGTACAGCAGCTACGAGGTGCTGCCGGGCGTGCACGTCAACGGCGAGCTGACCCTCGGCGAGAATATCGCCGACCTCGGTGGCGTGACACTCGCCTATGAGGCGATGGAGCGCTCGCTGGTCGGCAAGGAGCGCAAGCTCATCGACGGCTTCACCCCCGAGCAGCGCTTCTTCCTTTCGTGGGCACAGGTCTGGCGCACCAGCGCGCGCGAGAGCGAGGCCCGGCGGCTGGTCACCATCGATCCGCACGCGCCCGGCATGTTCCGCGCCATCGGCCCGCTGGTGAACTTCCAGCCGTTCTACGACGCCTTTGGCATCAAGGAAGGCGACCCGATGTGGCGGAAGCCCGAGCTCCGCGCAAAGATCTGGTGAGCAATTAAGGTAGGGCGTTCCGAGCGAAAGCAGACAATCTGCCATCCTCCGGACGAGCCGCGACTCATCGGGACGATTCGCCCTACCATTCAAACACAGCCCGCATCACCCGATGCGGGTTTTTTGATGTTCATTTGCCCGTTTTGGCTGACGTTAAGGTGAACCACCCTTGCTTGGCACGGTGGGTCCCGGCGATTGGTCCGCCTGCTTTTGACGTTTCTTGGATCTACGGGCATCTTTGACGCAAACGCGAGTAATCACGATGTAGTATGATTCTGATGCGTCTCTCTGGACCAATCCCTCGATGAATACCAAAGAATCCGTACATTCCGTTAACTGCTTGTCGGTGGGAGCGTCGCTCTTCTTGCTCCGACCAACTTCAATCGCGCTTTCTGTATCATAGGCCTCCAGGTGATCTCTGGACAGGAAGAGATATGTGCTTTCGAATTCCCAATGCAATGCGCCATGCATCCGGACACTGTGTCCGAGATATTTATCGGGTTGAACAATAAGTTTCACTAAGCTGACAGGCTGAGCCCCACCATCGACGTGCCCATAGTCTTGAGCGTTTGCAGTCGTGAAGAGGCAAACTAGTGATAGTAGGACTGGATTAAACTTAGTCATATTTAGCGAATGTTGTTATGTCGCATTGCTTGCAGCGAATGTTTCTTTGCATTCATGCCCCCGGCGGCTTAGGCAGCAGCTTCGCCACGACGAC
>CAZBLQ010000263.1:0-2317 GCA_964492635.1 uncultured Oleiharenicola sp.
CGCTTGGGGGAGAAGGGCAGACCGGCGGGGAATTCGCCGACGCTGAGTGCGCCGCGCATGTCTTCGAACACGGGAAATCCAATTAACTTTACTCCCGGCACCCGGGAGGTCGTCTCAGCCGGTCTGGTCAGCTTGAGCTCCGGCGCCGAAATGTGCATCGGGGAATCTGCATAGCCGGTGATGCGCGCGGGATTGCCCATCACGATGGCGTTGGGCGGCACCGACCGCGCCACCACTGCGCCGGCTCCCACCATGGCGCCGGCGCCGACTTCGATGCCCGGCAGGATGGTGGCGTTGGCCCCGATGGAGGCGCCCGGGCCGATCACGGTGTGCAGGGGTTGCGCCAGGTGCTTTTTGCTGCGGGGGAAAGGGTCGTTGGTAAAGCTGGCATTCGGCCCGACGAACACATCATCGGCCAGCCGCACGCCGTCCCAGAGTTGCACTCCGCATTTGATGGTCACGCGGTCGCCCACGACGACATCATTTTCAATGAAAACGTGGTCGCAGATATTGCAATCGCGACCGATGCGGGCTCCCGGCAGGATGTGCGCGAAGGCCCAGATTTTGGTCCCCGGGCCGACCCGGGTTGATTCGCACAGGCTTTGCGGGTGAAGAAAAAAATCAGCCATGGGGAACCTCATTTTGGTTGGTTGAGCCGGAGTACGCTTCCTGCCACATCACAATTGAGTCGGGCCGGCGTTTGGTGTTTTCGTAAGCGCGCCAGGTGTAGGAGCCCACGATTCCCAGTCCCAACTGGGTTAACGCACCAAAAAACAGAATCATAAGAATGGTGGCGGTATAGCCCGGTACGGTGATCCAGCCCAGCAGGCGGGCCGACAAGGCGACCAGGCCAAACAGGACGGACGCGGTGACCCCGACCAGCCCGCCCACCAGCAGCATTCTGATCGGCAAATCCGTAAAGGAAAAAAGGCTGTCCGACAGGTAGCGTAATTTTCGCTGAAACGACCAGGCACTCTTGCCGTGTTGGCGCGCCGCCCGCGCATACACGGCTTCACCGCGCCGGAACCCCATCCAAAACAACAGACCAACCAGCGAACTGTGCGACTCCTCCATTGAAACCAGCATTTTGCGGAAAACCAGGTTGCAGGCAAATACGTCCACTCCGCCTGGGGGCATCTTCGGTTCAATGATCCGGCGATAGAACGCCCAGAAGATGGCCGCTGAAAAACGCGTCAGCATGGGGTCGTCCCGCTCCGACCGCCGGCCGACCACGACATCGTATTGGCCGCTTTCCATCTGGGCATACATTTGCCGGATCAATTCGGGTGGCTCCTGCAGGTCGGCGGCCATGACCGCACAGGATTCGCCTTGCGCCGCGGCCAGTCCGGCCCGGATGGCCGCAAAGCTCCCGAAATTGCGCGAAAGCAGAATCAGCCGTGAGGCGAAGCCCGCCCCCGGCAGCAGCTCGCGGAGGCGGGCGCAGGACTGGTCCGGGTTGCCGTCGAGCACAAAGATCGCCTCGAATTCGCCGGCGGGACTGTCGGCGGCGAGCGTCCGCACGACCTGGATAAGGGCACTGATGGATTCCTCATTCCGGTAGACCGGGATAACCAGCGATCGCTTGGGGCAGGCCATTTTTGGTTTTACAGAGATGAAGCTATGCCGGACTCATCCGGAAGAAATTGACCACGGATTTCACTGATGTACACGGATAAAAGTTTCAGAGAAAACCCCGGACCACAAGAAAGCGCGCCGGCCGATGCGTGCTTGGAAGTTGATTCTTGAATGCTGGTTTCTGGATCATCCGTGTCATCCGCTCAATCCGTGGTTCCAATGCCTTATTTCAAGTAGTTTCTGACCTGCTGGGGTGTCGGAGCCGAGAGCTTGACGATGGCGAGCTCATCCTTGATCCGGATCGAGGACGCCGCCGGCCAGGAATCCATGGTGGTGCTCTCCTGCATAGCCTGCCGGATGTCCTGTCCGGATGGAACTGAAAAAGAACTGAAACCCAGTGCCCGCATGAAAGCGTGCACGCGGAAAGGATTGCCCCCATCCCACTCAAATAATGAGTTGCCCAGCACCTCGTACTTGTAACCGGTAATAGCCGGGTCGGACTGATAAATTCCGATCACGACAACGCGCACGGATCGGGGACCATGCGGTGATGAGGCCTTCTCAATCTCCCGACCGATTTGCTGGGCCAGGAACACGTCATATTGATAGCGCCGGAAGTCGGCCAGCAAGACACGGTTGATCCATTGGACATTGGATAGCGAAACCAGCACCACCGCGACCACCAGCAGAAGGCGCAGACTTCGATTGCGGATCAGATGCCAGGCGATCACCACGGGAGCAG
>CAZBLQ010000264.1:0-2293 GCA_964492635.1 uncultured Oleiharenicola sp.
TATCACCACGACGAGGGCGAGGGCATGGACATGTATCAGGTCGGCACTTCGCGCGGCTGCGGCGGCACCGGCGTCTGGGATGGGCAGAAACTCCACGTCGGCCGGAATTACAAAACCTGGAAGGTCATCGCCAACGGTCCCATCCGCGCGATTTTCGAGCTCGCTTATGATGCCTGGGACGCCAACGGCGTGAAAGTCACCGAGACGAAACGCTTCACCGTCGATGCCGGCCACAATCTCGACCAGATCGACAGCACCTTCGCCGTCGTCGAAGGTTTCGCAAAGGAAATAACCATTGGCATCGGTGTGAACAAGAACAGCGGCGACCGGGGACAGGAGGCCACGGCCGAGCTGACGAAGAACCAGGCCGACGGCTGGTTCACGCAGTGGGAAACCGAAAAAACCAATGGCGCGATCGGCGAGGCCGTGATCGTGCCCGCCGGACTGCAAGGTTTTGCGGAAGACGCCGTCAATCAGCTTTCACTCGCGAAAGTTGCCTCCGGCCAGCCTCTCCGCTATTTCGTGGGCGCCGGCTGGTCCAAGGCCGGCGAGTTCACGACGCGGCAGGCATGGAACGACTATGTTGCCGGCTGCGCCGCGCGTCTGCACTCACCGGTGAGGATCACGATCAACGTTGCGCGCTGATGCTCCGCTGCTTTGGGTTTTTGCTGAAATGCCGGTTTTCCGCCGCCGGAGCCGGCGTCGCATGGATGTTGGTTTCAGCGCACGCGGCAGTTGCCATCGGGTTGCCTGGACAATTTAACGCCGCGACGCCCCTGGAGTGGTCGCAACGCCTGGCCGACTCGGAAATGAAACGCCTCGGCAACTCGCTCGAGGCTGGCGCGGGCCAGGCTCGCTGGGATTACTCACCCGGCGTCCTCGCGCTCGCCCTTGTCCGCCTCGGCGAGTTCACCGGCAAGGAGGCCTATGTGCAATTCGGCACCCGGGCGGTCGGCTCCCATGTCAAACCCGACGGTTCCATCAGCGGCTACAAGCTGGAGGACTATAACATCGACAACATCCTGCCGGGCAAGGTGCTGCTCGCCGCCCTCGATCACGGCGTGAAAAACGAAAGCTACGTCAAAGCCGTGCAGACTCTCCGCCATCAGATGGCCGCGCAACCGCTCACCAGCGAGGGTGGTTTCTGGCACAAGGGGCGCTACCCGCACCAGATGTGGCTCGATGGCGTCTACATGGCGTCGCCATTTCTGGCGCAATACGCCGGTCGGTTTCACGAGCCCGCACTTTTTGATGACGTCGCGAAACAGATCATCGTTGCAGACCGTCATACCTACGACCCGGCCACCGGGCTTTACTGGCATGCGTGGGATGAGGCGCATGCGCAGAGCTGGGCCGATCCCAAGACCGGTTTGTCGCCGAATTTCTGGAGCCGGGCAATCGGCTGGTATGCCATGGCCATCGTGGACTCGCTCGATTACCTGCCGGTCAGCCGGCCGGAAATCAACGAAATCGTGAACATTCTCAATCGCGTCGCCGACGGGGCGGTCAGATGGCAGGATCCCAGGAGCGGTCTGTGGTGGCAGATTCCCAATCTTGGCACCCGCCCGGGCAACTACCTCGAGGGTTCCGGCTCCGCCATGTTCGTCTACTCGCTCGCGAAAGGGGTGAACAAGGGCTACCTGTCGCGCGAGAAATACGAGCCAGCCATTCTTAAAGGTTATGCGGGTCTCATTCGCGACCTGGTGAAGACTGAGGCCAGTGGCCGGGTCCGTCTCACGCAAATCTGTTCGGGCGCCGGGCTGGGCAACACAATGGCCAATGGCCGGCCGCGCGACGGCTCCTTCGAGTATTACATGACCGAGCCCGTCGTCGACAACGATCCCAAGGGCACCGGCCCGTTCATTCTCGCGGGGCTGGAAGTGGAGCGGATGTTGTCCACGAAAGCGGGGCCGGTGGCCTTTTGCGGCTGGGACTCGCTGCCCGCCGTGCTGGCGGCAATCAAGGCGCCGGATTTTCCCGCCCGCGATTTCGTCATCACCGACTTCGGGGCGAGACCCGGGATCGATGTAACCGCAGCCATCCGGACGGCCATCGCCGCCTGCCACGATGCGGGTGGTGGGCGCGTCGTCGTGCCTGCCGGCGAGTGGCTCACCGGTGCGATCCACCTCCAGAGCAAAGTCAATCTCCATGTCGCCGCGGGGGCGACGCTGAAATTCAGCACCAATCCCGCGGACTATCCCATGGTGTTCACCCGCTGGGAAGGCGTCGAGTGCCTGAATTACTCGCCGTTCATTTATGCGTTCGAACAGGAGAACATCGCGGTCACTGGTGA
>CAZBLQ010000265.1:0-2281 GCA_964492635.1 uncultured Oleiharenicola sp.
GACCAACCTCGCGCCGTTTTCGTTTTTCCAGGGCGTGTGCGCCAGCCCGCCCACGCTGCTCTTCACCGGGGCCAATGACCGCACCGGCAAAAAGAAGGACAGCGTCGTCAACGTCGAGCAGGTGCCCGAATTCGTCGTCAACATCGTGTCCTACGCCCTGCGTGAGCCGATGAACGCCACTTCCGCGCCGCTGCCGCACGGCGAAAGCGAGTTCGAGAAGTTCCACATCGCAACCGCGCCGTCGCTCCGGGTCCGCCCGCCGCGCGTCGCCGCCTCGCCGGTGGCCTTCGAGTGCCGGCTCGACCGCATCGTCCGCATCGGCGAGGGCCCGCTCGGGGGCAACGTCGTGTTCGGCACCATCCTGTGTGCGCACGTCAGCGAGGCGGTGCTGGGCCCGGACGGCAAGATCGACCCGCCCAAGCTCGACACCATCGGCCGCATGGGCGGGGATTTCTATTCCCGCACCACCGAACTGTTCGTGATTCATCGACCCACCTGATTTTTTCACACAAAGCAGCAAAGAAACAAAGAATCCCCCTTAGCTGCTTGGCTTCTTTGTGTTATCCCCAATCTCATGACCGACATCGTCATTCTCTCCGCCACGCGCACGCCCCTCGGCGCGTTTCAAGGTGCGTTGTCCTCCGTGCCCGCTCCGCGTCTTGGCGCGACCGCCATTCGAGGCGCACTGGCGCGGGCCGGTGTCGCCTCCGGTGATGTGACCGACGTGCTGATGGGAAACGTGCTCCAGGCCGGCCAGGGCCAGGCGCCGGCCCGCCAAGCCGCGCTTTTTGCCGGGCTCCATCATTCCGTGAGGGCCGTCACGATCAACAAGGTCTGCGGTTCCAGCCTGCAGGCCGTCATGCAGGCTGCGCACGGACTCGCCGCCGGCATGGGTTCGGTCTACGTCGCCGGCGGCATGGAAAACATGTCGCTCGCGCCTTACCTGCTGCCCAAGGCGCGCGACGGCTACCGCCTCGGCCACCAGCAGGTTGTCGACTCGCTGATCTCCGACGGTCTATGGGATCCGTACAACAACCTCCACATGGGCAACTGCGCCGAGCAGTGCGCCGCGAAATACTCCTTCACCCGCGCGCAGCAGGACGCCTACGCCATCGAGAGTTTCAAGCGCGCCAACGCGGCGCAGCAGGATGGCCGTTTCGCGCAGGAGATTACCCCAGTCGAGATCACTGACGCCCGGGGCAACGTCACCAAGGTCGAACTCGACGAGGGCCCGACGAAGGTTCGTTACGACAAGATCCCCACGCTCAAGCCTTCGTTTCAGAAGGACGGCACCATTACGCCCGCCAACGCTTCGAGCATCAACGATGGCGCAGCTGCGCTGGTGTTCACCACGGCCCACCTGGCGCTGGCCCGGGAGTTGAAACCCATTGCCCGCATCGTTGCCTTCGGCGCTCACGCGCAGGATCCCGTGTGGTTCACCACCGCACCCGTGACCGCCGCGCAATCCGCGCTGAAATCAGCTGGCTGGAGCGTGGCTGATGTCGATCTGTGGGAGGTCAACGAGGCGTTTGCCGTCGTCCCGATGGCCTTCGCGCAGGAACTCGGCGTGCCGGCCGACAGGCTCAACGTCCGCGGCGGCGCCATCTCGCTCGGTCATCCCATCGGCGCGAGCGGCGCACGGATTCTCGTGACGCTGCTCGCCGCGCTGAGGGAGCGCGGGAAGAAACTGGGCGTAGCCGCCGTCTGCATCGGTGGCGGCGAAGGGCTGGCGGTGTGCGTGGAGATGGTTTAATTAAGGATTGTACGCATGAATTTCCCGATTGGAGGCGGGACTATCATCCTTCGCCAAGGCTACGGATGACAGGTCAGTCCCGCGGATTACTGCGATGCCAATATCTCGCGGGGCTAATAGCCCCGCCTCCAAAACATGGATCCTTCGCTTTGCTCAGGATGACACCCATCAGGCTATTCTGTTTTCAGTGTATTCCGTGTGCTTCCTCATCCGTGTTCATCCGTGTAATCCGTGGTAAAATATTCTGATTCTCCGGGAAAAGACGCACGGGGCATTTTCGCGACGCCCGCTGCACTGTTACTCATCGCCGGAAAACGACCGTTCATCATTACGCCGTTGCCGTCGGCCACTTGAAGCGCCTTTCTCATTCCCTATGAAATTACGTTTCCTCCTCCTCGCGACGGGCTTTGCCGCGCTGTCGCTTGCGTCGTTGCGCGCCGCCGAGCCGGCCAAACCCGTGGCGCCCCGTTTCAACGTGGCCAACATGGACACGACCGTCGATCCGCGTGCCGATTTCGCGCAGTATGC
>CAZBLQ010000266.1:0-2214 GCA_964492635.1 uncultured Oleiharenicola sp.
GCGAGCGGAATAGCGCATCGTCCGAATCCTTGCCCGTCGTGATGTCCATCATCAAGGCCACACAGGCAGTGTCCGGGCCAGAGTATTCAATGAGCTTGGCGGCCACGGCCCCGATGGAGGGCTTGATCCCGAGGCCAAGGAAAGCGATGAAATCGCCCAAGTCGACCTGGCGGGCGTCGTCATCGTCGCTGGACTGGAGGGCGGTGGTGACCTTGCCGATGATTTCGCGGAGGGCGCCGATGGGCAGGCCGGCCACGTCACCCTCGAGGGCGACACTCACGCTGGGCGGGAGCGACGCAAGGCCGTCGTCGATCAGCTTCTTCAGGGTGGCGTCCGCCTTGAGGCTGCTCACCAATTCGGCAAGGAGGACGTTCTCGTCGAGCTGTTCCCCGTTGAGGACCTTGCCCAGCATCTTTTCGGCGGTCTGGGTCGCGAAGGGCGGCCATTTTTCCCGGCTCAGGCGGTCGATGAGAATCTGGAGGGTTTTCTCCGTGAATACGGACTTGAACGTGAAGATATGGGCGTGGCAGTTGTAGCGCATGGCGTGGGCTGGTTGGGTTAACGCGGTCCGGGCGGGTTATTTCTCGGTTTTCTTGAACCAGATGTAGGTCGCCGAGCTGATGCCCATGAGGACGTAGGCCTGGTCGTCGAAGGTCGGGAATTCGCGGAGCCGGTAAACGCGGTGGAGGAAGATGCCGCCGAAGACGACGGTCCAGATGACCATCTGCAAGCGGTGGATGTTGATACCCTCGTTGTCGCTCAGGATGTCGTCGAGGAAGTTCTCGTGCGGCGAAGGCGGGACATGGTCGGGAACCGCGGTGGGGGCGACGATATCCGCAGATGGGGCGAGCTTGGTTGCATCTGTGGGAGCGGTTCGGGCGGCGGGCACAGGGGCGGCTGCTGCGGACAAGGCCGTGGTCCCGGTGCTGATGCCGAGCAGCAGGAGGGCGGTGTTGTTCAGGACCCCGACACAGACCCCTTGCGCGAAATACACGTAGATGAAGCTGCCGATGATCACGACGATCCAGAAGGCTAGCTGGGACTTCGCGAGGCTGTAGGCCCGCTTGCGGAAATCCGGTTGGGTGGGATCGGGGTCGCGCAGGAGCGTGGTTCTCACCCCTAGGGAGAGGACGACGGTGACGAGGATGATCTCGGCCGCAACCAGCAGGCCGGGGCCCCAGCGGGTGGAAAGAAGTATGGCATTCATGATTTTGTCTCCTTGGAGGTTGATGTTCTCAGTTGTCGTCACCCTTGCCGGCGCCTTTGCGGGGCTTGGTCTGCAACCAGGCAGGGTCGAAGGTGGCCTCTATGGCGTTCGGCTCGCCAAGGTCCGGCATGAAATTGAGCCCGGTCAGTTCCTGGATCTTTTGGACAGGCACGGCCTTCGTTTTGAAGTCCACGAAGTCCGGAGTATGTGGCATCAGGAAGCCGATGGCGGAGGTCTTGCCGCCGCGCTTGCCGATCACAACGTAGTAGAGTTCGTCGGGACAGGGCACGATCTGCTTCTCGTGACTCGTGCGCTTCTCCTCGAAGGTCGGGTGCGCGTGGTCATGGAAGACGGGGCCGACGATGAGCCAGACCTGGCCGAGCTCGTTGGCCCAGTCGAGGCAGGCGCTCTCGAGGGAGGACCAGGAGGGCGCGTTGCTCTTCGCCATCTGCGGAACGATGTTGGCGACCGAGAAACTCTCGTCTTGGGCAGCCTGGCCTTCCTCATACGTGCCCTGGCACTTCATGGCGTTGTTCGGGACCATGTGACCGCGCTGGATGTTGGCGGGGTCGCCCTTGGCCTTGGCGGGCGGATAGAGCGGGTCGATCGCGTCGGTGAAGGTCTGGTGCGAGACGGCGGGAATGCCGAGGTGGGCGCTGAGGGCGACGACGAGTGGTTCCTGAAAGAACTGGCTCGGGCGGGCGAAATCCGGGTTGCTGGCCGGGCGCTCCCCCGAGACGTCGTTGGCGACTGTCGTCGTATCCACGGTGTAGGCGCCCCAGACCGGCGCGTGGAACGCCGCATCGTAGTCTGTAGTGTAGCGCGTGTAGCGGACGACGATGTTGGCGTCGTCGTTTTCGGTGGCGGTGAGCGGCACCGGCATGCCGAAGAAGCCGGCGCCGTCCGTCTGGCTCCAGCTGCTGGCCCACCAGCCGTTCTTGCCGGGTTTGGCCCCGAGTCCGGCGGGGGCCATCGCCCCATCGGCCACTTGGTGGATGTAGGTGGCG
>CAZBLQ010000267.1:0-2174 GCA_964492635.1 uncultured Oleiharenicola sp.
GCGCCCTACCCATCGAATGGAATTCAATAGTCCAAATCATTAGGGACTCTGGTATAAGAAATTGCCTTAAGGTTTGAACCCTTCTTTTCCTTGTAATCTTCGTTTGAATCAATCTGCAAGAGTCCCTGATTCGCGGTCATTCGTGGGTTTCGCGGGCAACTGAATAATTTATGCTTGGCGGTTTCAGACTCCGGCACCGAAGCTTGCAATGAGGTGGGTCGCCCATCATTCGTCACGGCCATGTGCGGCATTGCGGGAGTCCTGAACCTGGTGGCAGCGCCTCCGCCCGAGGAATCGCTGCTGCGCAGCATGCTGGGGCAAATCCGCCATCGCGGACCGGATGAGTTTGGCCTCTATCTCGATGATCACATCGGCTTGGGGAGCGCCCGGCTCAGCATCGTCGACCTGAGTGGCGGCCAGCAACCCATCGGCAACGAAATCGGCGACCTCTGGATCGTCTACAACGGCGAGATCTTCAACCACCCGGAACTGCGCCGTGATCTCGAGGCCCGGGGTCATCGCTTCTCCACGCACACCGACACCGAGGTCATCGTCCATCTCTACGAGGAGTTCGGTCCCGCGTGTCTCGGCAAGCTCAACGGACAGTTTGCGTTTGCACTCTGGGACGCCCGGAAGCGCTCCCTGTTTGCCGCCCGCGACCGCCTGGGCGTGCGGCCGTTTTTCTATACGAAGGCCGGCGGGGCCCTGATCTTCGGCTCCGAGATCAAGGCGGTCTTGGCCGATCAACGGGTGCGGCGGGTGCTCGATCCCCGGGGCATCGCCCAGGTTTTCAACTACTGGAGCACCCTTTCCCCCACGACCTGCTTCGAGGGGATTCACGAGCTCCCGCCCGGCCATTTCCTGCTGGCCGGCGAGAATGAGGTCCGCATCACCCGCTACTGGGAGCTGAATTTCGACGGAGAGGGCGCGGCCGGGGGCCATGACCCGGTCCGGAATCCCCGCCGGACCAGGGCGAGCCTGGCGGATGAATTCGCCGAGCTGCTGGTCGACGCCACCCGCATCCGGCTGCGCGCCGATGTGCCCGTGGGTGCATATCTCAGCGGCGGGCTGGATTCGTCCACCATTGCCGCGATCATCCGCCACCTTGGCATCAGCCGGCTCGACACCTTCTCCATCGCGTTCAGCGATCCGGAATTTGACGAAAGCGAGCCGCAGCGGCGGATGGCCGCACTGCTGGGAACGGATCATCAGGTCGTCCGGGCAACGGGCGCCGACATCGTCCGCGTGTTTCCGGAGGTCGTGTGGCACACCGAGACGGCCCTCACCCGCACGGCGCCGGCCCCGATGTTCCTCCTGTCGCAACTCGTGCGGGACCGCGGCTACAAGGTCGTGCTCACCGGCGAGGGTGCGGACGAGTTCCTGGCCGGCTACGATATTTTCAAGGAGGCGAAAATCCGGCGGTTCTGGGCGCGGGAGCCCGGCGCGGCCCGCCGCCCGCAATTGCTCCGCCGGCTCTATCCGGAAATCGTCAGGCTCGGTGCCTCCGCTCCGGCCTTCCTGCAGGCGTTTTTCGGCAACGGGCTCGAGGATACGGACGAACCCGATTACTCCCACCGCGTGCGCTGGCGCAACAACCACCGCACGCACCGGTTTTTCTCGGACGAATTCGCGGCGCACGCCGGCCATTTGCAACGCGCCGCCGGCCCGGATTTTTCCTACCCGGACAACTTTCGCCACTGGGATCATTTGCAGCAGGCCCAGTATATCGAAGCCACGACGTTTCTCCCCGGCTACCTGCTTTCCTCCCAGGGTGACCGCGTCGCCATGGCGCACGCCGTCGAGGGTCGCTATCCGTTTCTCGATGCCCGGGTCGTCGCCTTCTGCAACGAGCTTCCCGCCGCCGCCAAGCTGCCGGTACTGCGCGAAAAGGCCCTGCTGCGCGAGACGGCACGGCGTTGGCTGCCCAGGGAAATAACCCAGCGCCGCAAGCGGCCCTACCGCGCTCCAATTCACCGTTGTTTCGGCGCCCCGGGAGCTCCGGATTACGTGGCGGAGATTTTTTCCGAGGATTCATTGCGTGCAACCGGCATTTTCAGCCCCGGACCCGGGACACGCCTGTATCAGGCCGTCCGGCAGGGCCGCGCCCTGGGTGAAACCGACGAGATGGCCCTGATCGGCATCCTGTCGACCGAACTGCTCCATCGGCAGTTCAT
>CAZBLQ010000268.1:0-2158 GCA_964492635.1 uncultured Oleiharenicola sp.
CCGACGACCTCGTCGTTGCGAACGACGCGCTCTATCAACTGAGCTACTGCCCCATAAGGTGAGCCGATGCTTTTGAGGGACGCCTCCGCCGGAGTAAAACATTATTTTTTGCCGCCGCTACCCGCTTGCCCACCGCGACTTAACCGGACCGCAAGATTGGCGCTGAAATTGCTGTTGCAGCCAGCCAAGGCAGGAGAAAATAGAACTCCTACCCCTTTAACTTGAAAAAGAAATCAACCATGAAAAAGACCGCAAAGAAAACTTCCACCGTGAGCGCCAAGCCGACGGCTCCGGCCAAGAAAACCGCCAGCCCGGCCAAAAGAAAGCCCGCTGTCACCACCGAGCCGCCCGCCACCTTCATTTCCGCGAAAATCGACATCGGTTTTGGCAATCATCTCTATGTCCGGGGAGAAGGCCCGGGCCTGAGCTGGGACCACGGCGTCGCGATGGATTGCGTCGGCAGTGACCTCTGGACCACCGCGATCAGCCATGCCGCCACTCCCGTGGTCTTTAAACTGCTGGTGAACGACCTGTCGTGGAGCGCCGGCGAGGACTACGTCGCGCAACCCGGGCAGAGCCTCACGGTCACACCGACGTTCTGAGACCAACCCGGACAAGGTAACCACTACCGAGCGAAGCGACATCAACCAATCCACACTGATTGTTCACTGATCTGAATCAGTGCTCCGGTTAGTGTTTATTGGTGGTTTCAACCGTTCTCCGGCGGATCCGGATTGATCGCCAGCAGCGCCGAACGCAGCTCGTCGGCGCTGAGCTTTGTGCCGTCCGGGCTGATGGACCGCAGGAGGGTGCATTGCATTTTTATGCGCGTAAACGGCCACGGGAGATAGAAGCCGTCCCAGCTCCGCAACCGCCACGCGGGGCCAAACTCCGCGCCGATCAGCAGCAGCGGGACGCGCTGGCGCCGTGTGACCACCAGCACTCCGGGTTCGACCGAGTAGACCGGCCCGCGCGGCCCGTCGGGCGTGATGCCGACATCGTGGCCGGAATGCAGGACTTCAATCAGGGCCCGCGCCGCTTCGCGTCCCAATTTGCTGCTGGAACCCCTCACAGGCTGGATGCCGATGAGCCGGTAAAACGCCGCCAGCCAGGCACCGTCCTTGCTCGCACTGACCAGTCCATGCACCTGGCGGTGCTGGCGATAGCGCCGGAAAATCTCGGGAGTCAAAAAGAGACGGTTGTGCCAGAGCACGCAGGCCACCGGCTCGTCCGAGATGGCCAGCAGTTGATGCGTCACGGCGTCCGCCTCAAAGCGCAGGGTCCGGCCCCAGCCGCGCACGAACACGGCGAGCAGCCAGAGCCCAAACCACCGCCAGCCGCGCACCTCGTTGACCGAACCTGTTTCGTCCGTTTGCAGATCTCCTTTATGCGCGGAAGGCAGGCCCGCCGCCAAGTTAAACTTGTGCGCTCCGGCCCGGCCGGTGACGCTCGTCCGGATGCCGCCCCGCCTACCCGCGTGCCCCCACCTGCCGGTCCCGCCGGCCCGGATGGACGCGAGTGCCCTCACGGCGCACGGCCGGGCCCGCGACGAGGCGTTCTATCTGACCGCCCTCACCTACGCCCACTATCTTTGGCAGCGCGGCCTGGCGGCCCGCGCCATCCTGAAGCTCGACCGCGCCCTCGGCGCGGACCTGCGTGGTGACGAGCCCGTCCTGCACGAATGGCCCCTGCCCTACGACGCCATGGCGTGGTTCCTGCGCCACGCCCCGGCGGAAATATTCATCGGCAATCCCCGCGTGCATTTCCAGCATCTGGCCGACCGGATGAACGAGCCGCGGCGGGAGCAACGCCGCTGGCGGATCTGGGCGTGCTGGGGCCTGACGCGGGCGGTGCGGCCGGAATTCCCCGCCGACCCCAAGCACCGGATCATTGAGCCGACGATGAAACTCATCGCGCAAAAACTCACGGCGCACGGTCTGCCCGGCGAGGCCGCGCAGTGGCAGGCCGCCTTGACGGAGCGCGGTGGCGCGTAGATGGCGTCGCGCAGCGCAGCGGAACAAGCCTGAAGCGAAGCGCAGGGTGATGGTTGGCGGGCGACCCTCGGGCGCCAACAGGAACAAAAAAGCCGGGAAGCAACACCTGTTATACCATCGTCCCTTGATTAATAGACTTTGGCGCGACAGCGCCGGTAGGGACG
>CAZBLQ010000269.1:0-2120 GCA_964492635.1 uncultured Oleiharenicola sp.
GCGAAGGCGACTGGTTCACCATCGGACTCGTCGCGGGGAAAAGCGGCTACGCCCTCCACCTCTGTGTCGGCGGCGAGGGCGGCTATCTCGTCGAGAAAAATGCCGCGAAGCTCGGCAAGGTGAAGACCGGCCGCAGTTGCATCAACTTCACGAAACTCGAGGACCTGAAGCTCGACGCCGTGATGGGGCTCGTGAAGCAGGCCGCGAAATCCGGCGGCATCAACGCCGTGGGGTGATGTGGCGCACCGCGCAGTCACCGAACGCGCCACGGACCCTAAGCTTTCGTCATCATGGCGTCATACGATTTTACTGCGCGAGGGTATCTGAAGCGGGCTCGCTCGCGCCTGGTTGAGGCCACGGAGGAGAGTCTCCTCTATGCCGCCCTCGAGTTGCGCAGCGGGATCGAGGCCCGCATGAAGGAATACCTAGAAACCCAGACTCACATCTCCCACAAGCTCCGCGAGGGTTGGCGCATCCCGGAGATGGCGAAAGGTCTGCGGCAGGCTTTTGATATCGGAGACAAGTTCCTGCTGGTGCGCTTGCTTGATTCGGTAACCAACGAAGAACTCACGTTTTTCGTCTATACGCCAGTCACCCGCAAAACCCAAAAACTCGGCGCGCAGTTAGGAGAATATCTGCACGCGCCTCAGGGCAAACGGGACGAAGCGTGGTGGAAACGGGTCAAGGCCACGGTGATTATCGCCGACGCCGGCTTGGAAAACGCAACGTTGGGAAGTCTGCTCGGCGTGCCCTTGGTTCATCCGAACCATAGTGGTTTCAGCATCCGGGCGGAAAGCTGGGAGCCCGATGACCGCCGTCAGGAGATTATAGACGAACTGCAACGGGCCAAACGGCCATTTAAGCTCGATATACGCTATTTCGACGAATTGGTGCGGAAGGACACAACGCCCAACCCGGGATCGAAGCACTGAAGTGGCAGGTTTAGGTTTTTCAGTCCGGGCGTTCGACCGAGAGGCTTGGCCCAGCGGTGACGGTTGCGCCGGAAAAAGGTGCCTGCTTCCACTTGGTGGGCATTGGTGCTATGTTCCGCCCGGCAACCCTCAACTCAATCTATGAAATCCTCTGGTAACACCATTCTCATCACCGGCGGCGGCTCGGGCATCGGCCGCGCCCTCGCCGAAGCCTTCCACTCCCTGGGCAACCGGGTCATCATCGCCGGCCGGCGCATGGCCGCGCTCGACGAGGTCACCCGCGCCAACCCCGGCATGGCCTCGCTCGCGCTCGACATCGAGGACGCCGGGGCCATCCGCGACTTCGCCGCCCGACTGGTAACGCAGCATCCCGCGCTGAATGCCGTCGTGCACAACGCTGGCATCATGCGTCCCGAAGATCTTGCCGCCGCGCCCGACTATCTCGCCACCGATGAGGCCACCGTGGCCACGAACCTCCTTGGGCCGATCCGGCTGACCGCCGCGTTGCTGCCCCATCTGAAAAAACAACCCGCGGCCACGCTCATGACGGTCACCTCCGGCCTCGCCTTCGTCCCGCTGGCCGGCTTCCCGACCTATTGCGCCACCAAGGCCGCGCTCCATTCCTACACCGAGTCCCTGCGCTACCAGCTCCAGAACACCGCGGTCGAGGTGATCGAACTCCCGCCGCCCTATGTGCAGACCGAGCTGACCGGCTCGCATCAGGCCAGCGACCCGCGCGCCATGCCCCTCAAGGCCTTCATCGCCGAGTCCATGAAGCTTCTGTCCGCGACGCCCACGCCCAGCGAAATCCTCGTCGAGCCCGTGAAGCCGTTGCGTTTCGCCGCCCGCGGCGATTACGCCGGGTTCTTCAAATCTTTCAATGACGCGATGTCCGTTACGCAGCATTGAGCCCGGCGCACCGATCACCACCGCTGCGTTTCAGCTCCGCTGACCGCCTCTTGGACAACACGCCCTCAGGTTTTCAGTCCGGGCGTTCGACCGAAAGGCTTGGCCCGGCGGTGACGGTTGCGCCTGAGTGAATCGAACTCTCAACCCTCAGCTCTCAACTTTCAACTGCGGGCCGTAGGTCCGCCCTACCGGTGTTCCTCGTAGGTGATGTCGATCTTGGCGGCGAAGGCCTGTTTCTTGGCGGCGCCCTGGAAGCGGATGCTGTGCGTGAGCTCGTCG
>CAZBLQ010000270.1:0-2118 GCA_964492635.1 uncultured Oleiharenicola sp.
TCGATCACCTCCTGGGTGGAGATAGCCCGGTTGTGGTAGGCGTTGAGGGCTCGCTGGAGCAACTCAGAGAACTGACGGCTCTGCACCAGGTTCTTGGTTGAGCGCACCCGGATCTCGTCCTTCAGCAGCTTCGCAAGCAGTTCGGCGGCGACGTTCTTGTATTTGAGCCCTCGAACCTCAGCGAGGGACTGATCCGAGAGAATGGAAATGTCCGGCCTAGGCAGCCCGGCGGCAGTGAACACGTCGATGATCTTGCCGTCCGTGGTGATCGCCCCTGACACCAGCTGCCGTACGGCGGCGTCGAGCTGGTCAGGGGTCTTGGTCGAGGTGCCCGCTGATTTCATTAGCACGGCTTTGACCGCCTGAAAGAAGGCCACGTCGTCGCGAATCTCCGTGGCCTCGGTGCTGGCTGCGCACAGGGCGAAAGCACGCGACAGGTCGGTGACCACTTGGATGAAGCGAATCTTACCGTCTTCCAGCGCCAATACGTGCTCCTGCGCGGCGGGCAGGATCGCGAAAGTCTTCTTGGCGTCACCCACGACCTTCTCCCAGGCGAGACCATTCATGATGTCGCAGGCGATCTCGTGCTTCTCCTGCATGATCGCGATCGCCTGGGAGGTATCGATGCTTGGCGACCCCTGACCGCCGCTCTCTGTGTAGGTAGCAAGCGCGTGCTTCAACTGGTCGGCCAGACCCAGATAGTCGACCACCAGGCCGCCGGGCTTATCCCGAAAGACTCTGTTCACTCGAGCTATAGTCTGCATGAGCCCGTGACTCCGCATAGGCTTGTCCGCATACATGGTATGAAGACAGGGCGCATCAAAGCCTGTCAGCCACATATCGCGCACGATCACGATGCGGAAGGGGTCTTTGCTGTCTTTGAAGCGATTGGCGAGCTTGCGGCGCTTGTCCTTATTGCGGATATGCGGCTGCCAGACTGGGCCATCATCCGCGCTGCCTGTCATTACCACCTTTACGATGCACTTCTTGCCCTTCTCGGCCTCCGGATCGTCATCTTTTGCGCCGGCCCAGTCGGGTCGCAACTTGATGAGAGCCTCATATAAGTCCACACAGATGCGCCGGCTCATGCAGACGACCATGGCCTTACCGTCCATGGCCTCCCAGCGCTTCTCAAAGTGCGCCACGAGGTCGGCGGCGACTAGCTTGATGCGCTTTGGGTCGCCCACCAGCGCCTCTAGGGCGACCCACTTGGTCTTGAGCTTTTCACGGCTGGTGGCCTCCTCGGCCTCGGTGATCTCGTCGAACTCGGCGTCTAGCTTGGGCAAGGCAGCGGCATTCAGGCCAAGCTTGGCGATGCGGCTTTCGTAGTAGATGGGAACCGTGGCCTTGTCGGCGACTGCCCGTTGGATGTCGTAGATCGAGATGTAATCGCCAAACACCGCACGGGTGTTGGCGTCGTTCTTTTCGATTGGCGTGCCAGTGAAACCTATGAACGAGGCATGGGGCAATGCATCTCGCATGTGCCGGGCCACGCCATCGATCAGCCCATACTGGCTGCGGTGCGCCTCGTCCGCAATAACCACGATGTTTTGCCGTGGCGACAATTCAGGCATTTTGGCCCCCTTCTCCGGGAGAAACTTCTGAATGGTGGTGAAGACCACTCCGCCGCTGGCCACCTTTAGCAGGTCGCGCAGTTGGTCGCGGCTGTCGGCTTGGACCGGGGTCTGGCCGAGGATTTCGTGGCAACGATGAAATTGGCCAAATAGCTGGTCGTCGAGGTCGTTGCGGTCCGTCAACACGACCAGGGTTGGGTTCTGCATCACTGGGTACCGCACGATCCGGGCGGCATAGAAGAGCATGGAGAAGCTCTTGCCCGAGCCTTGGGTGTGCCAAACGACGCCGGCGCGGCGGTCACCGGTTTTGCCACCGTGCATCCGGCCGGCCCAATAGGTGCCGGGTGGCTCAGCGAGGATGGCCGCCTCGGTCATGCCGCTGGCGCGCACGGTCTCTTCAACGGCTCCATTGACAGCGTGAAACTGGTGGTAGCCCGCGATGACCTTGTTGAGCCCTTCGGACTCGGTGTGCTCCTCAAAGACTATAAAATGCTGAAGCAGGTCGAGCAGTCGACGCTTCTCGAAAACACCGCGGACCATGACC
>CAZBLQ010000271.1:0-2100 GCA_964492635.1 uncultured Oleiharenicola sp.
CGTCCCTACCGGCGCTGTCGCGCCAAAGTCTATTAATCAAGGGACGATGGTATTACAGGAGACCACGGAGATGGCAGAAATTGAACTCTCCTGCCCGACTTCTGTTCCCACCTGTTAAAAATCCTGCCAATATATTTGCGTCAATTCGCGTTATTCGCGGGAAGTCTTCTGTACGGATCTCCCCTCAGCTCTGCTGAGGGCGCAGCTCCCCGACCAGTACCGGGGGCGCATGAAGATAGCCGGCCATGCGGCGCTTGCCGGCGATGTCGCGCAATACCCGCTCAACCTGTTCGGTCGTCAGGCCCACGGCCGGTCCGATTTCTGCCGCACTGTAGTCATGGTCGTTTCCGTACAGGACCAGGTCCATCTTGTCATAGGGCAGGGAGAAATAAAATTCCTCCTGCGACTGCGGCAGTGAATAGGTGTCGGTGGTGGGCGGCCGGTCGCAGATGACCGCGGGCAGGCCGAGATAGCGGGCGAGCTGGTAGACCTGGGTCTTGTACAGGTGGGCGATCGGCTTCACGTCGGCGGCGCCATCCCCCAGCTTCACGAAGAATCCCTGGTCGTATTCCAGCCGGTTGGGCGTCCCGGCCACCGCATAGTTCAGGCAATCGGCGTGATAATATTCGAGCATCTTCCGGGTGCGCTGTTTGAAATTGGTCGCGGCGACGAGGCCCAGATAGGCCTCCAGGGAAAGGCGGGCCTCCCGGCGCTGGCCCGCGGGAGACTGGGCGACCACCGAGTAGAGTCGATACTGGTCATCCGCGAGGACGCTCGGCAGCAATATTTTCGATTTCCAACCCGGGCCGTATTCAGGGATCACCAGCCTGATGGCTTCCTCCTGCCTTCGGTAGCAACCGGCGGCTTCCAGGATTCCCGTGATATCTTCCCGGACCGCCTTGATTCCCAGGTGCCCCGCAACCATCTGGCTCAGCGGCAGGGTTTCCGGCGATGAATCACGCTCGGGCAGCAGCAGGCCGAGGACCCGGTCGGGGCCGACCGCGCGCACGGCGAGGGCCGCCACGACACTGCTGTCAACACCGCCCGAAAGAGCGACGATGAGGCCCTTTTTTTTGAAACGCCGCAGGACCTCATCCCGCAGCATCGCCCCGATGCGGCCGGCTTCAGCCGCACCATCAAGCTTCAGCAACTCGGCGGAAAACGATTTTGGCGGCATGGACGAGCTGATCCGTGGTGGATTGGTTTGGGTTTACCGGCGATGCAGGATGTTCAATCACGGACGATTCGAAAGGAGAAAGACATTTTGAACCACGGATTACACTGATGGACACGGATAAAGAAATGTGGAATCCATCTCAAAAAATCCGTGTTATCCGCGTAATCCGTGGTCAACCTCCCTGCCATTCGTGTTGCAACGGTTCACGGCGCCGGGTTGGCGGATTTCGCGGCAAGTTTCGCCGCCACAAACCGGGCGAGCCGGTTGACGCTGTCCAGATTCTCCGGCAGCATCTCCTGGGTTTCGATGCGGATGGCGTAGGTCGTCTCGATGAACTCGACCAGTTCAAGTATGCCGGTGGAGTCGATGATGCCGCTGCCCAGGAAGGAGGTTTCCTCCTGCAGCGACGCGCCGTCGCCAAACAGGAAGTTGGTCACGACAAAATTCCGGATTTCGTTCACAGGCTCCATGGGGAAGTCATTGAGTGGCGGGTGGCCGAAGGTAAAGGATTAAGGTGGGGCCGGTGTCAATTGCGCCCGGTGCATCGCCCGGTTCAAAAAGGGCACCAAGGCCAGGGCCGCCTGCCGGTTTCCCTCGGCGCTGGGATGGCTGTCCAGCCCCTGTTCCGTGGCGTACACGCTCAGATTTGAGCGGCCAAAGCCGGTCAACAGGTCGTAGTAGTCAAAAACCACGACATTCTTCAAAGGATAATCCTTCAGCCAGCCGTCGTTCGCCGCCAGCCAGTTGTTGAACAGCCGGCAGAGACGGCCGCTCTCGTCGAGGTTGTAGTCACTGCCCTTCAACTTTCTCGCCAGCCACCGCCAGAGCCGGACCGGGGGTTTGTTGGGGGCCAGCGGTGGGGCGGTCAGGCAGACAAAGAGCGTGTCGGGCTGTTTCTGGAATTCCTGCAGGAGTGACGCGTA
>CAZBLQ010000272.1:0-2072 GCA_964492635.1 uncultured Oleiharenicola sp.
AATTCGGCCTGCAGTCCCTTTCCCGCGGTCCCATGACCGGCCAGCAGATCGAGGCCGCCCGCGTCACCATCGCCCGCCATCTGAAACGCAAAGGCAAACTCTGGATCCGCATTTTCCCGCACAAGCCCGTCACGAAGAAGCCCGCCGAGGTGCGCATGGGCCAGGGCAAGGGCCCGGTCGAATTCTACGTCGCCGTCATCAAGCCTGGCGCCGTCCTCTTCGAACTCGCCGGCGTGCCCCTCACCATCGCCAAGGAGGCTTTCCGCCTCGCCGACGCCAAGCTGCCCTTCCGCTGCCGTTTCATCGCCCGCGAAGGCGCCGCCTAACCTCACCGGAGACCGTTCCCATGACTTCCAAAGAAATCCGCGATCTCGCGCCCGCCGAGATCACCACCAAGCTCCGCGAGACCCGCGACCAGCTTCTCCAGCTTCGCCTGCGCAAGAACACCGGCCAGGTCGAGAAGCCCCACCTCCTGCGCGAATACCGCAAGGACATTGCCCGCCTGGAGACCATCCTCAAGCAGAAGAAAACCACGAAGGCCGCCTGAGTTCCGGCGCTAACCGCTTTATCACATGTCCTCTCCCGCCCGCACCAACCGTCGCAAGACCCTCATCGGCTTCGTCAGCTCCAAGATGGGTGACAAGTCCGTCAAGGTCACCGTCCCTTACAAGACGCCGCATCCGCTTTACCACAAGGTCATCAACCGCAAGACCGTGCTCCACGTCCACGACGAAAAGAACGATGCCAAGGTCGGCGACAAGATCGAGGTCATGGAGACCCGCCCGATCAGCCGGCTCAAGCGCTGGCGCGTCATCCGCGTCGTCGAGGCCTCCGTGGGCCTGGATGTCAGGGCCGTGACCGAGAAGGACGTCGCCGAGTTGGTGCCGACCAAGACCACCAAGAAGACGAGCCAGCCCGCCCAGGCCTGACCCGCACAGGAGACACCACCATGATCCAGATGCGTTCCATTCTCGATATCGCCGACAACACCGGCGCGCGCCGCGCGTCGATGATCGGCCGTAACGGCCATCCCTCCCGCTACGCCCACGTCGGTGACATCATCACCGTGAACATCAAGGAGAGCAGCACCGATGCGACCGTGAAGAAGGGTGAGGTCGTCAAGGCCGTCATCGTCCGCACCAAGGCGCCGCTCCGGCGCGCCGACGGCAGCTATCTGCGTTTCGATTCCAACGCCATCGTCATCATCGGCGATGACGGCAACCCGAAGGGCACCCGCATCTTCGGCCCGGTCGCTCGCGAGCTCCGCGCCAAGAACTACATGAAGATCATCTCGCTCGCGCCGGAGGTTCTCTAACATGTCCCAGAAATTTCACATCAAGAAGAACGACGTCGTGGTCGTGATTGCCGGCTCGCACAAGGGCAAGCAGGGCAAGATCCTCGAGATCCGCTCGGCCAAGAACCGCGCGGTCGTCGAGGGCGTCGCCATGATCAAGCGCCACCTCAAGAAGTCCCAGGAGAACCCGCAGGGCAAGATCGCCGAGCGGGAGGGCACGATCCACGTGTCAAATCTCATGCTCCTCTCCCGTTACGAGTCGTCGAAGCGCGCCAAGAAACCCGCTGCCGCCAAGGCCTGACCGGGCCAGGTGAGTCCTCCGGACGAGCCGCGCCAATCCAACCCATCAAATAACTCAACCAACGCATCCGGGTCGGAAATCCGGTTAGCCACATGAGCAAACAACCCACTCCTCTGCAGAAACACTACCTCGAGACGGTCGTCCCCGCCTTGACCACCGCGCGCGGCTACAAGAACAAGCACCAGGTGCCGAAGCTCGAAAAGATTGTCATCAACACCGGCATCAGCTCCGAGGCGGACAAGAACATCATCGCAGACACGGCGCGCGACATCGGCCTCATCGCCGGTCAGAAGCCGGTCCTCAATCGTTCGAAGAAGGCCATCGCCAACTTCAAGTTGAAGCCCAACCAGGTGACCGGCTGCCATGTCACGCTGCGCGGCGAGAATATGTGGCATTTCTTCATGCGCCTGCTCGCCGTGGCTCTGCCGACCATCCGCGACTTCCGCGGCGTGCCGAACAAGCTCGACGGCCAGGGCA
>CAZBLQ010000273.1:0-2041 GCA_964492635.1 uncultured Oleiharenicola sp.
CGCCCTGCAGTGCGTCATAAGCCCGGCGGTCGGTCTCCGCATCGGTTTTCACCGTCACTTTGGGCGCGGGCAATGAGCCGGCAACGCCCAGCGTGAGAACCGGTGTGGAAGACTGGGTGATGACCTCGGCCACGGCTCGCGGCGTGGCCGGGCTGACGAGGATAAAGAGCGGCCCGTTGGCGGTATGGGTGGCCAGTGCGGTGCGCAAACTTTCCACCGAGGCGTCATTGGCGGTGACATAGCGCAGATCGAGCACAAGGGCGGCCGCGCCGGGCACGGCGGAGTGCAGGGCTTTCTCGGAGTCGGCGAGTGATTGAACCCTCAGGTAGGAGAGGCCCTGACCCAAATCGATTAGCTCGGTAGCCCGGGCCAGCAAGGCGAGGGTAAAAAATAGAATGAGGATAAATTTCTTCATGGGCGGTTGAGCTGGCGGGCGCCAATGTCGCGACGATAATACTTGGATGCACACGAGATTTTTTCGCAAGCCGCGTAAGCGCGATCGGCGGCCTCGCGGAGCGTGGGACCCAGTGCGGTGACGCCGAGCACCCGGCCGCCATTGGTCACGATTTGCCCCGCGGGATTCCTCGCCGTGCCGGCGTGGTAGATGAAAGTCTGCGGCGGGAGGTGGGTTTGCACCGTTCCGGCCTGCTGGCCGGCCGGTGTTTGTCCGGGCACCCAGTTGCTCGCTGCTGCGAGCCCAGGGTCAGTCGCGCAGCCTGCGCTGCGGCTGAAGTCGCCCGGCAAAGGAAAGGTGATGACATCGCCCTTGGGGTAGCTCTCCGGATAGCCCTTGGCGGCGATGACCACGCACACGGCGTAGTCGGGTTTAACGGCGAGCTTCATGCCGCGCAATTCACCCCGGGTGGCGGCCCAGAGAAGCGCGAGCAGATCAGTGGTCAGACGCGGGAGCACGACCTGGGTCTCTGGATCGCCGAACCTGGTGTTGTATTCGAGGACGCTCGGGCCGGACGGCGTGAGCATGATGCCGATGAAGAGCGTGCCACGGAAATCGATGCCCTCCGTCGCGATCGCGTTGACGGACGGGCGGACGATTTCGCGCTCGATCTGCGCCAGGAGTGCCGGCATGACAACCTCAGCGGGCGAGTAGGTGCCCATGCCGCCGGTGTTCGGGCCGGTGTCGCCGTCACCAATCCGCTTGTGATCCTGCGAGGTCGGCAGGATGACATAATCGTGACCGGACACGACGACCAGCAGCGAGGTTTCTTCGCCGACGAGACAATCCTCGATGAGAATCTGGCTGCCGGCGGCGCCGAATTTATTGCCCCCAAGCATGTCGTGTACGGCGGCCTCGGCCTCGCGGAGAGACTGCGCGACCACCACGCCTTTACCCGCGGCGAGTCCGTCGGCCTTGATGACGATGGGCGCGCCGCGCTTGTGCAGGTAATCGAGCGCCGGCGCCACTTCGTGGAAAATCCCGGCGGCTGCGGTCGGGATCTTGTACTTCAGCAATATTTCCTTGGTGAAGATTTTTGAGGCTTCGAGCCGGGCACCATCAGCCTTGGGACCGTAGGCCGGGATGCCTACCTTCGTCAGCTCGTCCACCAGACCCAGCGACAGCGGCACTTCGGGGCCGACGACGACGAACTCGATCTTCTCCCGCCGGGCCAGCGCAACCAGCCCCGCGATGTTGTCGACCGCGACGGGAAAGCAGACCGCTTCCTGCGCGATGCCGGCGTTACCCGGCGCGCAGAACAGCCGCGGCTTGGCCGGAGAAAGCGCGAGTGCCTTGATGAGTGCGTGCTCGCGCCCGCCGGAACCGACAACGAGGATGGATTTAGGCAGGGACATCAGGTGATAGGTGATAGGTGTTGGGTGATGGGTGGGAAGCATTTTGTTTCGGCCCCATCAACTATGACCCACTGCCCGAAATCTTAAGCCGGATTCATGGCACCTGCACCCGCATTCACCAACGCTATGGCGCGCAAGTCGTCTAGTGGAAATGACTATAGCACTTGCAGGGTTTTCCGGTAGAAGCGGACGACTTCGTCGGGATCGTCGGTGAAGATGATGTAGTCAGCGA
>CAZBLQ010000274.1:0-2026 GCA_964492635.1 uncultured Oleiharenicola sp.
CCATCCATTTTCGCCAGTCGCAACCGAATGTCCGCTCACTCCCTATCCGCCAGCGCCCGCGACAAAGGCTCAGCGGGACCTATGGCGAAAAGGCCTCGAACAACCGAATCGTGGAAAAGACCCACTTCTGCACGTGGCTCCGGATTCGTTCAGCGTCCATCGGACCGGGCCTTAAGGGCACTCCTAACCTGGAAATTTCATACGCAAGATGAAGGCCGGGCACGAATCTTGCTTAAGTTTGTGGTGTGCAAGATCAAACAAAAACAACAGCCGATGCCCGGCCTTCGACAGACTGTCAGCAGGGCTCGTTCCAGTTTCAAGACCTTGATGGGAGAAAAGTGGTGGTGGATTTTTCCGGTGGCACCCTGTCCAGCGACGGCGGAGCGCTGCTGCTGCGTCAGGTTGACGCCGGCTTGGGTTTGACGCGCAGGCTGGCCGAGTGTTTCGGCGACCAGCGCGATCAACGCTTTGTCGAGCACTCGCTGCAGCAGTTGCTGGCGCAGCGCATCCACGGGTTGGCGCTGGGCTATGAAGATCTCAACGACCACGATCAACTGCGCCGCGATCCGGTGTTAGCGACCGCGTGCGACAAACCCGACCCGCTGGGGCTGGACCGGATCGACCCGGTGGATCGCGGCCGCCCGCTGGCGGCGGCGGCGACCTTGAACCGGCTGGAGTTGTCCAACAACAAGACGACGCGGTGTCACAAGCTGCCGCACGATCCGGCCAAGGTGGCGGCCTGTCTGTTGACCATGGGCGTGCGGTGTGTGCCCAAGCACGCCAAGGAGGTGGTGATCGATTTGGACAGCATGGGTCATCTGGTGCACGGCTTGCAGGAAGGCCGGCACTATAACGACTACTACGGCGACTACTGCTATCTGCCGTTGTATCTCGTGGTGGGCGAGGTGGTGCTGTGGACCCAACTGCGCACCAGCGACAAAGGCGGGGCCGACGGCGTCGTGCCCGCGCTGACCCAGGTCGTGGCCGCGATCCGGCAACGGTGCAAAAAAGCCCGGATCGTCGTGCGGGGCGACAATGGATTTTGCAGGGAGGAAATCATGGCTTGGTGCGAAGCGCAGCCGGACGTTTACTACTGTCTGGGGCTCGGGAAAAATCCGGTGTTGATCGGTAAACTGACGCCGGCGCTGGTCACCGCGCGGATGCGGCGGTGCCTCTGCGGCGCACCGAGCGTGCGCGAGTTTGCCGAGTTCGAGTATCAGACCCAGCAGAGTTGGAGCCGGGCGCGGCGGGTGGTGGGCAAGGCCGAGGTGATGACCGCCGGCGACAATCCGCGCTTCATCGTCACCAATCTGCCGGCCCAGGGCTTCAAGGGCGACGAGGACCGGGAGCGTTTCACCCCGGCGCGGCTGTATGAAGAGTTTTATTGTGCGCGGGGCGAGATGGAGAACGTGCTAAAACAGCAGGTCTTGGATTTGGAAGCCGACAAGCTCAGCACGCATTTTCTGGCGAGCAATCAACTGCGCCTGTGGCTGGCGAGCTTCGCGTATCTGCTGATGGAACGGCTGCGCGCCTGGGGCTGTCGCGGCACCGAACTGGCGCGGGCGACCGTGGGCACCCTCCGCTTGAAGCTGTTGAAAGTGGCGGCGCGGGTGACGGTCAGCGTGCGGCGGGTGTATCTCCAACTCAGCAGTGCCTATCCGCGGCCAGACTTGTTTCGCCTCTGCCATGCCCGGCTGATGGCGCTGGCGCCGGCCGACGGATAACGGCGAGGCTCCCTGACCAAAAAACGGCGCGCTGCTCCCGCCGACGGGCGGAGCTTGGACGCGCACCGCCGAAAAACGCCGTTTTTGCATCGGCCGACCTGTCGGACTTCCGTCGCAAAGAAAATCGGGACGCGGCACCGCCTCTTTCGCCGTCCTCGCGAGGAAACCCCGCAAAATCCGTTCGCGTGTGAAATATCGCGGTTAGACGGTTCGGAGAGGGTTCGAAGGCGGTTCGGAGGCGGTTCATGCATCGACCTGAACAGGCCTGGCGGCCAATCAAGCTGGACGGTAGGAGATCGGAA
>CAZBLQ010000275.1:0-2022 GCA_964492635.1 uncultured Oleiharenicola sp.
CAGGGCAGCTCGCCTCGGTCATATGCCTGCCGCAGGAAAGCCAGCAGCTTTCCGCGCAGGAGTCGGCTGAGCACACGCACCGGCAGAAAGAAGCCGGGTTTGCAGGAGATCCAGCGGGTGCCGTCGGGAGACAGCCCGCCGCCCAGCACGATCGCGTGGATATGCGGATGCAGGTCGAGAGTCTGGCCCCAGGTGTGCAGAACCATCAGCCCGCCGATCCGCGCTCCCAGGTGCCGGGGGGCCGCGGCGATTTCCAGCAACGTTTCCCGCACCGCGCGAAACAGAAGCGTGTAGAAGCGGGCGGGATGGGCGGCCGCCACCGGGACCAACTCGTGGGGGACGCTGAAGACGACATGGAAATACTCGACAGGGAGTAATTCCCGCGCTCGATCGGCGAGCCATGCGGCCCGTTCCCTCCCCTGGCATTTCGGACAGTGCCGGTCCCCGCAGGAGTTATACAGCGGGGTCTGGAGGCCACAGGTGTTGCAGCGGTGAAGATGGCCTCCCATCCGGGCGGTCCGGCAGGCGGCCAGCGCGGCGAGCACCAGCCGCTGCCGCGGGGTCAGCCGGGATCCGCGGACTTGGAGGAAGGCATCTCCGTAGCGGCGGATGATCTCGCCGACTTCGAGCGGCGAGCAGGTTTCTGCGTCGCGCCTTCCCCGGCGGGAACCTGGCGCAGTTGTTCCAGAGGCAACAGGTCCAGCGATTTGCAGGCTTCCTGCAGATGGTTGCGCCGCACATGCGTGTAATTGGCCGTCGTGCTCAGGGAACGGTGTCCCAGAATTCTCTGAATGGAGAACAGATCGACGCTGGCTTCCAGCAGTTCCGTGGCGAACGTGTGCCGCAGCGCATGCGTGTTGAAGCGCCGTTTCAGCCCCGCTCGGACCCGCGCCCGCGCGCACATCCTGTCGATGGAGGCGATGCTCAGAGGCCGGTCCGGTTTGTGGCTGGGAAACAGCCACACCGGATTGCGATGCGTCTGCCAGAACAACCTTAGCTCCGTCAGGAGTTTGGGGGACAACGGGACCAGCCTTTGCTTGTTCCCCTTGCCGCGTGCGACGAGGATCGTCATCCGCTGACTGTCGATGTCGCTGACCTTCAGTTGCACCGCCTCCCCCACCCGCATGCCGGTGGCGTACATTGTGGTCAGCAGCATCCGCTGCTTGCGGGGGAGGATGCATTGCAGAAATTTCAGGACCTCTTCGCGGCTGAGGACTACGGGAACCCGCTTCGGTTTCCTGCCAAAGGGCAGCCGGGGAATGTCCGTCTTGCGGCCGAGCGTTGTGCCGTAGAAGAAACGTAGGGCGCAAACCGACTGGTTGAAGGTGCTCCAGCTCACTTTCCGTCTCAGCAGATGGAGCTGGTACTGACGGGCGTGTTCGGGAGTCAGTTGCTCGGGCGAGCGGCCGAAGTGCTTGGCGAACAGGGCCACGTAGCGGACATAGGCTTTAACGGTCTCAGAGGAGTAGTTACGCAGTTGCAGGTCTTCAATCATCCGCTGTCGCAAGGGCGTCATGGTGGGCACCGTCGAGAGGAGGAAACAGAGAAATACGATCTGTCTCCATCCTGACAGCGCACCCTACCCGCGCGCGAGACCGAACAACCGCTACCACTGGCGAAACCGCTACCACCGGCGCAACCGGACCTCGGGAGACGCAGCCGCAAACATCGCACCCTGTTGCACACTCGCCAGCGCCCGGCTCGGAAACCCGCAGCCTCAACTCAACGGCGACTCGGCCCGCTTTGCTCTCGCAGGCCGAAAACCTCCGCGGAGCGGTTTAGTTCAACCGGCTTTTACTTGACTCTCTCAGGCCGAACCGTCACAATAACCGATAAAGATATGCCTACCTGTTTCTGTCCTTAGACCCGCCGACAGATTGCGACTGCTTCCAGACTCGAAAGCGTGCCTCACCAGGCGCTCAACCCGTTTTCGTCAACGACCGGCACTCCGACTTCGAAGCCCAGGGAGAGGCACGAGCTTATGCTGTCCTGCTCATCATTAGTCTACGGCCAGCGGTGGAA
>CAZBLQ010000276.1:0-2013 GCA_964492635.1 uncultured Oleiharenicola sp.
ACCAGGTTCAATTTGTGCTGACCACCGAACTGTACCGGTGCGCCCTGGAACAGGCGGAACTTGTACTTGCCCGACAGCTTGCCGAAGGCGATCACCGAGCCGGTGAAGGTGATGGCGCCGATGGCGGCACCGAGGAACAGCTCCAGGCGGTTACCGGCAGGGATCGCATCGCCCAGGTGTTTGACGATGCCCAGGGATTGCGGTTCGACCACGGCGGCAATGGCGATAAACACCGCGGCCAGGCCGATCATGCTGTGCATGAAGGCGACCAGTTCCGGCATCTTGGTCATGTCATCCCTGGCGTACTCCGATGACAGGGCTGAACTCTTAGTGTCCCGACAGAAAATCCCGCACGACCGCGCGCACCTGGGCGCAGGGTATCTCCTGCTCGGTGCGATCGGAGAGATCGCGGATCTTCACGACGCCCTTGGCGAGCTCGTCGTCGCCATAGATCAACGCCAGTTTCGCCCCGGACTCGGACGCGGCCTTGAACTGTTTGCCAAACGCGAGGTCCTTGAACGGGTATTCGACCCGGAAGCCGCTGCCGCGCAGGGCATGGATGTCGGCGAATGCCGCCCGGCGCCCGGCTTCGCCGCCGATGACGGCGTAGACGTCGGGCGCGGTGACAAACGTCGGGGTCAGGCCGCGCTGCTGGATGAGCAGGCCGGTCGTCACGTCGCCGATGGCGAAGCCGACGGCCGGCAGGTCCGGGCCGCCGAGTTTCTTCACGAGATCGTTGTAGCGACCACCGCCGGCGAGGGCGCGCAGGTCGCCCTTGCGGTCGAAAGCCTCGAAGACGAACCCGGTGTAATAGGCCAGGCCGCGGACCACCGAGAGATCGACCGTGATGAAATCCTTGAGGCCCATCGCCTCGAGGCCCGCCAGCACCTTGCGCCAGTCGGCGAGGCGGGCCGTGAGCTTGTCGGACTTGAAAGGGGCCAGCACCGCCTCGAGCTCCGCCAGACCCTTGGTTTTCAGGAAGGAGAGCACCTTGTCCTTGGCGTCGGCGGACAGCGGTCCATGCGCCTCGCCGTAACCCTTGAAGGCATCATCGCCCATCTTCTCGAAACGGTCGATGGCGGTCAGCAGGGTGCGCGTCTGGGCGTCGTTGAAGCCGAGGGCCTCCAGATAAAAGAACCACAGGTCCCGGTCGCTGAGCCGGATGGTGAAATCCTGCGCGTTCAACCCGAAGCCCGCGAGGCACTGGATGAGAAGCGCGATGAGTTCGATCTCGGCCTCCGGCCCGGGTTCGCCGAAGATATCAGCGTTGAATTGGTGGAAGGCCCGCAGCCGGCCCTTCTGGGCCCGCTCGTAGCGGTAGAACTCGGCCAAGCTGAACCACTTGATCGGGCGCTTCAGGGCACCGGCCTTGTCGCCGACCATGCGGCAGACGGTGGGGGTCATCTCAGGCCGCAAGGCGACCTCGCGACCGCCCTTGTCGGTGAAGCTGAAGAGCTGGGCCTCTATCTCGTCGCCCGACTTGGCCTTGTAGAGCTCGAGCGGCTCAAGGACGGGGGCATCGTACTCCGCGAAACCGAACGCAGCGGCGGCCTGTCGCCAGATGCGGAAGATGTGCTGCCGCCGGGAAAAATCCTCCGGATAGAAATCCCGGAACCCGGGAAGGGACTGAAAGCCGGCCATGCCGCGCAGCGACTTGTGCGCTCAGGCCGAGGCCGGAGGCGGCGGATTGCTGCGCAGCTTGTCGAGGCTGAGGGCTTTGATCTTCTGCTTGAGAATCTTGCCGGACTTGAACTTGACGACGGCGCGCTCGGGAATGACGACCTCCGTCTCGGGCTTGTTGGGATTGCGGCCCACCCGGGCCTTGCGGACCTGCACTTCGAGCACGCCAAAGTTGCGGAGCTCGACGTTGCGGCCGGCGGCGAGTGCATCCATGACGATATCCAAAGTCATTTGCACCGTGTCTTGGATTTGTTTCTGCGGGAAGCCGGTCTTCTCGTAGATTTCCAGCACGATTTCGCGTTTGGTCAGGTTGGTCGACATGGCTAGGCGTGG
>CAZBLQ010000277.1:0-1953 GCA_964492635.1 uncultured Oleiharenicola sp.
TTTCATATACATCTCCGGATGCACCTAAATTTTTTCATCCCTGGATTTTGCCAAAGGCGGTTGTACCACCGAGACACAGAGAGTACAGAGAGATTGTCGCTCTGTGTGCCTCTGCACCGGCCTGCACTGGTAGCCATCTCTGAAACCGCCATGCCGTGTCAAGCCGATTTTTTTTAACTTTCTTGTCCGCCTTTGAC
Source organism: uncultured Oleiharenicola sp. (assembly GCA_964492635.1). GTDB lineage: Bacteria > Verrucomicrobiota > Verrucomicrobiia > Opitutales > Opitutaceae > Lacunisphaera. The sequence goes on from CAZBLQ010000277.1 coordinate 198, forward strand.
AAACTTCTCCCTTTGACTTCAGAATGGCTTGCAGCCGGTGAAGCGGAGGCGGGCTCTGCTGGCGAGCAACCCGCTGAGGAATAGCCGGTGGGAGGCTGATGGAAACGATGCCGGGGCGGCCCGCGGTCGCCCCGCCTCCTGCGCCAGGGTACAGCTTCCCCATGCCTGAAAAACGCGCCGTGCCGGTTCGGCGAGGTGACGGGTTGCCGACCTCGCCGTCGGCTGCCATTCTGTACGTATTATCCAATAGGATTATTCCAAGTTATAGTCGTTCCTCCTTTATTGAGAGCCCGGCGGGCGGGAAGCGCGAAGGCTCCCCGCCGCCTGCCGGGGATTGAAGCACCGCCCGGTGGGCGTTGGATTCTTGCTCTGAGGCGCGAGTTTGCCGAGTCGGTTCGGTCCCAGTCATCTCTGCGGGCTTACCAGGTTGCCCTGGCCCCGATGAAGTTGTTCGGGAGCAGGTCCCCATCACGACACGGTCTGGGTGGACCTATGGCTACCTCGGGTTTCCTGCTCCAGTGCGCCGACTTTGCGGCCCCAACGGTCTTCCCGATAAGGGCAGCCGTGCTTCAAAACTCCATACACACAACGCGCCAGCGAGTGCGCGACCGCCGCCTTGGCCACGTTCGGTTTCTTCTTGCGGCGCAGGCGATGATAACGATCGGCGAAAGGGTTGCGGTGCTGAATGGCGACGTTGGCAGCGGTGACCAGCGCCCAGCGTAGCCAGCGCGATCCCTGGCGGGTGATGGGACCCGACACTTGCACGTCCCCGCTGTCGTAAAAGCTGGCCACCAGCCCGGTGTTATTGGCCAGGGCCTTGGCGGAAGCAAAGCGCCCGATGTCGCCGATCTCGCTCCAGATCACGGGCGCCAGCAGCGGGCCGATGCCGGGAATGCTCCGCAGCAGGGCAAACTCGGGGAATTGTTCTTCCCGCGCTTGCAGGTGCTTCTCGCTGATTTCCAGTTGCTTACCCAAGAGCTTCAACACCTGCTGGATCTGCGGGATGCTCTCGCGCAGGGGCGCCGGCAACTCTTGTTGCTGGAGCCAGGCCTGTCCCTCCGCGCCAAAAGGATCGCTGCCCGGCGGAATCAAGCCATGCATCTGCAGCAGACTCTGCATGTGGTTTTTGGTCTGGGTGCGGAGCAACGCCAGCCAGCAGCGCTGCCGCACACGCAGCCGCAGCGCGCGAATCTCCGGGGGCGGAAACCACGCCTCCGGTAAGGGGTCCAAATGGTGCGCGGCGAGCTTGCGTGCCAGCCGCTCGGCATCGAGCCGGTCGTTCTTCTGCCGGCGGTTGCTGTCGATCCCCGCCGTGTGCACCCAGTGCGCACGCTCCCGCCACCCGGCCTCTTCCAGCACACTCATCGCGTAGTACCCCGCCGTGCTCACCTCCAGGCCGATTTCGGCCTCGGGAGGAAGTTCCGTCAACAGCTCCAGCCACTCCTCCCGCGTGTTGGCAATCGACTTCCGCACCTTGATCTCCCCATGATCGAACTCCACCACCTTGCAACGACGCTTGTGAACATCTACTCCCACCGGTATCCCAATGGGCGTTATACTCGGTCTCATAACTCTGTCTCCTCGATGCAGAACTCTCGGTCTTAACCCGAGGGCCCGCTAAACTGGACCACCTCCAGTTTAGCGGCACCCGAGGAGGCATCGCGGCTTTCATAACATCACGGTGACTTTGAGTGCGTCGCCGGGCACAGTAACCGCAGCGGTCCAAAACGCCGGAGCAGCGTGGAGCAACAACTTC
>CAZBLQ010000278.1:0-1922 GCA_964492635.1 uncultured Oleiharenicola sp.
GAGAATCGACCCGCTTTTGCAGGCTAAAATGATCTCCTACTGCATGGATCAGGCTAAGGGAGAGAGGTTTGCTCCATTGTTCGGAGACGCTAGGGGCGTTGGTGTCTCAATATTGGCTTCCAGTTCCTTGACGACCGCGGCTGAATATTTCACGGACCAACGCCGAAATCGAAACCACGCTAACAGCCCAATAGCTGCGAGAAGTATCCACGGCAAGTACGGCTGAACATGAGTCATGGGCATTAGCTACGGGGATAGTAGTGACCTAGCGGAAGAGGAAGAGAGAAAGGTCAGGTTCCCGCCTAGCCCGGGGTGGCGTTGGCTTGGCCGTTATGTCTGCGAAGGGGTGACACTTGGTGGAAAGGCCTGCGCGGTGACTCTTTTGACGAGGTAGCGGTGGAAGACGTAGAGTCCGATGACGATCAGGAACACGATGGGCGATTTGATCAGCGGCAACACACCCATGATCACAATCAGGATGATGGCGGTGTCGATCATGTCGCGAGCGGTCCCGGCGTCGGGGTGCCGCAGGTGCAGCAACGCCCTTGAGGCGATCAAAAACCCCAGGAAGCCAAACCCCGCTCCAATGAGGAGGAAATACAGCCCCGTCATGTCACCGGGAAACCCCAGGATGTTTCTGAACAGCGGGACGAGCGCGCCCACGAAGATCAACGCCCCTCCCGCGCCGAGCAGGCCGGTGATGGCGCAGATGATCACTGCCAGAATATTGAGCAGCCGGCGCATGGGCTTAGTTCGGACTGCCACGGCTATTGCCCTCAATGAGGCGATGTACCGTTGCGGCCTGCTGGCCGCCCGGTATTTGTCCCCAGTTCTCGCTGCGCGAAACTGAGGCAAACAAGGCCAGACCTGACACGACTGAATGGCGAGGTGACATCTTTCCCGTCTGGCCCGACGAGGCTCCGATGTAAAGCCGCCGAATCCGCCGGGCGCAAATCTATTGTTGGAAAACCTATGACCGGCGGGCGCCGTATAAGGGATGGCGGCGATGATGACGCACCACCAGGACACGCACGGTGCCGCCATGGATACCGCATTGCCGGCAGCTTCAAGCCATAAGCTTTAGGCCGTAAGCCACTGACAATGCAGCCCCGGCCGATTAGTAGTTTATTAAGTTACAATTCCTTGCGGTAGCAGACGGGCAGACATGGCTGCGCCCTCAGGGCAGCGCCAGGCCGGCCGGATCTTGTCGTCCGTCCCAGATGCGCACAATTTGTGCCTGCTGTCGCCCAAGGGCACCCGCCATCATTCACCCTCCGTTTCACTTCGGGCTGTTCCGCTATGCTCCACGACGCCATCTCCGCGCTGGCGCGCTCCGTCCACCTATCTGTGCTTTTTGCGCCTTTTGTGGCCAATCCGTATGGTGCTTAGCTCAGCACGCCAGCCCATTTCCGGACGCTCGTTGCGAGTTGGGCCTGGGTGAATGTCTTTGCGCCATTGGCCTTCAGTGAACGCAGACCATCGTCGATCGCCGCCAGCATCGCTGGCGTCTCTTCCGCCGTTTCATCCAGCCAATGCCGCAATGCCTGCTGCTCCTGGGGAGCCAGCCGCCGGATTGCCTCCTGGATTTCCGCGAGCTTGGTCATGTTGAAACCGTACCCGCACGAGTGGGGCAGACAACTGGAAAATCCGACACCGGCACGGGATAACACAGTCAGTAGGCCTTTGTGCTCTCTGCGTCCTCCTGTGAAAATCCTCGGGTCTGTTCCCTCTCCGCTTGAAACCGGCCTGTTATTGGTCAACCTGCCGGGCATGACGACCGAACTCGCGGCGCAGATCACCAAGCTGACCAAACGCCAGAAACTCAATCTGGCCGACCAGCTGCTGGCCGAGGCGGGCGCTCATAAGAAACCATCCACCATTCGGAGCAGCGACGACCCGGCCCTCGAGGCCGAGATGCGCCG
>CAZBLQ010000279.1:0-1914 GCA_964492635.1 uncultured Oleiharenicola sp.
ATCCGACCTGAATCTCCGCCACCATGACCTGTACCCCATTTATTCTAAAAGATCCGCGATAATGTTTATCGGTAGGGAGCGCCGTGCGTCAGCGCGCGCCATTGTCTCCGTTCTTCAGGAGTTCCGCGTCGGTGACTTGGAAGCTTCTGGGCGTAAACAGCCCCCCTGGCTCGTAATTAACCCGCATATTTCATGAACGTGGTTTCGTCGGAGTTGGTTGATCGCGCCGATGATTTTTCATGGTTGGGAGTGAGGAGAGCGCGGCGAAGGCGGAGTTTTTCGGTATCCGTCGACACTGCCCCCAACCCCCATTGAGTGGACGGCGCCGGGAGCAGCGCCGACGGTTCACGGCGGTGCCAGCGCGGCGCGCGCCAAACAAAAGAGCTCCTGCAACGGATGGTGGGAGCTGAGGTGCAGCCGGATCACGGTGAGCTTGGTGATGACGACGGCGCCGATCTTGATCAGCTTGGTGCGGATCGTCGCACAGGTCGCCTGCGCGAGCGCGGTGCCGTGCAGCGCCAGCCGGCGGAGCGCTTCCATCAGCGTGTAGGCCAGCGCCGACAACAGCAGCCGCCACTGGTTGGGCCACCACCGATGCGCACTGACCCGGTCGGCAAACAGCATCATCTGTTCCTTCACCCGATTCTCCATCTCACCGCGCTGGCAGTAACGCCGATCATAGATCTTTTGGCTGTCGCCGACGATGTTGGTCAGGATGAAGCGCGGATTGCTGCCCTTGTCCGTGTGCTCCGCCTTCGCGATCACCCAGCGCACTTGGCGCCAGGTGCCGGCGGCGTAGTCGAAGGCGGTAAACAGCCGCTGCTTCTGCTGAGTCTTCCTAAATTGTCTTTCTGCCCGGCGCAGGAGCGGCGCCGCCAAGGCCAGTAACCGCTCGTTGCGGGCGAGGCCCACCAAATACTTCACGTCGTGGCGATCACACCAACTCAACAGCCGGTCCCGGCAAAAGCCGCTGTCGGCCCGGAACACGATCTTCGTCCGGGGCCACGCCTGGCGCAGCCGGGTGACGAGCAGCTTCAAGATGGCCGCCGCATGCTTCGCCGCATCGATGTTGCTGGGCCGCAGATATGCCACCAGCAATTGGTCGCCGCAAAACACATACAGAGGCAGGAAGCAGTGGCAGTCATAGTAGCCGTGAAAGAACCGGTTCTCCTGATTGCCGTGCACCGGCGTGTCGGTCGCATCAAAGTCGAGGATCAGCACCGCGGGCGCGGTGGCATGGGAGGCGATAAACTGCTCCACCAACTCGACGTTCACCGCCCACGCGGCCGCCCGGGCCTGACAGTTTTCAAACCGGCACAACGTCGGGGCGCTCGCCAACTCGCCCGCGCTGCCCGCCGCCACTTGATGCACCGGATCGGTGCGCAGCGTTTGCGCGTCGTTGAGGTCTTCCCAGCCGGCGATCAGTCCCATCACGCGTTGCCGCAGCATCGTCTCGTTTGCATGCACGACCTTGCCACCTTGTCGTTCGTCGCTGAGTCGCCCAGCCACGCGTCGGATCAAATCGAGTTTCCGATCCACTTCTCGCGCCAGCAGCAAACCACCGTCGCTGCTGACTTGTCCGCCCGTAAAGTCGGCCTCCACTTGCCGTCCCTTTGTGCTTGAGAAGCTCAGCCGTTTACCTTGGATTTTTCTCATCGCGTAGTTTTGTTGTTTGTTTCACACCTCTCTGAGTACCAGAGAGTAACAAAATACGCGATACCTTTTTGTGAAATATTCAGGTTAGTTGCGTACACTCCATTGAGTGAGACTATCGGGTTCCTGACGCAGTGGATGGGTTGGTCTCACCGTTCATCGCCTGGAGCGCGGCAGCGGGCGTGCTGGTTTCTCTGAGTTATCGTCGGAAAATCTTACGGTTTCCCGCGTAAATGGGGCATACATGGCCCTTGCAAACTT
>CAZBLQ010000280.1:0-1903 GCA_964492635.1 uncultured Oleiharenicola sp.
CGCCCTGCAGTGCGTCATAAGCCCGGCGGTCGGTCTCCGCATCGGTTTTCACCGTTACTTTGGGCGCGGGCAATGAGCCGGCAACGCCCAGCGTGAGAGTCGGGGTGGAAGACTGGGTGATGACCTCGGCCACGGCTGGCGGCGTAGCCGGGCTGACGAGGATAAAGAGCGGCGCGTTGGCGGCATGGGCGGCCAGTGCGGTGCGCAAACCTTCCACCGAGGCGTCATTGGCGGTGACATAGCGCAGATCAAGCACAAGGGCGCCTGCGCCGGGCACGGCGGAGTGCAGGGTTTTCTCGGAATCGGCGAGTGATTGAACCCTCAGGTAGGAGAGGCCCTGACCCAAATCGATCAGCTCGGTGGCCCGGGCCAGCAAGGCGAGGGTGAAAAATAGAATGAGGATAAATTTCTTCATGGGCGGTTGAGCTGGCGGGCGCCAATGTCGCGACGATAATACTTGGACGCACAGGAGATTTTTTCGCAAGCCGCGTAAGCCCGGTCGGCGGCCTCGCGGAGCGTGGGACCCAGTGCGGTGACGCCGAGAACCCGGCCGCCTTTGGTCACGATTTGCCCGGCTGGATTCATTGCCGTGCCGGCATGGATGATGGCGGTTTGCGGCGGCAAGGTTGCCGGGAAGGTGATGACGTCGCCCTTGGGATAGTTCTCCGGGTAGCCCTTGGCTGCAATGACCACGCACACGGCGTAGTCGAGTTTAACAGCGAGCTTCATGCCGCGCAATTCCCCGCGCGCTGCAGCCCAGAGGAGCGCGAGCAAATCGGTGGTCATACGGGGGAGCACGACCTGGGTCTCGGGATCGCCGAACCTGGTGTTGTATTCGAGGACGCTCGGGCCGGACGGCGTGAGCATGATGCCGATGAACAGGGTGCCGCGAAAATCAATCCCTTCCGCCGCGATGGCCTCGACGGACGGGCGAACGATTTCGCGCTCGATCTGCGCAAGAAGTGCCGGCGTGACCACCTCAGCGGGCGAGTAGGTGCCCATGCCGCCGGTGTTCGGGCCGGTGTCACCGTCCCCGATGCGCTTGTGATCCTGTGAGGTCGGCAGGATGACATAATCGTGACCGGACACGACGACCAGCAGCGAGGTCTCTTCGCCAACGAGACAATCTTCGATGAGAATCTGGCTGCCGGCGGCACCGAATTTATTGCCGGCAAGCATGTCGTGCACGGCCGCTTCGGCCTCGCGGAGGGACTGCGCGACCACCACGCCTTTACCCGCGGCGAGTCCGTCGGCCTTGATGACGATGGGCGCGCCGCGCGTGCGCAGGTAATCGAGCGCCGGCACCACTTCGTGGAAAATCCCGGCGGCTGCGGTCGGGATCTTGTATTTCAAAAGGATTTGTTTGGTGAAGATTTTCGAGGCTTCGAGCCGGGCACCATCAGCCTTGGGACCGTAGGTCGGGATGCCCACCTTCGTCAGCTCGTCCACCAGACCCAGCGACAGCGGCACTTCCGGACCGACTACGACGAATTCGATTTTCTCACGTTGGGCCAGAGCAACCAGTCCGGCGATGTCGTCTACCGCGACGGGAAAGCAGGCCGCTTCCTGCGCGATCCCGGCGTTGCCCGGCGCGCAGAACAGCCGCGGCTTGGCCGGCGAAAGCGCGAGTGCCTTGACAAGCGCATGTTCGCGCCCGCCGGAGCCGACGACGAGGATGGAGGAGGGCAGAGGATGAGCCACGAGAGGAGGCAAAGTTGAAAGCGGAAGCTGTCCCGAGCAAGCTCGCTCCCACAAGACAGTGTGTCATCGGGTGGGTAGGGCCGGTCTTTGACCGGCCAAACGACCAGTCGGAGACTGGCCCGACCTCACAACACCTGCAGGGTCTTACGGTAGAAGCGGACGACTTCGTCGGGATCGTCGGTGAAGATGATGTAGTCAGCGA
>CAZBLQ010000281.1:0-1899 GCA_964492635.1 uncultured Oleiharenicola sp.
CCCAAGGCCGTGCTCTTCCTCGGCAAGTGCGGCGGCCTGAAGCACCGCGCCGAGCTGGGCAGCCTCATCCTGCCCATCGCCGCCATCCGCGGTGAGGGCACGAGCAACGACTATTTCCCACCCGAGGTGCCCGCGCTCCCGGCCTTCGCGCTGCAAAAGGCCATCTCCACCACCATCCGCGATCACAAGCGCAATTACTGGACCGGCACGGTCTACACCACCAACCGCCGCGTCTGGGAGCACGACATGGAGCTGAAGAAATACCTGAGGAAGATCCGGGCCATCGCCATCGACATGGAGACGGCCACCATCTTCATCACCGCCTTCGCCAACGAGATGGTCGCCGGCGCGCTCCTCCTCGTTTCCGACCAGCCGATGACCCCCGAGGGCGTGAAGACCACCGAGAGCGACCGGAAGGTCAACGAGGAGCACGTCGCCACGCATCTCCGCATCGGCATCGATTCCCTGAAGCAACTCATCAACAAGGGTCTCACGGTCAAGCACCTGAAGTTCTAAGAGTCGGGCGTGATAAAAACTGTCTTGAGGTAGGGCGGGACCGCTGGGCCCGCCGCTCCAACATGAAGGCTGTCTCTTCCAGTTTACCACAAAGGCAATCTCTGCCCCACGGTATACCACCTTGGGCGCGCGATGATGCCATTTTCTTTGTCACGATTTGTTGCGCGGCCCGAGGCGCCAACCAACTTTGCCTGGATTGCGTGGCCACAACCATCTGGGAATCCGTTGAGTTTCGCCATAAACGCGGCGATTGGTATGTGCGCCTGTGGCTGCTGATGCCAGACCACCTGCACGCCTTGATCTCATTCCCCAGAGAAACTAACCCTACCAAAGTCGTATCCAACTGGAAAGAGATCGTTGCCAAGAAATCGGGCATCGCATGGCAACGTGATTTCTTCGATCACCGGCTGCGTTCCCATGAAAGCCACCAGGAGAAGGCAACCTACATCCGGCAGAATCCGGTCAGGAAAGGCCTTGTGAGCAAAGCCGAAGACTGGAAGTTTATCTGGGAACCCAATTAACGGCGGGCCCAGCGGTCCCGCCCTACCTGCTTAAATGCTGATCCGGATCAAAGGCTCGATTTCAAACTGCTACCTGCTGCTGGGCGAACGGCCGGTGCTGGTGGACACCGGCTCGCCCGGCGACCTCAAACGCATCCTCGCCGTGCTGAAGGCCAACGGGGTCGAACCCAAACAACTGGCGCTCATCTTTCTCACCCACGGGCACAGCAGTCATGCCGGCTGTGCCGCCGAGCTGCGCCGGCGCAGCGGCGCCCTGATTGCCGTCCACTCGGGCGATGCCACCATCGCCCGCAGCGGCGAAAACGGCGTGATGGCCGGAGTCTCACCGCTGGCGCGCTTCATCCGGCCGTTTGTGGACGAGCCATTCGAGGGGTTCGAGCCCGACGTGCTCTTTCGCGACGGCTTTTCACTCGAGCCCTACGGTGTCATGGGCCGTGTGCTCGCCACCCCCGGCCATTCGATGGGCTCCGCCTCCATCGTCCTGGGCTCGGGCGAGGCCATCATCGGCGACGTGCTGCGCGGCAGCATGCTGTGGCCCAACAAGGCCAGCCCGCATTTCTTCTGCAACGATCCCGAGTTGAACACGCGCAGCATCGTGCGGCTCGCTCGCGAGGGCCTGCTGCGCTGTCACCCGGGCAACTTCGGCAGTTTCCCCGGCTCGGAGCTGCACCGCTTCCTCTCCACCTCCTCGGGCGACGTCATGGAACTGTCCGGCGAACCGGTGTGAGTGAATCAATCTTACTTCAGATGTTTCGAGCGCAAGCAACAGCCCACCATCCTCCGAACGCGCCGCTAAGCAGAGGACTTGTCCGGTCCGCTCGTCCTGCCATGCGCAAATCCAGGAGACTGCTCTACTACGGCC
>CAZBLQ010000282.1:0-1859 GCA_964492635.1 uncultured Oleiharenicola sp.
GTGGTCAGTAGTCCATGGTCCCTAGTCGGTGGTCCGTGTCAGAGCTTCAAGCCGAGTGTTTCTTGCTGGGCGCGGCCTCAGCCGTGATCATGTCGGGCGGCACATTGCTGAGCGCATCCTCCATCGTCGTCAGGCCCATCTTGACCTTGAGGATGGAATCCTGGTGGAGCGTCTTCATGCCGTTCTTCATGGCGACGCGCTTCAGGTCGGCGACCTCGACCTCCTTGTTGATGGCCTCCGTGAGCTCCTCGGAGTTGGTCATAAGCTCGTGGATGCCGACGCGGCCCTTGTAGCCGTTGCCGCCACAGATGTGGCAGCCGCCGGGGGCGACCTTGTAAATCTCAAAGGGGCCCTTCTCGCCCAGCGCCACCTGGATGATCTCCAGTTCGCGGCCCTCGGGGACATATTTGACCTTGCAGTTCTTGCACACGCGGCGGAGGAGGCGCTGGGCGCAGACGCAGACGAGGGAGGCGGAAATGTTGAAGGGCTCGATGCCCATCTCACCCATGCGGGAAACGGTGGAGGGCGCGTCGTTCGTGTGGAGGGTGGACACGAGCAAGTGACCAGTGAGCGCGGCTTCGCAGGCGATCTGCGCGGTTTCCTTGTCGCGGATTTCGCCGACGAGGATGATGTCGGGGTCCATACGAAGGTAGCAGCGCAGGGCGCGCTCGAAGGTGAGGCCGATCTGCTTGTTCATCTGCATCTGGTTGATGCCGGCGAGCGTGTATTCGATGGGGTCCTCGGCGGTCTGAATGTTGACGTCGGGCGTGTTCACCTCGCCGAGCGCGGAGTAGAGGGTCATGGACTTGCCGGAGCCGGTCGGTCCGCAGTGCAGGATCATGCCGTAGGGCTGACGGACGCACTCGCGGTATTTCGCCAGGTTCTCCTCGGAAAAGCCGAGCGCGGGGAGCGGCAGGGTGGACTTCTGCTTGTCGAGGATACGCATGACCACCTTTTCACCGTGGTTCATCGGGCCGGTGGCGACGCGCAGATCGATGTCGATGTTCTTCTTGGTGTATTTCTTGAACACGATGCGTCCATCCTGCGGCAGCCGGCGCTCGGAGATGTCGAGATTGCACATGATCTTGATGCGCGTGACCATGGCGTTGGCGACCTGCTTGGGCAGGCGGAGTTTTTCCGAGCACATGCCGTCCACGCGGTAGCGGACCAGCAGATCCTTTTCCATCGGCTCAATGTGAATATCGGAGGCGCCGGAGACGTAAGCGTCCTCGATGATGCGGTTGGTCAGCTGGATGATCGGGGCGGAGTCCTCGCTCTCGAGGTCGGAGGCCTTGACCTCGCCCGTGCCGCCCTCGGTGTAAGCGCTGCCAATCAGGTCTGCCACCTCGTCGATGTCCACATCGGCGGCATCGGCCTTCTTGGCGCCGGCGGCTTCCTTGAAAAATTGCTTGAGCAGTGCGTCGAGCAGACTGGCGGGGATGACCTTGACGTCATCGATGGTCATCTCCGTCGCCTGCTGGAAGGACTCGCGCTTGGCGTAGTCCAGCGGGTTCGTCATCAATACCGAACAGGAGTTCGCGCCGGTCTTCTTGTAGGGGAAAATATTCTCGCGGCGGATGATGGCGTCGCCGGTGATCTCGACCAGCTTCTCGTCGATGTCCACTTCATCGGCTTTGGTGACGAGGGGCAGCTCGGTGAACTTGGAGATGAACTTGGCGGTGTCCTCGGGCGTGAGCTGGAACTTCGGGTCCAGCATGCGCTGGATGAGGGTAGAGGAGTATTCGGCGACCTCGCGCAGCATGGCGAGGTCCTTGGTGGTGAACTGGCCGCCGGTGCCGGCGGCGGGCTCCTTGTTGAGCACCTGGATGGCGCCGATGACGATGTTGGTCTTGAGCGGG
>CAZBLQ010000283.1:0-1852 GCA_964492635.1 uncultured Oleiharenicola sp.
GACGGCAGCTGCGCTGGACGGGCAATGTCCGATCGTGAGCTTAATTGAGGAATTTACGGCAAGGTCAGTTTGGAAAAGAATTTCTTCCCGGGTATTGCGCACGTCAGTCACAATGATACTGCGGCCGTCCAGCAATGTCGGATGATGGCGCGCCAGATGATTGGTGGTGCACAACAGAACGCCGGCTCCCTGATCGGCCCGACCGCGTATGGGAGCGATGAGATCGCCGTTGTGGTCGCGTGTAAGCGCAAGCGCGGGAGCAAACCAAGCCACAGAATCAACAGGGTCGTCGAATACTAGAATGCCCTGTTGTTGCGCCAGTTTTCGGGCCCAGGTGCTCAGCGGATCGAAAACGACCACGGCATTGAGATGACGCCACCAGATCTCGCGGCCGAGAGACGCCAAAGCAGTTTCAACCGCGGCAGGTTCGGTAGCAGCAAAGTAGTCACCCGGCTCAACGATCTGCACCGGGCATCCGCCGTCTTCGAAATCGCGGTGCAGCGGGCCGTCCTCCGCTGCGACCAACCGCATTACCCACCGGCCTTGGGTTGCGAGGTGGCGCGCCACATCCAACGCCCGCAAAGTGGCGTCGTCTGGCTGCAGGGTACGGACGATGAACAACAGCCGGCGCGGCCGGCCGGAGATGAGAGAAGGCAGCGAAGCTTGGTGGTCGCTGATTTCCACATCGGCGACTGGCGTCGATCGGGACATCGACGCCCACCTGTCAACAGCTTCGTTTCCATTTAGCATCAGTCGCTGCGCGAAGCAGAGATGCACGGATCCGTCAGCTAATTGAGCATAGACGCGCAGACAGCATGGGCTGGTCAACGTGGGCGGGGCATCGACCCCGCCGCACAGCCGGGCATGGCGGGCTGCGGCATATTCCGGAACCTTGGTCGCAAGAGAACCATCGGTCAGCCCGGATTCGAGGGTGTTGAAAATCAATCCATCGGTCGTGGCCAGCACCGTCTGCACGGTCTGTGTTTCGTGCAACAGCCAGCCGAAAACATCGAGGCGTCCATGGTGGATTGCCGGCTCCTCCTCCGGTTTGTCGAGATGACCGTGAAACGGCAGGTGCGTGCCCCGCGCGGTCCAGCTGCCTCCGGGGCGCGGGATCAGCTTGCCTTCTTCCCGCGGACTCGGCTCGCCGTCGGCCGCAACGGTGAGGGACAGATTTTGCAGGGAATGCCATTGCCCAAATGAATCCTGGGCTTCGATTGCGAGCCCGACCGGCCCGTCGGCCACCGGCACACCGATGATGAACTCTGCGGGCAGCCACGTTTGCGCCGATTTGAAATGAACGGCGAGATCGGTGCGCGGCAGACCCAGCACACCGAGATGAATGCTGGTGGCACAGCAAATCCGCACATCGACGAAATCATGACCGGGTTTGCCGACCACCCAGCCGCGCAACCACAGGACGGGTCCGGCCACCCGTGCGCCGGGCGCGGGCCATTCTAGGTTGTGGAAGCAAAGCGCGGATTCGTGCACGGATCAGGTCGGGTGCATCATGCGTTGGGGAAATGTCATTGCGAGGAGCCTCGTTTGGCGAGGCGACGAAGCAATCCATCTGGATCGCCACGACCCAGTAAGCGGGTCTCCCGATGACAAGGCACTTTGAAAACACCCCATAGCAAAAGCTTTGGCGCGGCAGCGCCGGTAGGGACGGACCGCTGGGCTGTCCGCGATTGTCCTGACGGCGCGCCCAGCGGTCGCGCCCTACCCATCTTATGGTGTTCTGGGATCCAAATCATACGGGACGTTGGTCCTATGTCTGTAAATTGGACTGTCATTTCGATCCCGTTTCGACCGCTTCCCGCGCGAGGGCGTGATGTCTCGGGAGCGAATTGGC
>CAZBLQ010000284.1:0-1840 GCA_964492635.1 uncultured Oleiharenicola sp.
TCGTTGTCCAGATCGCCTGGCAGGTCGCGCAACGGCCGGGCATGCCCACGGCGGCCGACCTTCCGCCCGCGCCTTCAGCCAAAGCCTTGCGTCTTGCCGGTCTCGGAGAAACCGCCGCGCTTGCCCGCCTCGCCATGGTCTGGCTGCAGGCGTTCGATTCAAGCGGCGACAACGCCATTCCGTACCAGCGTCTCGATTACAGCCGCCTGATCGCCTGGCTGCGCGCGATCCAGGAAACCGACCCGCGCAGCGGGTATCCGCTGTTCGCCGCGGCGCGCGTTTACGGAGAAAACCCGGACCCGGCCAAGATGCGGCAGATGCTCGAATTCATCTTTGACGAGTTCGGTGCCGACCCGAACCACCGCTGGGCCGCGCTGGCGCACGCAGCGCTCCTTGCCAAGCACCGGCTGAACGACCTGCCGCTCGCACGGCGTTACGCCGCCGCGATCCAGCGCCAGACCACCGACGAGTCGATTCCCCTTTGGGCCAGGCAGATGGAGATCTTCATCCTCGAGGACATGAACGAGCTGGAAGCGGTCAAGGTAATGATTGGCGGCCTGCTCGCGACCGGCCGCATCCGCGACCCCGAGGAACGTCGGTTTATGCAGGGCCGCTTGGAAGAGGTCGAACGAAGACTTGCAGGTCAAATAAAGAGCAAAATGCGTTGAAAATTCGTCACGGGTGTCGATTTTTTGACAATTTTCTGAAGGATTTTCACCAAAACCACCTGTTTTGGCCCCTTTTCCGGTGGCATGCGGCTTGCGGCTACTTCACCACTTGGAATCTCCAAGAGAGGTAATCGATCTATGAAACGCGCACAAACGGGCTTTACCCTGGTTGAAATCGCGATTGTTCTGGTGATCATCGGCTTGCTGCTTGGGGGCATCCTGAAGGGTCAGGAAATGATTACCCAAGCCAAGATCAAGAACGTCGTGTCCGACTTCTCCGGCATCTCGGCCGCCTACTACGGCTACCAGGACCGCTATCGCGCGATCCCGGGCGACGACCTCAACGCCGGTACCCGTTGGACCGGTGCCACTTCCGGCAATGGCAACGGCCAGGTTGCAGGCACGTACAACAGCCAGACCGCGACCGATGAATCGCGTCTTTGGTGGGACCACCTGCGGCGCGCCGGATTCGTCGCGGGCAACGGCACGCAGCAGCCTTTCAACGCCGTCACCGGCATGATCGGCGTGCAGACCGGCGATGGCGCGGGGGCTACCTCTCTCGGCGGCTTCGGCGGGCTGATCATCTGCTCGGCTGGCCTGCCCGACAAGATCGCGATTGCGGTGGACACGCAAATGGATGACGGGTTGATTGGTACGGGAACCGTACGCGGACAGAAACACACGGCAGGACCCAACCCGAACATCAATACCGCCGCCGATTCCTCGGCCTACGCTGAAACCGGGACCAACGTCTATACGCTCTGCCGCGCGCTGTAAGTGCAAAGTTGCCCCAGGAGGGCCGAACCATGAAACGCACACAAACGGGCTTCACTCTGGTCGAAATTGCGATCGTTCTCGTGATCATCGGATTGCTGCTGGGCGGCATCCTGAAGGGGCAGGAGATGATCACCCAGGCCAAGATCAAGAACGTGATCTCGGACTTCTCCGGCATCTCGGCCGCCTACTACGGCTACCAGGACCGCTACCGCGCCATTCCGGGCGACGACCTGAACGCCGCAACCCGCTGGACCGGCGCCACCGCCGGCAATGGCGACGGCCAGGTTGCGGGCGCGTACAACAGCCAGACCGCGACCGATGAATCGCGCCTGTGGTGGGACCACCTGCGGCGCGCCGGGTTTGTCGCGGGCAACGGCACGCAGCAGCCGTTCAAT
>CAZBLQ010000285.1:0-1836 GCA_964492635.1 uncultured Oleiharenicola sp.
TGCACGACATCGGCAAGAACATCGTCGGCGTCGTCCTCGCCTGCAACAATTACGAGGTCGTCGACCTCGGCGTCATGGTGTCGTGTGAAAAAATCCTCGCCGCCGCCAAGGAGAAGGGCGCGCACGTCATCGGCCTCTCCGGTCTCATCACGCCCTCGCTCGACGAAATGGTGCATGTTGCCAAGGAGATGAAGCGGCTAGACTTCAAGCTGCCGCTGCTTATCGGCGGCGCCACCACGTCCGCCGCGCACACCGCCATCAAGATTGCACAGAATTACGACGAGCCCGTCATCCACGTACTCGACGCCTCGCGCGTCATCGGTGTCGTCTCGAAACTGCTCAGCCCCGACCACAAGCCCGGTTACGTCGCGGAAATGAAGGCGAAGCAGGAAAAACAGCGGATCGAGTTCGCCGACCGCAAAGGCGCAAGGAAATTGCTGTCCCTCGCTGAAGCCCGGGCGCGCCGTCAGCCAACCGACTGGGCAACGGTGGATATTCCCAAACCCGAATTCCTTGGCACCCGAGTTTATTCAACAGGTAGGGCGGGACCGCTGGGCCCGCCGTCTTCGCCCGCAGATAACCACAACCTGAACGGCGCGCCCAGCGGTCACGCCCTACCTCTCACTCTCAATGAAATCTCCGATTTCATCGACTGGGGCCCGTTTTTCTCCGCCTGGGAACTCCACGGCCGCTTCCCCGACATTCTGACGGATTCCGTCGTCGGTGAGGAGGCCACCAAGCTCTACGCTGACGCGCGGAAGATGCTCGCGCAGATTGTCGCCGAGAAACGCTACACCGCCAAGGCCGTCATCGGCTTCTGGCCGGCCAACTCCATCGGTGAGAGCGTCGAGGTATATTCCGACGAGTCACGTTTCAAGGTGCTCAAGAAATTTCACTTTCTTCGTCAACAGAACGAAAAGCCCGCCGGCCAGTTCAACCATTGCCTCGCTGATTTCATTGCTCCAAAGGACAGTGGCCGGATTGACTACCTCGGTGGCTTCGCCGTCACCGCCGGCCACGGCGTCGAGGAATTCGCCAAGGAGTTTGAGGCAAAGCACGACGACTATTCCGCCATCATGGCCAAGGCACTGGGCGACCGGCTCGCCGAGGCTCTCGCCGAACTTATGCACAAGAAGGCCCGTGACGCCTCCGGCTACGGCAAGGCCGAGAATTTAGAGATGAAGGATATCATCCGCGAAAAATACCGCGGCATACGTCCCGCCCCCGGCTACCCCGCCTGTCCGGATCACACCGAGAAACGGACTCTCTTCGATATCCTTAGCGCCGAGAGAACCACCGGCATTACCCTCACGGAATCATTTGCGATGTATCCCACGAGTGCGGTCAGCGGCCTTTACTTTAATCACCCGGAATCAAAATACTTCGCGGTCGGGAAGCTGGGCCGCGACCAGCTTGAAGATTACGCCTCACGCAAAGGCGTGCCACTTCCCGAAACCGAAAAATGGTTAGGGCCATATTTGGACTACGATCCGTCTCCTTAAGACATCACCGCCTTAGAGTTTCCAAACTTTCGTGTATGCCCGAGTTGCTAGCTCCGTGTGTCGAGCAAAAATCTGCGATTCGCCCCATATGCACTGGCTAGCTTCAATCTGAGCAACCACATGCTTAGTAATTGCAAGCTGTGACTGCTTCAACTCAGGCAGTTTCTTATCGATAGTAAAATTCTGCACCGAGCCGTTGATCACACTCGAGAGAAGAGTGAGATTCCCGAGCCGATTTACGTAATTCTTGATATCCTTCTTCTTAAGCTTCCAATCGGCGTGAGGTTTCTGCGGAAGAAGATGCTCTATATTGACCGTGGTGAAGTTCACTAAG
>CAZBLQ010000286.1:0-1805 GCA_964492635.1 uncultured Oleiharenicola sp.
GTCTGCACGGCGACGGTCTCGCCGATGGCGTCGGCGTCCTTGCCGTCGAGCCGGAAGAGGCCGGTCGAGGTCTGCACCGTGTAACTTCCGCCCAGCACCTGGTGGATGAAGACGGTGTCACCGGCGAACAGCGTCTGCTTGTCGCCGCTGGGGATCTGCGTGACGGTGACTTCGCGGGAAAGGGTGCGATCGCGCTTGTCGGTGCTCATGGGAGGAGTGCCCGCGAATAAAGTGAATCTGCCGAACAAGTCATTTGATAAGCGTGAATGCGCCGGGGCTACGATTTGAACTTTTCCCGGATGATCTCGGTCAGGATATCGTGCAGCTGTGTGTTCTCAATCTTGCCGAGAACTTCCTCAAAGAAGCCGAACACGAGCAGTTCCTGCGCCTGCGCGGCGCGGATGCCGCGGGATTCCAGGTAAAATTCTTGCTCGCGATCAATGCGGGCGGAGGTGGCGCCGTGGGTGCAGCGCACGTCGTTGGCCTGGATTTCCAGGCCCGGCAGCGAGTTGGCCTCGGCTTCGTCACTTAGCATCAGGTTGCGGTTGCTCTGGTAGGCGTCAGTTTTCTGCGCATCGGGCTCCACCACGATGAGGCCGGAGAAAATGGTCTTCGCCTGGTCCAGCAGGGCGTTCTTGTAGAGCAGATTCGAGCTGGTGTTCGGCGCCTGGTGGATTTGCAGCGTGCGCTGGTCGAATTCCTGTGCGCCGTGCGCGACGGTAAGGGCCAGCATCTCGGAATGCGCTCCAGGCGCCTGCAACTGCGAGAAACTCTCGTGCCGCGCCTGACGCGCTCCAGCGTGGAGATTGAGGGAAAGCACCCGGGCGTCGCGCCGGGCGACGGTGGCGTTGAACTGGAAGGAGAGCGTCTCGCGGCTCCAGTCCTGCATGGCGATGTAGGTGACTTGCGCGCCGTGGCCGGCGTAGAGGTCGTGGCCACCGCAGGCGAACTGGTTCTCCCCGGCTTTCTCCGAGCGGAAAAAGTCGGCGATGGTGATCCGGGCGTTGTCCTCGGCGATCACGAGCGTGTGCGGGAACACGGCGGCGCCGGCGCCGCTGGCGTAATGAAACACGCCGACGGGCAGGGTGGCTGCGACGCCCTTCGGCACGTAAATGAAGGCGCCGTCCTCGAGAAACGCCTCGTGCAGCGCGGCGAACTTGTCAGAGCCGAGCTTCGAGGGCTGCGCGAGCAGGTGGGACTTCACCAGGTCGGCGTGGTGTGTCAGCGCGTTCTGCAGCGATTCAAAAACAACGCCGTCCCTCACCGCTTCGGTGTCAAGGGTCTGGCGGGACACGAGCCGGTTGTTGGCCAGCACCAGGTGGCCGGCGCCGTTCACGCCAAGTTCGCGGTGGGCCATCTGGTCAAAGCGGATGGCCGGGGGGAGATTGAAGCCCTCGAGCGTGAGGCCGGTGAGGTTGGAGAAGCGCCAGCCTTCATCGGTGCGTTTGGGCATCGGCAGCGCGGCGAAACGCGCGTAGGCGGCGCGCTTGCGGTCCAGCCACCAGGCCGGCAGATGCTTGACGCGCTCAAGGTGCGCGGCGAAGGCCTCGACGGTGAAGGAGCCGGTGAGGGAAGAGGAAATAGGAGCGGAGACTGACATGGAATTTTCGATTTTGGATTCTCGATTTTCGATTTGGACTCCAGCGAAGGGATAATCGCCAATCGAGAATCCAAAATCGAAAATAGCGGGCTTCAGCCGACGGAGCCCTCCATTTCAAGGTCGATGAGCCGTTTGAGCTCGACGGAATACTCCATCGGGAACTGGCGGGCGAGGTCGTTGATGAAGCCGTTCACGGCGAGGCTCA
>CAZBLQ010000287.1:0-1791 GCA_964492635.1 uncultured Oleiharenicola sp.
GCATCGGCCTGATCGGTGAATACGTCGGCCGCACCTACCAGGTCGTCCGCGCCCGCCAGCGGTACCACGTGAAGGAAGTGCTGGAGACGAAGGAATAAGCGCGATGCCGACGCTGCATCTGCTGCACGGCATCGTGGGCTCGGGCAAGACGACGCTCGCCCGGCGCCTGGAGCAGGAGTTTCACGCCGTGCGGTTCTCCCCGGATGAATGGATGGTGGCGCTGCACGGGACCAATCCGCCCGAATCGCTGTTCCGTCCGCAACACGAGAGAATCATGGCGTTGATCTGGGAACATGCCGGCCGGGTGCTGCGGGCCGGAAGCGATGTCGTTTTGGAAGGCGGATTCTGGACCCGCGCCTCGCGTGATGAGGCACGGCGACGCGCGAAGGAAATCGGTGTGTCCTGGCGGCTTTACGCGCTGCATTGTCCGGTCGAGGAGGCGCGCCGGCGCGTGCTGGCGCGAACCACGGCGCTGCCGCCCGGCGCCCTTGAGATCACCGGTCCGACCTTCGACCACCTTCTGCGTCAGGTCGAGCCACTGGGGGAGGACGAGGACCATATTGTGGTGGAAACATCGTCCTTGGAAGTTAGGAACTGATGAGCATGGCTTCTTCCCGCATCCTTTTCTTCGGCTACAGCGAGGTCGGCCACGAGTGTCTCTCGCTGCTGCTGGAACGCGGGGACAACGTTGTCGCGCTTTTCACCCACGAGGACAATCCGCACGAGAAAATCTGGTTCAAGACGCCGGCCATGGCCGCGCGAGACAAGGGTGTGCCCGTCTTCACGCCGGAAAAACTCACCACGCCCGAGTGGTTGGAGCGCATCACGGCGCTGCAGCCCGACCTTATCCTGTCCGCCTATTACAGGAACATGATCAGCGAGAAAATCCTCGGGCTGGCGCCGCTCGGGGCGTTCAACATGCATGGTTCGCTCCTGCCGAAATACCGCGGGCGCGCCCCGATCAACTGGGCCGTGCTCCATGGCGAACCACGCATCGGCATGACCCTCCATCGCATGGTGAAGAAGGCCGACGCCGGCGCCATCGTGGACCAGGACGGCGTGGAAATCGGACCGCGCGACACGGCGGAACAGGCTTTTCGCAAAGTCCTCCCCTGCGCCCGCCGCGTGCTGGAGCGCCAGATCGACGCCCTTCTCACCGGCACCGCCCGGGAAACACCGCAGGACGAGTCACAGGTCACCTACTTCGGCGGACGCAAACCGGAGGACGGCCGCATCCAATGGAGCCAGACCTCGGCTCAGATTTTCAATCTCATCCGCGCCGTCACTGATCCCTACCCCGGCGCGTTCACGGACATCGGCCCGGCCCGCCTCATGGTCTGGTGGGCCGAGTCGGATTCCGAGGCAGTCCGCAAATTTGTAGGGCCGTCGCTTACGGCGGCCAGGCTTGACGCAAGCGCATCAACCACACCTACCGCAGCCCCGGCTGGCGCAAGCGCCAGCCCTAGAGTCAACAGACAGACTCCCGGCGAAATCCTTTCGCTCTTCCCGCTCGTCGTCGCCACCGGTGACGGCGCGCTGGAGCTGACCAAGACCGAATGGCGGGGCACGCCACCGCCCGACCTGCACGTAGGCCAGCTATTATGAATTTGAACCACGGAGGTAGAGCGGTCACAGAGTATGGCTCTCTTACTTCGTGTTATTCGTGCCCTTCGTGGTAAAAGACCCCTCTTAATCTATGCCCCTCAAAGTCCTTATCCTCGGCGCCAATGGCTTCATCGGCAGCTCCCTCACCCACGCGATCCTGAAAAAGAAAGACTGGGAGGTCTACGG
>CAZBLQ010000288.1:0-1781 GCA_964492635.1 uncultured Oleiharenicola sp.
CCAGCCGGTCGCAGAGATGACTGCCAAGGAAACCGGCGCCGCCGGTGATGAGGATGCGCATGACGGGAGGGATGCTTAGGGCAAGGCGGCGAAGCTAGCCAGCAAAACTTGCGTCAGCGCTGGTGCGCTCGCCCGCCTCATAGCGCTCGATCCAGGCGCGGTGCCAGATGCCGTAATCGCCGGCCTCGATGTGGGCGCGGGCCTGCGCAACAAGGTCGAGGTAGAAATGGACATTGTGCAGCGTGAGCAGCGTGCTCGCGAGAATCTCATTGGCCATCACCAGGTGCCGCAGGTAGGCGCGGGAGAAATTCCGGCAGGTGTAGTTGTCCAGCCCTTCGACCACGGGTTGCGGGTCGGCGCGGTAACGCTCGTTGCGGAGATTGATCAGGCCGCTGGGCGTGAACGCCGCCCCGTTGCGGGCCACGCGGGTCGGGTGCACGCAATCAAACAGGTCCACTCCCAGCGCGATCATCTTCAAAATCTGGGGCGGCGTGCCCAGACCCATCGTGTAACGTGGTTTTTGCGCGGGCAGAAACGGGGTGGTCGCGGCCACCTGCTTGAGCATCTCCGGCTCGGGCTCGCCCACGCTGACCCCTCCGATGGCGTAGCCGGAAAAGTCCAGTGCCGCCAGCGCCTCGGCGGCCTCGCGGCGCAGATCATCAAAAGTGGAACCTTGGACGATGGCGAACACTTGGTGACCGGATTTCAGGAAGCCATTGTCGGTGGCGATTTGCCGGCACTGCTGCGCCCAGCGGTAACTACGGTCAACCGCCCGGCGGCATTCGTCGCGTGAGCAGGGCCAGGGCGGACACTCGTCAATGACCATCGCAATGTCCGAATCAAGATTGCCCTGGATTGTCATCACTTCGCGCGGGCCGAGGAAAAGTTTTGCCCCGTCGATATGCGACTGGAAGGCGATGCCCTCGTCGCGAATATCGCGCAGTTTCGCCAGGCTGAAGACTTGAAATCCGCCGCTGTCGGTCAGGATGGGACCGTCCCAGCCCATGAACTTGTGCAGCCCGCCAAGATCGCGAATCAGTTCCGAGCCCGGTCGTAGATTGAGGTGGTAGGTGTTGCCGAGGATTATCTGCGCGCCGGTCTCCCTGATTTGGACGGGGGTCAGAGCCTTGACCGTGCCTTGGGTTCCAACCGGCATGAAAATGGGCGTCTCGATCACCCCGTGCAGCGTTTGCATACGTCCGCGACGCGCGGCAGTCGCGGCGTCGGTTAACAGGAGTTGAAAGTGATCGGGCATGTTTAGCGGAGCTCATTGAGCGCCGTCCAGCGGTCACAGACCGCCGCTACAACGCTTCCCACACCCTGCCCGCGGACTTGACCCCCTGTCAATTACCGCGTATGTTACCAAAAGTGCTGTTAGTCATCGACAACTATGACTCTTTCACCTTCAACCTCGTCCAATATTTTGGCGAGTTAGGGGTAGCCATGCGCGTTTTCCGCAACGACGAGCTGTCTGTTGCAGAAGCCGAACAGTTGAATCCGGACCGGGTTCTTCTCTCCCCGGGTCCGTGCACGCCCAGCGAGGCCGGCGTAAGTCTCGCTATCATAGAGACCTTTGCCGGTAGGAAACCAATCCTCGGGGTCTGTCTTGGCCATCAGTCCATTGGGCAGCAATTCGGCGGCAAGGTCATCCGCGCCGGCCGTCAGATGCATGGGAAACTGTCGCCGATCAAACACCACGGCACCGACATTTTCCGCGGGCTCCCCTCGCCTTTCATCGCCACCCGCTACCACTCTCTTCTGGTCGAACGTTCCAGCCTGCC
>CAZBLQ010000289.1:0-1751 GCA_964492635.1 uncultured Oleiharenicola sp.
CGTCCAACGCCTGATCGATCCCTGCTCGAAATTGGCGACCACCCGCGTCTGGCACACCACCACGCTGGCCGCCGAGTTGGGAGTGGAGGAAGCCAGCGAGGACGAACTTTATGCCGCGATGGATTGGCTGCTGGCGCGCCAGGAGCGCATCGAGAAGAAGTTGGCCGCGCGTCATCTCACCGAAGGCGGGTTGGTGCTTTACGATGTGAGCAGCAGTTCCTATGAAGGCCGCACCTGTCCGCTGGCGCATTTTGGTCACAACCGCGACGGCGATAAGCAACTCCCCATTATCGTCTACGGGGTGATGACGGAGGGCGAGGGCCGTCCGGTGGCGGTGGAAGTTTACCCCGGCAACACGGGCGACCCGACCACGGTCGGCGATCAAGTGGAGAAGCTGCGGCAGCGGTTTGGGCTGGCGCGGGTGGTGCTGGTGGGAGACCGCGGGATGCTGACACAACCGCAGATTGACAAGCTGCAAAAGCATCCCGGCATGGGCTGGATCACGGCGCTCAAGAGTGGCGCGATTCGCGAGTTGGTCGAGAAAGGGGCTCTGCAACTCTCCTTGCTGGACGAGAAAAACCTGGCCGAGATCACCTCGCCCGACTATCCCGGTGAGCGGCTGGTGGTCTGCCACAACCCGCTGTTGGAAGAGGAGCGCGCGCGCAAACGGCAAGCCTTACTGGAAGCTACCGAAAAGAGTTTGACCCAGATCGCCACGGACGTAGCGCGGCGGAAAAAGAAGCTGCTCACCGCGGCGGAGATTGGACTGCGGGTGGGGAAAGTGCTGGGCCGCTACAAGGTGGGCAAGCACTTCGACTGCCGCATCGGCGAGGGCAGCTTCCAGTGGAGCCGTCGGCAAACTGCTATCGACCAGGAAGCGCAGCTCGATGGGATTTATGTGCTGCGCACCAGCGAACCCGTCGAGCGTCTCTCGGCGGAAGACACGGTGCGAAGTTACAAGCGTCTGGCGGAAGTCGAGCGCGCTTTTCGGTGTCTGAAGGGCATCGACCTGTTGGTGCGGCCCATTCGGCATCGCACCGAAGCGCGGGTGCCCGCGCATATTTTCTTATGCTTGCTCGCCTACTATGTGGAATGGCACCTGCGCCAGGCGTGGGCGCCGCTGCTGTTCGAGGATGAGGAACGGAGAGAGGAAAGAAACCGCCGGGATCCCATTCGGCCGGCCGAACCCTCCGCCTCGGCCCGGGCCAAGAAATCCTCGCATCAAACGACGGACGGTCTTCCTCTGCACAGCTTCCGCACCCTGCTGGCGGAGTTGGCCAGCCGGGCGCGAGTGACCTACGAAATCCAATCGGCAGACGTGACGCTGACTTGCAAGCAGGTGCCCGAGCCGACGCCGCTCCAGACTCGGGCGTATGAACTGGTCCGAGCGTTCCCAGTAACGGGAAATTGATTTCGCTGCCATCTCTCCGCGAGTCAGTAGAATACCGTCCAAAGCCTCTGGAACTTCGGATTAACCCGTTGGCAGCCTACGAAGCAACCCAGGGGAGCCGCTCCTTATCCTTGATTTTACGACCAATGCTGACGGATCCCTGAAACAGTAGGAGAGGTGATGAAGAGAGCAGATACGCTATTCGACAGACGTGATTTTTTGAGGACCGTTGGCGTGGCAACCAGCGCCGCCGCCTTGACGCAGACTGTCCCCGCCGCGCTTGCTGCGGGTCCGACTGAAAACCAACTAGCCCAGGCTCTCACACGAAAGATCGACGTCGGTAAGGAACCGAAACTTACCG
>CAZBLQ010000290.1:0-1748 GCA_964492635.1 uncultured Oleiharenicola sp.
GATGCAGCGGGGTGGAAAAAACTTTCTTCCAGCGCGCGGCGAATCTCGCGGCATCGGTCCGCGCCCGCACCACAAAGAGCAATTCGTAGTCCTCACCGTCGGTGAGCGCATGCACCCAGGCGGGCTGGCGGCTGTGTTGCGCGGCGGCTTCGGCGGCGGGGCTCACGGGCAGGGCGGCGGGCAGGATCGAGGCAAGCAAACCGGCGGGTGTGAGCGCCTGCACATCCTTCGCGATGCCGTCGCTCACGTCCATCATGGCGGCTACTTCCGGCTGTTTGGCCAACCAAGCACCTTCGGCCAGCCGGGGTTGAAATGAATAATGATGGTCCTGGCGTGAGCCGCCCAGCCGGCCGGTGACAAAGAGATGGTCGCGTACCCGTGCACTGTTGCGGGTGATGACGCGCGGTCCCGTCGCCTCGCCATGCAGCGTGAGGAACGCGCCGAAAAATCCGGCCGGCGCCTGCGTGATATCACCGCCGACAATTTTCACCCGATAGCGCCGCGCGCAGGCCGCAAGACCGAGATAGAATTCGCGCAACCAGGCCACGTTGGTCGCCGGTGCCAGCGCGAGCGACAGTACCGCCGCCACCGGCCGCCCGCCCATGGCGGCGATATCGCTCAAGTTGCGCTTGAGCAGTTTTGCCCCCGCCGCGCGCGGCGGCACGGCATCGTCGAAGTGCTGGCCGTAAATCACCGGATCAGTCGTGACGAGTTGGGCGCGTCTGGTCGGCGGAAGGACCGCGCAATCATCGCCGATGCCGAATGGCGTGCGCGGGCTGACCTTGCCCAGCCAGCGCCGTACTTCGGTGATGAGCCGGAGTTCGCCGTGGGCGGCGACAGACTGGCGATGCGTAGCGGTGAAAATCTTCATAGAATCAAGCCGACAACCCGGCGAGCAGGGCGATGATGGTGTTCAAATTGAACAGACCATGGGCGATCATGGGAACCCGAATATCGCCGGTGCGTTCGTAAGCTAGTGCCAACATCAGACCGAATGTCGCCAGCGGGAGAAAGCCGGCCAGACTTCTGTGCAGCAAAGCAAACAGGCACGCGCTAACGGAGAGTGCTATGAGTCGACCGAAGCGCTGACGAAGAAAGTGAAAAAGCACTCTACGAAAGAGTATTTCTTCATTTAACGGGGCGAGGATGCAGGCGACTACCATCATCCCGGCAATCACGTAGGGAGAGCGGGTGTCATTAAAAATGGTGATCAACTCTTGTGGCTCGCTCGGCAGTCCAAGCAAGCTTAGCAAAGCATGCCAGCCGAACCCTACGATATATACGAGGGGCAGTGCTGTCAGCAGCGTGAGACAACCTCCGCGCAGAGCTTGAGTCCAAGAAGGGAGGATAGGAGGAGGTGTCGTAGACGCAGGGGGAGGGGTACAAAAGGAAGAAAACAGTCGACGACGTATCAGGTAAAACACGGGCCAACCCAGCAGCCCTCCGCCTTTTTCTGCGAAGCCATAGACTGCAACCTCCAAGCCCTTTCGATCGACGGAGGCTTTTATGGTTTCACCAAGAATGCCGACCATCATGACTTGACTCACTATACCCAATAGAAAAATCAGCACAATCAGAAGGGCGATGTCGAAACCTTCCACCGGCCAATAAACCAGCCTGCCTTGCCACGATCCTGTGGGTTTGAAACCAGGGAGGTTGAAGGAACGTCCCAGCAGCATGCCACCGAATGCGAGCGCCAGGATTTCCAGACTGATGAGAGTTATTTGGAACGAAGACAGATCCACGAT
>CAZBLQ010000291.1:0-1727 GCA_964492635.1 uncultured Oleiharenicola sp.
GTCTCTTCCATGATATGGATTTTCCTGCGATGGTTGCCAAAACGCAAATTAGATACCGCACAACACGACAATGCGGATAAACGTGATCGGATCGCTAAAAGCGAATCCGAAGTGCGTGAAGCTTGCACTCACGAAAGTAATGTGGCTGAAAAGATCGAGCGCCAAAAGGACAATATTCGCCATTGCCTACTGAAAGCTCTACTGGCCGCTGGTGACGGTGCCGCTGCGGCGGCCCCAGCCGAGGTAAAGACGGTGTTCACGGTCATTCTCATAGAAGGTGGCGCAAACAAGGTTGGCGTTATCAAGGAGGTCCGTGCGATCACCAACCTCGACCTCAAAGAAGCCATGGAATTGGTCCACGGCGCGTCCAAGATCGTCAAGGAATGTGTGTCCAAGGCGGACGCCGAGGACATCAAAAAGAAGCTCACCGCCGCTGGTGCGACGGTCGAGGTCAGGTTAAGTACCGCGCAAATCGAGCTCGGCAAGACCTACAAGGGCATTGTCCGTTCGATCAAGGAATTCGGCGCGTTCGTCGAGTGCGTGCCGGGCAAGGAGGGCCTGGTTCATATCTCCGAACTGGCGGACTTCCGCGTCAACCGCGTCGAGGACGTTTGCAAACTGGGTGACGAAATCATGGTCAAGTGCATCGGCATCGACGACAAGGGCAAGTGCCGCCTCTCCCGCCGCGCCGCCTTGCGCTCATAGTTTGAACGGACTTGTCACTTTAGTCTCCGGGAAGCAGCGGTGCCACGGTGCGACGCAAAACATACAGCGACGCTCTTTCTGAATTTTGCGTCAAATTCCCAACCCGCTTATTAACAGTAAGATGCAAATTCAAGACGTGGCCGTAAGTGTGGGCTTCAGTCCACGGTACAAATCGCATAATCCGTACCCGCGTCGCGTAGTGACGCTTGAATGACGGCGTGGCTCAAGCGTCGCTACGCGACGCCTTCGATCTTATTGCCCGATACCGTGGGCTGAAGCCCACGGCTAAGTTTGATAGGCCGCTTCGCGGCCATTTATCCCCTCGCCCAGCCTTCATCCTCTGGCCCAGCCTTCGTGAGCGTCGGCGCACCGGCTGGCGGCGAAGATTAAAGAGGTGCTTTAACCACACAGAAGCAAAGAGCGCGAAGTTTCACCTTTGCGCCCTTCGCTGCTTGGCGGTGAACGTTTACGCCTTGGCTTCTTCCTCGCCCGCGTCCTCGGTCTCGATGACCTTGCAGAGGCCGACGAGTTTGTCGCCGGTTTCGAGACGGACGAGGCGGACCCCTTGCGCGACGCGGCCAGTGGTGCGGATGTCCTTCACCGGCGAGCGCACGGCCTGGCCGGAGGCGGTGAGCATCATGACCTCGTCATTCTCGCGCACACTCAGCGCGCCCGCGACCCCGCTTTCGGTCTTGATGGCGATGACGCCCTTGCCGCCGCGCGACTGGAGGCGGAACACGGGGCCGTCCTCGTCGTCGAACGGCGTGCGCTTGCCGATGCCGTTGACGCCGGCGACGAGGAGCGTGCAGGCTGCATCCACAACCTCCATGGCCTTGACGCTGTCGCCTTTGTCGAGGCGCATGCCGATGACGCCGGTGGCGGGGCGGCCCATCTCGCGCACATCCTCCTCGGGGAAGCGGATGGACATGCCTTCGGCGGAAATGATGACGACCTGGTTGCCGACAATGATTTCCTTGACGGCGATGAGCGTGTCGCCCTGCTCGATGTTGATGGCGATGATG
>CAZBLQ010000292.1:0-1720 GCA_964492635.1 uncultured Oleiharenicola sp.
AGAATAATTTCGGCCTGGCTTCGGCGGGAAATCCACAGGGAATGTATCAAATCCTCGGCAGTGATTTTCAGGCGACGCTGCGCGCCATCGCGCAAGCCGGCAAGGCGCAAATCCTTTCGCGCCCGTCCATCCTCGCGCGCGACGGACAGCTGGCGGAGATTGTCGCTGGCCAAAGCATTTTCCTGCCCAGCGGGGTTGCCTTCAGCTCCGTCGGCAATTCCGGCGCCACCATTCCCACCATCAATGGATCCTATCAAAATGTCGGCATCCAGCTGGATGTGACGCCGTTCATCGGCGCCAACAACATGGTGCAAATGATCCTCCAGCCGCAGGAAACGTCCGTCGATACCTCGACTCCCGGGCAGGTGATTGCGGGGGGCAGCCTGTTTTCGTCCGCTGTCTATGCGCCGAACATCAACAAACGCTCCGCCAACACGGTGGTCGTCACTCCCGACGGGCAGACGGTTATCATCGGGGGGTTGATTGCGAACACGAAGGCGTCGAGCGACAGCAAGATTCCGTTCCTCGGTGACATTCCGATTCTGGGAGCTCTTTTCAAAGCCAGCGCGAAGAGCGCCACCAAGCAGGAGTTGCTCATTTTCCTGACCCCGCACGTTGTTCAGGCGCCCAGCCAGCTGGTGTCGCTTTCGCTCCATGAAGCCAACCAGACGCACCTCATCACCAATTCGGTTTCGGAACAGGAGCTCGACCAGTTTCTGGACCGGGTGCCGGTGAAAAAGAGCAAGTAAGACACAATGTTTTTTGGGGAATGGTTTGCATGACACAAGGCAATTTATGGAACTGAAACGCCGCAGCACTTTGATCTACGGACTCCTGCTCGGGGTCTGGGTGTTCGTCGTCGTCTGGCAGTTGGCCGAGCATGTTCGTGTCCGGGCTGAAGCCCGCGCGGCGCTCGTGAACCGGGCCAAGGACATTTCCACGACGCTGGGCATCGTGCTCCGCTCGCAACGGCGCTTTGGCGGCGTGGTCTCCAAGGAACGGCTCGAAGCGTCGCTGACAGAATTGCTCAAGCAGGACAAGACAGAATTAAACGGCATTGCGCTATTAAACGCCGCGGGCGAGATGGTGGCTTCCGCCGGGACCGGAATTGATTTTCAAGCCCGGGGTAGTGCAGGCGCGGCGGAACACTGGGATGCGCAGACCGTCACGCTTTTGAATCAGGTGGACCTCGGCACCAATCTCACCTATGACATCGAGGGCACCAACCTGCCGATCATCCTATCCCGGCAGGATTTTACCAACCACTTTGCCACCAACCGGATGAGCCTGCCTCCTCCCGGACCTCCTCCGGAAAGCGCTTCCGAACCCCGGCCGGAGAATCCGGCCAATCCCGCGGCGGTTCAGGAAAACAATCCCGGAGGAATGCAGCCACCGCCGCCGGACAACGACACGAACCGGATGCGGGCCCGTGATGGCGGTGGCCGTCCCCGTTTCGGGCGCCCCCGCTGGATGAGCGACGAGGAATACCAGGCCCTGCGTCAGAAACAGGGCGTGCATAGTTTTGTCATCGTCATGTCCACTCAAACCCTCCGGGCGGCTTTCGAACATGATCTTTGGCTCCGCTCCATCATCGCCCTGCTGGCGGCGATTTCGGCGGTGGGCTCCGGGCTGGCCTGGCGGAACGTGACCAAATCCTCCGAACTTCAAATCCGCCTCATCCGCGCCAGCGAATTGAATTCCCATCTCAAGGAAATGAACC
>CAZBLQ010000293.1:0-1720 GCA_964492635.1 uncultured Oleiharenicola sp.
CACTGATAGGATAAAGGTGCGGTGCCGCTCGAGGCAGTAACGCTGAAGATCGCCGTTTGAGTCACACTCTTTGTTTGAGATTCAGTGTGCGCGCTGATGTTTGGCGCGCTGTCGCCGGTTGCATCGCGCAGCGCCAGGGTTTGCTCGCCACCCGAGGAAATTTCTACAACCTGAGCCAGACCGGCCGGAATGGTCGTTTCTCCGTACCAATTCAAACCCCAGGCCACCACGGTGCCATCCGATTTAAGGGCAGTGGAGAAATCCCCGCCAGCGGACACTGCCACGACACCTGCAAGACCCGCTGGGGGGATGGTGCAGCCACAGTTATCGATATTGCGCCCCCATCCCGCGACAGTGCCGTCGGATTTGAGTCCCAAGGCATGCATGCTGCCGGCATCGACCGCGAGCGCATCCGCGAGTTCGGCCGGAACGTTAAGGATACCGTCGCTGTTGTAGCCCCAGGCCACCACGGTGCCGTCGGCCTTCAACGCAAAAGAAAAATGACCGCCGGCCGAGATCGCAACCACGTCGCCCAAACCGGCCGGTACGGTGAAGACGCCCGTCAGGTTGGAGCCCCACGCGACTACAGTGCCGTCGGATTTCAGCGCTAGGGAACGCCCGTCTCCAGCTGCAATTGCAATAACGCCGGAAAGACCGGCCGGAATGTCGAGTGGTCCGCTGCCGTTTACTCCGCTGCCATTATAACCCCATCCGACCACCTTGCCGTCGGATTTAAGTGCGAGCGAATAGAAATCGCCGGCGGCGATGGCGACGACGTCGGACAATCCAGCCGGAACGACGTCTTGATTGAAGTTTTCGCTGGGAATTTGCCCACCCCAACCCGCCACCGTGCCGTCAGCGCGCAGGGCGAGTGAATGTGAGCCGCCCGCGGAAATAGCCACCGCGGTACCGAGGTCAGCCGGCACGTTGAGTTCTCCGCCGGCATTGCGGCCGCCCCAGGCGACGACCTGTGTGCGCCCGTAGCCGGAGAGGGCAAAATAGGTCACCCGGGTCACCACCCCATGGGTGTCGGTGATCTCCACCGTGTAAGCACCTGCATCGGCATAAATGAAACTGGCCAGCGAATAAGTGGAAGAAGTCGCACTTGGTATCGGCCGGTTGTTGAATTTCCATTGGTAGGTGAGCGGGCCGTTCGTCGACGTGGCCGCGACCGAGAAACTGATCGGCTGACCTGGCGTGCCGACGACACGGCTATTGGACGCACTGTTCACTGCCGGCGGGTCTTCAATGGTCAGCACCGCAGCATTGCTTGTCACGCTGCCGAGATAGCTGGTCACCACGACATCGTAGGTTCCGGCGTCACTGTGCTGGAGGAGAGTCAGTGTAAGGCTGGCATTCGTCTGTCCGGGTAGTTCAACTCCGTCCTTGCGCCATTGATAGGCGAACGGGCCCGGGCCCGCAGCGGTCACGGTAAAGGTGTAGTCCTGGCCGACGGCGCGCAGCCCACTCTGCGGGTGCGTGGCGACGGATGGAAGCGGGTCATCTGATGCATCGCGCAAGGCCAAGGCATTAGTCGTGCCCGCGGCGATGGAGATCACATTGTTCAATCCTGCCGGCGGATCGATCACCGGGCCTCCCGGATTGGAGCCCCACACCACCAGGGTCCCATCGCTCTTGCGCGCAAGAGAAAAATAGGCACCGGCTGAAATCTCAACCACATCCGACAATCCAGCTGGGACCGGCGGTGGGGTGAAATTAA
>CAZBLQ010000294.1:0-1708 GCA_964492635.1 uncultured Oleiharenicola sp.
TCATGGAATACTGGCTCGATGTCGGGCAGCATGAAGATTATCAGCAGGCGCAGGAAGATGTGCTGAAAGGAAAAATTTGACATGAAAATACTGATCACAGGTGGCGCAGGCTACGTCGGTTCCACTCTCGCTCCAATTCTGCTCGCCGCCGGGCACGAGGTCCGTGTGCTGGACCATCTGGCGCATGGCGGCGAGCCTCTTCTCGGCGTCTGGTGCCATCCGGGATTTGAATTCATTCGCGGCGACATCCGGGATCGCGCGACGGTGCAAACCGCTGTTTCCGGCCGGGAGGCGGTGGTTCATCTGGCCGCCGTGGTCGGCGATCCGGCCTGTTCCCGCCAGCCGGAGCTGGCGCGCGCGACCAACCTCGACGCCTCGCTGGCGCTGATCGAGGAGAGCCGGCGCGCCGGGGTCGGCCGGTTCATCTTTGCCTCGACCTGCAGCAACTACGGCAAGATGAAGGACGCCAACAGTTATGTTGATGAGGAATCCGAGCTGAGCCCGGTGTCGCTTTATGCCGAGACCAAGGTTGCCGTGGAAAAGGCCCTGCTGCAGAGCAGCGGCCAGGCGGGATGGTGCCCCACCCCTCTGCGATTCTCCACGGTATATGGTGTGTCACCAAGAATGCGTTTCGATCTGACGGTGAATGAATTCACCCTGGAAATGCTGACGAAGAAGCAGCTCAAGGTTTTTGGTGAACAGTTTTGGCGTCCCTACATCCATGTGCGGGACGCGGCCCGCGCCATCCAACTGGTGCTGGAGTCACCGGCCGCAAAGGTTGCGCACCGGGTGTTCAATGTGGGTGACACGACGCAAAACTTCCAAAAGCAGCAACTGGTCGAGCTGATCCGTCCCCACGCACCGGATGCGGTGGTCGAATACGTGCGCAAAACCGAGGATCCGCGGGATTATCGGGTTTCGTTCGCCCGCATCCAGACCGAGCTGGGGTTTAAAATCACGCTGACCGTGCCTGACGGGATCGCGGAAACCGTCCGGCTGATTCAGGCCGGCATTCTGAGAAATTTCGCCGATCCTGCCTTTAAAAATTGAAACCGACTGAAACCCTCGCGCCGGGTGCGCCGCCACCCGCCGGATTCATCCCCCTCATTGTGCCGGAAATCCGCGGCAACGAGTGGAAATACGTCAAGGAATGCCTCGACACCGCCTGGGTCTCCTCCGTGGGCGCCTATGTCGACCGGTTCGAAAGCGAAATCGCCAGCCGGGTCGGCACCCGTTTTGCCGTCGCCACGGTCAACGGGACCGCGGCCTTGCACGTGGCCTTGTTGCTGGCCGGGGTGAAGCCGGAGGACGAGGTTCTCGTTTCGACCCTGACCTTCATCGCCCCGGTGAATGCCATCCGCTATGCCGGCGCCTGGCCGGTGTTCATCGACGCAGAACCGGACTTTTGGCAGATGGATCCGTCTGGCGTCGTGGATTTCCTGGAGCGGGGCTGCCGCTGGCACGAAGGAGCGCTTTATAACCGGCTCACCGGGCGCCGGGTGACCGCGATAATCCCCGTTCACATCCTTGGGCATCCGGTGAACCTTGATCCCATCCTGGAAGCAGCCCGCAAGTACGGCCTCAAGGTGATCGAGGATGCGACCGAGGGTCTGGGCGCATCCTACAAGGGGCGTGGCGTCGGAAGTTTCGGGGATATGGGCTGCTTCAGTTTCAACGGCAACAAGCTGCTCACGACCAGTAAGCGAAA
>CAZBLQ010000295.1:0-1688 GCA_964492635.1 uncultured Oleiharenicola sp.
AAATCACCATGAGGTTGAGGCAGCGGGTGATCGTGGTCGGGCGTTCCACCATGTAGCTCGACAGCTCGCGGTGGAGCTGGCGGTTGAGATCGTCGACGTCCTTGTCGCGCGGAATCACCGCGCGGGCCTTGTCCGGCTGGCGCTCGATGAAGGCCGTAAGCGCGTCGCGCAGCATTTCGATGGACATCGTGGCCATGCGCGGCAGGTCGATATAGGGCTTGAGCTGCGGCTCGGCGTTGAGGTCGTGCGCCCGGCGGGCGATGGAACAGGCTTCGTCGCCCACCCGCTCGAGATTCTGGGAGATCTTCATGGCCACGGTGATGAGGCGGAGGTCGGTGGCCAGCGGCGCCTTGGCCAGGAGATGGATGGCGATGTCGTCGATTTCGATTTCAAACTGGTCGATGATGTTGTCGTCCGCCTGAACCTTGAGCGCGAGGGCGTCGTCGCGCTCAACGAGCGCGCGCATGGATCGTGCCACCGCGGACTCGGCGTGGCTCGCCATCGCCAGGATCGTCTCCTTCAGCTTGGTCATCTCTTCGGTGAAGTGTGTCATGGTGGAGTGGGAAATTTCAGCCGAACCGACCCGAGACATAGGCCTCGGTCTGGGGGTTGGCGGGCTTCATGAAGATATTCTTGGTTTCGTCGTATTCGATCAGCTTGCCCAGATAAAAAAAAGCCGTCCGATCGGACACGCGCGCGGCTTGTTGCATGTTGTGCGTGACAATGACCACTGTGTAACGCGTGCGAAGAATTTGAATCAGCTCCTCGATCTTGGCCGTCGCGATCGGATCCAGCGCCGAGCAGGGCTCATCCATGAGGAGCACGTCCGGTTGGACCGCGAGCGCCCGCGCAATGCACAGCCGCTGTTGCTGGCCGCCAGACAGGCTCGTGCCCGGGCGCTTGAGGTGGTCCTTTACCTCGTCCCAGAGCGCGGACAGTTGGAGCGATTCTTCCAGGCGCTGCTGCAGCAGGGCCCGGTCGCGCACTCCGTTCAGTCGCAGGCCGACGAGCACATTTTCCTCGATGGACATTGTAGGAAACGGGTTCGACTTCTGAAAGACCATGCCGACCCGGCGCCGGACCACCACCGGGTCAACCGTCGCCGCATAGAGGTCCTCGCCGTAGAGATGCAGGGACCCGGTGATGCGGGTGCCCGGCGTGAGCTCATGCATGCGATTCAAGGCCCGCAAGAAAGTGGACTTGCCACAACCGCTGGGCCCGATGATCGCCGTGACATTGCGCGCGGCGATCCGGATATCGACATCGTAGAGCGCCTGGCGCGCACCATACCACAGGGAGAATTTGCGGATATCAAAGGCCGGGTTGTCTTCCGGGATGACGGGCTGCGATGCCCCTGAAGGCGGGACCGGCTGGACAGCCGTGCGAGGAAGATCAGCGATAGCTTGTGCCATGTGAGAAAAGGTTCAGGTGGAGGATTTACCGCGCGAAATAATGCGGACAGCGATGTTCAGACAGAGGATCAGCAGCAGGAGGACGAGGGCCCCGGCCCAAGCCTGACGGTGCCAGTCATCATAAGGTGAAATCGCATAGGAGAAGATTTGCAAGGGGAGCGCGGCGATCGGTTCGGCCAGGTTGCGGTTCCAGAAACTGTTGCCGAGCGCGGTAAACAGCAGCGGCGCAGTTTCCCCCGCCACCCGCGCAAGCGCCACGAGAATGCCGGTGATGAT
>CAZBLQ010000296.1:0-1667 GCA_964492635.1 uncultured Oleiharenicola sp.
TCATCAGCGATGGCAGCCGGAGCAGCTTTGCGGCGGTTTGACCTTCCAGTCATGAATGAAGCCTTTCGCCTGTTCGAGTTTGCCCTGCTCGGCGAGCGTCAGGGAATCGAGATTGAAGATATCCTCCGGATTGCGGATGCGGATCGCGGGATTGCGGTGGCAGTCGAGGCACCAGCTCATGCTGTGCGGCTTGGCATGGTAGACGGTCGTCATTTCGTTGACCTTGCCGTGGCACTCGACGCAACTGACGCCGCGGTTCACATGGACGGAGTGGTTGAAGTAAACGAAGTCGGGCGTCTGGTGGATTTTCACCCACGGGACGGGATCGCCGGTCTTGTAGCTTTCGCGCACAACTTCCAGCAAGGGGCTCGCGGTCTTGATCTGGCTGTGGCAGTTCATGCAGGTTTGCGCCGCCGGGATGCTGGACGTGCCGGATTTTTCCACCGCGGCGTGGCAATAGCGGCAGTCAATGCCGAGCTGGCCGGCGTGCAGGCTGTGGTCAAACGGGACGGGCTGCACCGGCTGGTAGCCGACCCGCAGGTATGCCGGCGTGGCATAATAGGTGATGCCCGCCGCCGCGACCCCGCCGAGCACAAACAGAAAAATCACGATCTGCAGCGGCAGGGCGTTGGCGGATTTCGGGAAAATATTCGACATGGGACCGGCTGATATTCGAGCGTTACCTGCGCTTAAGCGCCTCAGTAACTGCCTTCCTTGCGCACCACGGCACGCGGCTCGGGTCGAAGGGCGACCGGAGTGGCGGTCACGCTAGAGACAACCGCGCCTGTTTTTTCCAGTAAAGCGGGGGCAATCCCGACAGCGGCCAACAGGCCACCCAGCTTGGCAAGGAATGATTTGCGCGAATAAGGCGGACTCACAGTGTGGATGTGTGGTTCAAATTCGGGTCAAAGCAAAGAAGCCGTCCCACCAATGTAAAACAAAATTTCCAAAAGGATTCGGGCCGGACTGACTATTAGCAAGCCCCCGGCCCGGCTTTCCGGCAAATTACCGGCCAATCCATCTTTGACGGACCTTTACGGCAGAAACTCGCCATCCCGCATGGGCTTGGTCTCATCGCAACGGCTGGCGATATCGGGATTGTGGGTCACGAGCACCACGGCCTGGCCGTTTTCCTTGGCCAACCGGGTTAAAAGGTCGAACACCAGGGTGGAATTCTTGACATCGAGGTTACCGGTGGGCTCGTCGGCGAGAATAATGGCCGGCTGATTGGCCAAGGCGCGGGCAATGGCCACACGCTGCTGTTCGCCACCGGAGAGCTGGGTGGTAAGACGGTGGGTCTTGTCGCCGAGGCCGACCGCGTCAAGCAGCCCGCGGGCCCGGTCCGCCATTTGCGCCTCCGGGAGCCGGCCGAGCTTGCGCATGGGCATCATGACATTGTCGAGCGCCGAGAACTCCTGCATGAGGAAGTGGAACTGAAAAACGAAGCCGATGTGCGCCCCGCGCGCGGCCGTACGCTCCAGATCACCGGTGTTGGACATCAGCCGGCCGTCGATCCAGATTTCGCCGCCATCGGGCTGGTCGAGGAGACCGAGGAGGTAGAGCAAGGTGGACTTGCCGCAGCCGGACGGGCCAACGATGGCCGTGACGTGACCGCGCCGGGCCTCGAAAGTAACACCCCGCAGCACATGCACCCTGCCCTCTCCCTG
>CAZBLQ010000297.1:0-1634 GCA_964492635.1 uncultured Oleiharenicola sp.
GGGACCGCGCCACATCGAGGCCGATCTTGATCATGGCCTGCTTGAAGAGCTCGCGGTCCTCGCCCTTGTTGATCGCCTCGCTCTTCGCGCCGATCATCTCGACACCGTATTTCTCCAGGATGCCGGCCTTGTGCAGCTCCATCGACAGGTTGAGGGCGGTCTGGCCACCGAGCGTGGGCAGCAGCGCCGACGGGCGTTCCGCGATGATGATGCGCTCGAGAAAATCAACCGTAAGTGGCTCGATGTAAGTGACATCAGCGAACTCCGGGTCCGTCATGATCGTGGCCGGATTCGAGTTAACGAGGATGACGCGATAACCCTCCTCCTTCAGCGCCTTGCACGCCTGGGTGCCGGAATAGTCGAACTCACAGGCCTGGCCGATGACGATGGGGCCGGCGCCGATGATGAGGATGGACTTCAGGTCGGTGCGTTTGGGCATGCGCGTAGATTTCGGTGACAGTTGAGAGCGCCCAAACGCGCGGCAAGCGGGAAAGCACGCCCCGCTGCAATGTCCCGCCCTACGCCAGTTTGGCGGCGTCGACCCCGAGCACTTTCGCCGCGGCCTTCTTGTCGTCGCGGGACGCATGCAGCACGAGGTCCACATACTGCTTTTCCTGGCCCGAAAGATATTCGGCGAGGGTCGGCCAGTGCTGCAGCTCGCGCAGCCGCAGGGGCAGCTGCTCCGAGGTGATGACCCGCGTCTCGGTCGTCGTGACAATCTTCGAAATCACCTGAAAAAGCTCGGTCAGGTTGCCCGGCCAGTGATAGGCGAGCAGCACGGACATGGCGTCATCGGTGAATTCCACAAAGTTCGAGTCAAAATGCGGGTTGGCCGCCATCCCCGCGTATTTCTTCACGAGCAGGGGAATGTCTTCCGGACGCTCCCGCAGCGGCGGCATCTTCACGGGCAGGGACGCGACCCGGTAGAACAACTCGTCGTGAAACCGGCCCTCGTCGGTCAGTTTCTCCAAGTCCTCGGTCGTGGTGCAGATCAGGCGAAAACCGTGCGCCGTGTTGCGCAGGACGCCCACGAGCTCCTTCTGCACCGGCAGGGAAAGGCACTGCAGATGTTGGAGGAAGAGCGTGCCGCCCTTCGCCTGGTGCACCCAGGCGCCGCCGGCGCCATTCGCACCCAGCAGGCCCTCGCGAAAACTCGCTTCCGAGCTGAGCGAGCAATCAATGCGCACGAGCTGCGAATCCGTGGCGCCGCCCGCCGCATG
This sequence comes from uncultured Oleiharenicola sp., assembly GCA_964492635.1. Classification (GTDB taxonomy): domain Bacteria; phylum Verrucomicrobiota; class Verrucomicrobiia; order Opitutales; family Opitutaceae; genus Lacunisphaera. Next base: position 1,221 of record CAZBLQ010000297.1, read on the forward strand.
CAGCAGCTCCGCCACGGCGATCTTCCCCGTGCCATTTTCGCCCTGCAGGAGCACGGGCGAGCGCACGGTGGAAAGCTTCTTCACCTGCTGGATGAGTTTCTTGATGACCGGGCTCTGGCCGACCAGCCGGCCCTCGATGTCCTCGGCCTTGGCGTTCGGGGCGAGGCCGGCAATCGCGCGGTCGCTCTGGAACTGCTTGAATTCGATGCCGCGCTTGAGCGTGGCAATCAGCTCGTCGACCCGGAACGGCTTCTGCAGATAATCGAAGGCGCCAAACTTCAGCGCCTGGACCGCGCTCTCCGTGCTGGCGTACGCCGTCATGATGATGACGATCGATTTCGGGTCCCACAGCTTCAGCTGCTTGAGCAGCGTGATGCCGTCCATCGGCTTCATGTCGATGTCGGCGAGGACCAG
>CAZBLQ010000298.1:0-1603 GCA_964492635.1 uncultured Oleiharenicola sp.
GGAAGCTGGCCGCCGAAGTGCAACGAGGTCTGGCGACACAGCGAGCCACGGCGATGGACTGGCTGCGGGCCTACACGGACGAGCAAGAGGGATGGTACCGCCTGGACCGCGCCCACCGCCGCCTGGAGGCCCTGGTGACCACCCCCGGAAACGACGAGTTGGAGGCGATTGCCGAGAGGGCGCTTGGTCTCGTTCGGCGCGCCTATGAGGAAGCGTGCGACAGAATGGCCGCGGGATGGAGTCGAGCGTTCCAGGCGGCCGGTTGGTTCGTGGCCGGGGCTCTACATCAGACCCGCATTTTCTCCGAGGTCGTCCAGACCCGCCAGCAGCCCGTGGCCTACTTCCTGGTCGATGCCCTGCGCTACGAGATGGGGGTCGAGTTGAAGGAGTTTCTGACGCATGCGTCCGAGATCGCCGTGCGGCCGGCTGTCGCCGCGATGCCGACCATCACCCCCGTCGGTATGGCGGCGCTCCACCCCGGCGCTGCGGCGAGCTTCGACGTGGTGGCCGTGGACAAGAAGCTCGGAGCGCGTATCGACGGTGTTTTCTTGGCGGACGTTGCCGCCCGCAAAAAGTTCTTCGCTGCTCGAACGCCCGCGATGGTGGACCTGACGCTGGACGACTTCACGCACCCCAAGAAGTGGTTGAAGGACAAAGTGGCGGGCGCGCAGATCATCGTGGTTCGTTCCCAGGAGATCGATGCCATCGGTGAGAAGGGCTTTGCCCTGGTGGCGCGCCAGGTCATGGGCTCGATGATCGTGCACCTCGCCGACGCCATCACGAAGCTGGCAGCGGTGGGCGTCGAGTCGAGCGTGATCACCGCTGATCACGGTCATCATTTCACCACTGACAAGGACGACTCGATGAAGATCGAGGCGCCAGGCGGTGAAACCATCGAGCTTCATCGGCGCTGCTGGATGGGCCGCGGGGGTGCCACGCCTCCCGGGTGCGTGCGGGTGAGCGGTGCGGACCTGGGCTACAAGACCGATCTGGACTTCGTCTTTCCGACCGGCGCGGCTGTGTTCAAGGCTGGAGGAGGTCTCGACTATCACCACGGAGGCCCGAGCCTTCAGGAGTTGGTCATCCCGGTCGTTACGGTCCGCACGAAAACGTCGGCTCCGGTGACGATGAAGGATGGTCCCGCGATCACTGTGAACGGGATTCCCGACGCGATCACCAACCGCATCTTCACCGTCGTGGTCCAGCTTGGTGGCGCGAACCTCAGCCTCCTCGACGATGGTCTGACCGTGCGTCCCCTCTTGCTGTCGGCTGGCAAGCCCGTGGGCGAGGCCGGCATGGCGGTCGGAGCGAAGCTGGACGTAGCGACCAAGACGGTTCGGCTTGAACCAGGCAAGCCCGCCAGCGTGGCTCTGATCCTGAGCGCCGACCAAGCAACAAAGGTTACCGTGGTGATCCAAGATCCGGCCACCGACCGCGATCTCTTCCGTTCAGCGGAAATACTTGTGAAGCTCGGGGTGTGATCCGATGACCATGACAACTCCCCCTCCACGCGACGCCCTCGACGACAAGGTCAACCGACTCTTCGCTGGCAAGGTTGTCCGCAAGGACCTCGTTCGAAAGGTGAAGGTCGGCGCCAACGTCC
>CAZBLQ010000299.1:0-1593 GCA_964492635.1 uncultured Oleiharenicola sp.
AATATGAACGGCTCGAAGCCCTCGGCGTCGATCTTCACGAAGTCGAGGCGCTTGAACCAGCCGGGGTTCGCCGCCACGAAGTCGTCCAGAGTCACGGTGCGGACGTCGCCGGTAGAGCCCTCGGTGGCCCTTGTGAGATGGCTCGCCCCCACGTTGGCGTCCCTCTCCAGCCATGCCGTGCCGGTGGAATCGGACAGCCCTGCCTCGACGACGAGGACATTCGGGTAGCCCGCCATGTTGCGGCGCAGGCACTCCGCGCTGTCGGGGTTCGGCTCAAAGGCGATGACCTTGCCGGTGGGGCCAACGAAGTCGGCGTAGGTCATCGTGTGGTCGCCCAAGCTGGCCCCGACGTCGATCACCGTGCCACCGACGGGGATGTACTTCTGGAAGGGCAGCAGTTCCCCCACCGCGATGTCGAGGCGGCGGTGGTTCTCGATCCACCTTGAGAGGTGCGTGTCGCGGGTTAAAACCCACCAGCCCTCATTTGTTTGCTTCAAGTTTTCGTTTTGCACGGCGTTCATCCCTTTGTTTTTTGAGTTCAGTTATCAGGTCCGAGGCGGCCTGCTCCGTGAGGAGCACGGCCTTCTTGGGGTCATAGTCGAGTATGTTCAGGAAGTGAAGCTGGTGCGGCGTGGCAAGGTTCGCCTTGAACCTGTTTGTGATGCGCCCTATCATCTCCCTGGCGAGCCCGAAGGACGTCACCTTCTCCACGTCGATACGCTGCCTTCGCAGGAAGTTGAGCATGCCCTCGGTGGGAGCCCTCCGCTCCAGATCAGTCTCGGGTTCATACGCCGCCATCCTCTCGTCCCCCAAGTCAACCGCCCACCCAAGGGGGTCGATGGTTCGCGCAGCCTTCGCCTTCTGACGCTTCGCCTCCTTCTCCAGCGCGGCGATGAAGTCCCGCGTTGCCGCGGCCTCCATGCTGACGAGATCCAACCCCTCGCCGCCCATCTCGGCCATTATCGCCCTCACCTTGGGGTGCGTCGTAACGAGGTCGTAGGGCTGGCAGATGTCGAGGCGGTCGGAGAGCCACAGGGGGTCTAGGAGGAGCGTATTGGGCTTTGCGCTGGCCGCTATCGCCGCACGGCGCAACTCCGGCGTGGGAAGGCCGTCCACCGTGCCGGGGAGGGTGCGCGTGCCCCGTCCGGTCTGCTGGCAGTAGCGGGAGCGCGACTTAGTGACCCGCCCGTGCATGATGCAGTCCACGTCGGGGAAGTCCACGCCCTCGGCGTAGATGGATGCGTTGCAGAGGACCGTCCCGGCGCCAGACGCCATGAAGTCCCGCGTGCGGATGTCGTCGTCCTTCTCCGTGTAGCCGGACACCCAGATTCCCTTCATCCCAAGGCGGTTCACGGCGTCGGCCAGAAGCTCCGCGCACTCGACCGACGGCACGAAGGCCATCGTCTTTCGGTTGTGGGCCAAGATGTACAACTGCTCTGCCAGGGCGTCGATCACGGGGACGATGTGCTTCCCAAGCGTGCGGTCGGTGAAGTCGCTTCCCTCGCTGGTCTTGCCTACCTTCACCCCGCGAACGTCGATCTTGAGGGCCATCGACTTCATTATGAGCGGGACCAGCCAGCCGTCGCGCACGGC
>CAZBLQ010000300.1:0-1570 GCA_964492635.1 uncultured Oleiharenicola sp.
TCGAAGCCCGGCCGCATCCATGGCACATAAGCCATCTCGCCGCCGAAGATTTCCTTGGTGAGTTTTTCGCAATTGGCCGAGGCCGCGATGGCGATGATCGCATTCGGGTGCATGTGGTCCACGTGCCTGCCCGGCAAAAAAGAGTGCAGCGGCGTGTCAATCGAGGACGGCCGCGGGTTGAGGTTGAACGTGGTGTGGTTGTACATGCCCACCATGTCGTCCTCGGCCGGCGCCTTCAGCCCTTTGTCGGCGCGTGCGGCGTAGAGTTTCTGGAGATCGAACAGCTTCTGCTGCTGGAGGGACGAGAAATTTTCCCGGGTGCTGGTGCGCAGGTCGCCACCGGAACCCTTGACCCAGAGCACCTCGACGGGCGAGCCGGTGAGCGGATCCTTTTCGGGCAGCTTGGACGACGTGTTGCCGCCCCCGGTGTTGGTGATGCGCAGGTCGCTGCCGAGGAGATTGGAGCGGTAGACGAGGCGGCCCACCGGGTCGAGCGCAGCCGCCTTGGTGTCATCCCAGAGATAATTTACAAAATGATAGGATTTCATGACACGGTGGACGGGAGGACGGTCGCAGCGGGCTTCCAGGCCGGTGACGCCACAAGGAGGCAATATCGGACTCCGGTCGCGTTTTGGCGATATTGTTTATCGCGCGTACCCATGGTTCCAACTGTCCGGATCAGAAATCACCCGGCCTTCACCTTGGCGAACGTCTCTTGTAACGCCCGGGCGGAGGCCTGCAGCGCCTGCTGCTCCTTCGGCCAGAGTTCAACCTGAAGGTGGGCGAGCGCACCGGCGCGCCCGACGACGGTCGGCACGCTGAGGGCGACGCCCTTCAGTCCGTAGGCGCCCTGTTGGACAGTGGAAACGGGCAGCACCTGGCGCCGGTCGTGCGCGATGGCGTGGACAACCTCGGCGATGGTGAGACCCACCGCCCACCCGGCGCCGCCCTTGCGGCGGATGACCTCCGCGCCGCTGCCCTTGGTGCGTTCGAAGATCTGCGACTGGAAGGTCGGCGTGCAGCCGGGAAACTTGACGAGGGGCAGGCCCGCGTGCGTGGCGGAAGACCAGACGGGAAACATCGAATCGCCATGCTCGCCGAGGATCAGCGCTTTCACCTGCGTGGGAGCGAGCTTGAGCTCCTGCGCGATGAGCGAGCGGAAACGCGCGGTGTCGAGCATCGTGCCGAGACCGAGAACCTGTGACCACGGCAAGCTGAGCTTCGCGGCCGCAAGCTGGGTGAGGATGTCGACGGGATTCGATACGACAAAAAACAGCGCGTCCTTCCGGAAACCGGCGGCCTTGATGCTCTCGAGAATGCCGGAGAACAGCACGACGTTGCGATTGATCAGATCAAGCCGCGACTCGTCGGGCTTGCGGCGCAGGCCGGCGGTGATGACGAAGATGTCACTGTCCCTCGCGCGAGCATAGTCGCCAGCGTAGATGCGCTGGTCGGCGATCGCGGAGGAACCGTGCAGGAGATCGAGTGCCTCGCCCTCGGCCATGTCGTTGTTGGCGTCGAGAATCTGGATTTCGGAAACGATGCCCGCACACTGGAGGGCAAAAGCAGC